>NZ_JBIRVR010000015.1:0-173266 GCF_044387105.1 Streptomyces sp. NPDC020379
GTAGACCGCCACACTTCCGATCCCGGCGTCCCGGCATGCACGAGCGACGCGGACAGCGATTTCGCCACGGTTGGCGATGAGCACCTTGCGCACGAGCTGTTTCGACCTTTCAGACGACAGAGAGGATTCAGAGGGCCGGGCGCCAGGCCGGGGCCGGCCGCGCGGACCAGCCCATGGCCGCGCCCGCGGGCCGGGCCCACGGTGTGATGTGCCGCGCCGGGCCCGCGGCGGGTGCGCCCGGGCCCGCACCCGCGGCCAGCACCAGGGCCACCACGGCCGCCAGCTCCGCCGCGTCCGGATTCCCCCGCACCACCCGGATGACGCTCTCGCCGCCGCTCACTGCGGCTGGTTCCCGTGCTTGCGGCTGGGCAGCGGCGCCGACTTCGCACGCAGCATCTCCAGCGCCCCGATCAGCCTGATCCGGGTCTCGGCCGGGTCGATGACGTCGTCCACCAGCCCGCGCTCCGCCGCGTAATAGGGGTGCATCAGCTCGGACTTGTACTCCTTGACCAGCTGCGCGCGGCGCGCGTCCGGGTCCTCGGCGGCCGCGATCTCCCTGCGGAAGATGACGTTGGCCGCGCCCTCGGCGCCCATCACGGCGATCTCGTTCGAGGGCCAGGCCAGCGAGATGTCCGTACCGATGGAGCGCGAGTCCATCACGATGTACGCGCCGCCGTACGCCTTGCGCATGATGAGCTGGATGCGCGGCACGGTGGCGTTGCAGTACGCGTAGAGCAGCTTCGCGCCGTGCCGGATGATGCCGCCGTGCTCTTGGTCCACGCCGGGCAGGAAGCCCGGCACGTCCACCAGCGTCACCAGCGGGATGTTGAACGCGTCGCAGGTCTGCACGAAGCGCGCGGCCTTCTCCGAGGCGTGGATGTCGAGCACCCCGGCCAGCGAGGCGGGCTGGTTGGCGACGATCCCGACGACATGGCCGTCCAGCCGCGCCAGCGCGCACACCACATTGGCCGCCCAGCGCTCGTGGACCTCGAAGAACTCGCCGTCGTCGACGACCTCCTCGATCACCTTGCGCATGTCGTAGGAGCGGTTGGGGTCCGCGGGCACCAGGTCGAGCAGTGCCTCGGTGCGCCGGCCGGGGGTGTCCTCGGTGGGCTGGGACGGCGGCTGCTCCCGGTTGTTCTGCGGCAGCAGGGAGAGCAGGAACCGCACGTCGGCGAGGCAGCTCTCCTCGTCGTCGTACGCGAAGCCGGAGACGCCCGAGAGCGCGGCGTGGGCGTCGGCGCCGCCCAGCTCGTCCTGGGTGATCACCTCGCCGGTGACGGCCTGGACGACGTCCGGGCCGGTGATGAACATCTGCGAGGTGCCGCGCACCATGAAGACGAAGTCGGTGAGCGCGGGCGAATAGGCCGCGCCGCCCGCGCAGGGCCCGAGGATCACGCTGATCTGCGGGATGACCCCGGAATTGCGGACGTTGCGCTGGAAGATCCCGCCGTAGCCCGCGAGCGCCGTGACGCCCTCCTGGATCCGGGCCCCGGCGCCGTCGCACAGCCCGACGATCGGCGCGCCCGCCGCCTCCGCGAGGTCCATCAGCTTGTGGATCTTCTGGGCGTGGGCCTCGCCCAGGGCGCCGCCGAAGATCCGGAAGTCATGGGCGTAGACGAAGACCGTACGGTCGTGGACCTTGCCCCAGCCGGTCACCACACCGTCGGTGTGCGGCCGCTTGTCCTCCAGCCCGAAGCCGGTGGCCCGGTGCCGGCGGAAGGGCTCCACCTCGGTGAACGTGCCCTCGTCGAAGAGGAGGTCGATGCGCTCGCGGGCGGTCAGCTTGCCCTTGGCATGCTGCGCCTCGGTGGCCCGCGCACTCGGCCCGGCCAGGACCGCGTCCCGCAGTCCGGCCAGCTCCGCGGCCCGCTCCCGCAACTGCGGAGCGGCCGCCGCGGGAGGCGGTGAGATCGTCTGCTGCTCGACGGCGCTCATGTCAGCCTTTCCTCAACGGTGCGCGGGGCGTTACGAGTTGAGCATGGGATCGCCGCCTACAGCCGCCCTGGAACACGGCTGGAACCGTGCGGCCCATGGCTCCAGCCGTGTTCCAGGAAAGGTCCAGACGCCCGGGAGAGGCTCCCTACCAGACACCGGGAAGCGCCCGGTCGGGATCGTGGAGGCACCGAATGCCAGTGGGTCCGGACACCTTCCGGGACTTCTTTGGTTCCTGTCCCGCCGCCGTGTCGGTCGTCACCGTACGGGACGCCGACGGCGAACCCCGCGGCTTCACCTGCAACACCGTCTGCTCGGTGTCCGTGACGCCGCCCCTGCTCCTCGTCTGCGTCGACAAGAAGTCCCAGACCCTGCCCTCCCTCGAACCGGGCCGCGGCTTCGTCGTCAACGTCCTCGCCGACGGCGGCCAGGAGACGGCGAAGACCTTCGCCACCCGTACCTCGCGGAAGTTCGACGCGGTTTCCTGGCATCCCTCGGCGGCCGCGCTGGGCGCGCCGGTGCTGTCGGATGTGGCGCTCGCCCATGCGGAGTGCGTGGTGACCTCGGTGATCGAGGCCGGGGATCACTGGATCGTGCTGGGGCGGGTGGAGGAGGCTCGGGTGCTGCCTCGGCGGCCTGTGCTTTACCATCGCGGGGCGTTCACGCCTTGGGAGGGGCCGGTTTCTGTGGGGCGCTGATGCCGCTGGGTTCGCCGTTGTCTTCTGCGGGTCCGTTGTGCTTTCGGTGGGGTGCCGGGTGCGAGTTTGTTGTGGTTGCGGTTCGGGTGGCCTCAAGCGCCGGCCGGGCTGGGTTGTGGTGGGTGCCGGGGGTGGGTCTTCCGGGCTGGGGACCTGGAACGCGGTGCGCTGCGGGTCACGCGCACTGAGCACCCTGAAAACGCACCGCGTTCCAGAACCCCACCCTCCAGCCCCACCCCCTCCCACCGGAGGGCACGTGCGGGAGGTATCCGCTTCAGGGTTCGCATTCAGCCCGTCCGGCGATTGAGGACGCGCCCGCAGGCCGCTCCCGGCGCAGGCGGCGAACCGGCCCGCAGATCGGGGTGTGGGGCGGCGCCCCCCACGCGGCGGAGCCGCACATCAGACGCAGCCGGGAAGGGGGCCGCAGGCGCCTCCACCCCTCATGACACCGCCAAGAACACCCGCTCAGCCACCGCCCCCGCGAACACCACCTCGCGCCAGCCCGAAGCGGGGCCCCCGCCCAGACCCAACCGCCCCGCGATCCTCGACAGGGCCCCCACCAACCGCGCCCGATCCCCCGTGAGCGTCCCGGCGCCCGCCTTACGGTGACGCCACCCGTCGAGACAGTCAGCCGCCGCGCTCAGCAACACGTACCGCTCCACGAGCACGGAGACGCGCTCTCCACCGAGGAGCGAGGCAGAACCGCCGCCCTCGACAAGGCCGCCGCACCCTTGCGCCAACTCCAGCCGCTCCGCCTCCAGCACAGCGACCACAGGCCCGAGCACCGCCGGCAGAGCCGACGCCCGGACCCCGGTGAGCGGGCGCGCGAGCCGGTCGTCCCCGTCGGCGACGCCCGGCAGCGCCGAGGCCACGCGCGCCGCGAGGCGGGGGTCCGCCCGCCGGGCCGCCCGCGTCAGCGCCCGTACGCACTCCCCGTACCGCAGGGCCGACGCGTCCTGCCCATGGAGCCGTGTGCCGAGCACGACCGCCAGGCCCTCCGTGCCGGAGAGCAGGACGCGCGGCAGCAGGTGGCGGGCGGTCGGCGCGTCGGGCCCGCGGGCGGCGAGCACGCGGCCCGCGGTCCAGATGTCGGCGACGGCGCCGCAGACGGCGTTCCGCGTGGCCTGGGAGCCGGGCGGCAGGGCCCCGCCGCCCTCGTGGGCGGCGCGCAGCACGGCGCGCAGAGCCTCCTCGGCGTAAGCGGACGGGCCGCCCTCATCGCACATGACGCGCCGTCAGATCTGCTGGTCGTAGTCGATGTGCCGGGACTTGATGAGGATGCCCTCCGCGTCGCGGACGAGCACGTCGTGCACCACGCAGCTCGGCCAGACCTCCGGCCGGTCGGCGCCGGGGCGGGTGCGCAGGACCAGCGCGTAGACGGTGGACGTCAGCGTGCCGTCCGGGTTCGCGTCCAGCACGATCTGGTTGAAGTAGTGCCGCTTCTGCACGGGGTCGCTCCGGTACTGCTCGTGGAAGCGCTCCAGTTCGGCCTTGATGCCCGCGCGGGTGCGGGCGGGCTCGGTGCCGGGCGTGTGCTGGAAGGTGCCGTCCTCGGTGAACGAGTCCGCGTACGCCTTGAAGACGCGGTTGTCGAGCGCCTGCATCTGACGTGCGTAGAAATGCTGTACCTCGGCGTAGAGCTCCGCGGTGACGGTCTGCCCGGCCATGACTCTCCTCTGGCGCTGCGTGACGTTCGGGTGTCCGTGGCCACGCTTCCGCCCGGCTCTGGAGGCCGTCTGGAGCCGGTCTCCAGGCGCGCGCTCTCCAGGAAATCTCCATACCTCGTGGAGGCGGCCGCCCGAGGATCGGCGCGTCACTTCACGGCACGAGCAAGGGAAGACATATGAGCCAGGCTGCGGGCCCCGTCGCGTTGGTCACCGGTGCCACGAGCGGGATCGGTTTGGAGATCACCGAGCGGCTGGCCGGCCTCGGCGCGCGCGTGTTCATCTGCGCCCGCCAGGACGACCGCCTCAAGGAGACCGTCGCGGAGCTGCGGGGCAAGGGTTTCGAGGTCGACGGCGTGACGTGCGACGTCAGCCGCCCCGAGGAGATCCGCGGCTTCGTCGCGGCGGCCGTCGAGCGCTTCGGCACGGTGGACATCCTGGTCAACAACGCCGGCCGCAGCGGCGGCGGCGCGACCGCCGAGATCCCCGACGAGCTGTGGCTCGACGTCATCAACACCAACCTCAACAGCGTCTTCCTGATGACCAAGGAGGTCCTGACGACGGGCGGCATGCTCGACAAGGACCGCGGCCGGATCATCAGCATCGCCTCCACCGGCGGCAAGCAGGGCGTCGTGCACGCCGCCCCGTACTCCGCCTCCAAGCACGGCGTCGTCGGCTTCACCAAGGCCCTCGGCCTGGAGCTGGCCCGTACGGGCATCACGGTCAACGCCGTCTGCCCCGGCTTCGTGGAGACGCCGATGGCCGAGCGGGTGCGCGAGCACTACGCCTCCATCTGGGGCGTGAGCGAGGAGGAGACGCACGGGCGGATCACCACCCGGGTGCCGCTGGGCCGTTACGTCGAGCCCCGCGAGGTCGCGGCGATGGTCGAGTACCTCGTGAGCGACGACGCCGCCGCGGTCACCGCGCAGGCGCTCAACGTCTGCGGCGGGCTCGGCAACTACTGATCCGCGCGCGGTCGCGGGAGAGGCGGTAAGGCATGTCGGAGGAGACACCGGTGCGGCCGGTGACCGTCATCGGGGCCGGGACCATCGGCCTGAGCTGGATCACCCTGTTCCTGGCGCACGGCAGACGGGTGCGGGTCAACAGCCGCCGCCCCGACGCGCCGGACGTGGTGGCGAAGGGCGTCGAGCTCTTCGCGCCCACGCTCCCGCACGGCGGGGCGGACCCCCGGGAGCTCATGGAACTCCTGGAGTTCGAGCCCGACATGGAGCGCGCGGTGCGGGACGCCGCCGTGGTGGTGGAGAACACCCCGGAGGACCTCGCGCTCAAGCAGGAGCTGTTCGCGCGGATCGGCGCGGCCGCGCCCGCGGACACCCTGTTCCTGTCCTCGTCTTCCACGCTGCTGGCCGACGAGATGGGGGCCCTGATGCCCGACCGCGGCCGGCTGGTCGTCGGGCACCCGCTCAACCCCCCGCACCTGGTGCCGCTGGTGGAGATCGTGGGCGGCGATGCCACGACGCCGGAGGCCGTGGCCGAGGCCGTGGAGTTCTTCCGGTCCGTGGGCAAGACGCCCGTGGTCCTGCGCAAGCCGATCACCCGCTTCGTCGCCAACCGGCTCCAGTCCGCGCTGCTCCAGGAGAGCATCCACCTGGTCCGCGAGGGCGTGGTCAGCGTTTCCGAACTGGACGAGATCGTCACGCAGTCGGTCGGGCTGCGCTGGTCGGTGATCGGCCCGTTCCAGGCGTTCCACCTGGGCGGCGGGGAGGGCGGCCTGCGTCAGTGGCTCACCCGGCGCGGCGGCGGCCTGGAGCAGAGCTGGCGGGAGCTGGGACGGCCGCGCATGGACGACGCGACGATCGACGCCCTGAGCACGGCCGCCGAGGAGGACTTCGGCAGCCGCTCGTACGCGGAGCTGGCCTCCGACCGGGACGCGAAGCAGAACGCCGTGCTGGACGCGCTGGCGCGCTTCCCGAAGTACCCGAAGTAGCCGCCCCGGGCGCCGCCCAGGGGCCCGACGGGCCGGATCGCCCTTCCAGTTCACTTTTCCACAGATGGAGGTTCCCCTATGACCGGGAGCGCGTTGGTGAAGGCCGCCCGGGACGTGGCGGATGTCGCCGCCGCCCACGCGGCCGCCTCGGAGGCGGGCCGCCGGCTCGTACCGGAGGTGGCGCGGGCGATCGTCGGGGCGGGCTTCGCCCGGCACTTCGTGCCCGCCCGCTGGGGCGGTACGGAGGGGAACGTCACCGATTCCCTGCTGGCGACCGCCGCCGTGGCCGAAGGCGACGCCTCCGCCGCGTGGGTGGCGTCCATCGCCGCCTCACTGGGCCGGATGGCCGCCTTCCTCCCGGAGGAAGGCCAGCGCGCCGTCTGGGGCACGGGCCCGGACACGTTCATCGCCTGCGCGCTCGTCCCGGGCGGCGAGGCGCGCGAGGTGGACGGCGGCTGGCGCGTCAGCGGCCTGTGGCCGTACCTCAGCGGGGTGCACTTCGCCGAGTGGGCCCTCGTCTGCTGCCCGGTGCCGGTCCCCGGCGGCGGCCGGGAGGTGCGCTTCCTGCTGGTGCCGCGCTCCGCCCACGAGATCGTGGACACGTGGTTCCCGGTCGGGATGCGGGGCACGGGCAGCGACAGCCTGCGCCTGGCGGACGTGTTCGTCCCGTACGGGTTCTCCTTCGCGCGGGCCGACCTGCTGGCGGGGCGCTCCGACGCACCGCTGCCCGCGGCCTCCGCCGTGCCGCTGAAGGCGGTGAGCGCGCTGTCCTTCGCCGGTCCGGTGCTGGGCGCGGCCAAGGGGGCGCTGCGGGAGTTCTCCGCGGCGCTCGCGGGGCGGCGCGCGGCGGGCGCGCCGGGGCACCGCGTCTCCGGCACGAGCGAGGCGGCGGCCGAACTGGCCCTGGCCAGGACGGCGGGCGAGATCGACGCGGCGGAACTCCTGCTGCGCCGGGCGGCGGCGGTCGCGGACGCCGGCGCGATCGACGAGCGCGCCCTCGCCCGCACCTCGCTGGACCACGCGCTGGCGGTGGACATGCTGGCCGGCGCGGTCAACCGCCTCACCCCGCTCGCGGGGACGCGCTCACAGTCGGACAGCGCGCCGTTCCAGCGCTTCTGGCGCGACGTGAACACGGCGGCGGGCCACACGGTCCTCCAATTCGAGCCTGCGGCACGGGCGTTCGCGGGACTGGCGTTGGACGCGGTGGGGTCGCCGGAGTAGGGAACGGGCTGGAACGCGTGGCACACCAGCCACATTCAGCCCGTCCGGGGGTGCTTGAGGACACCACCGCGCGGCGGTGGTGCGGAACAGGACGACCCGCACCCGGCCACCGAGCTCCGTCGCGAAGTTGTCCGCGACCGCCGGACGGACTCGTCGGGGGTGAAAACCGAGTCCGTCCGGCGGGCGCGTGACCGGGGTCCGGGGGGAACCCCGGTCACGCGGCGCCGACCGCCTCCTCCTGAGGGGCCAGCACCGCGTCGAGGAGGCCGGGGAAGCGCCCGTCGAGGTCCGCCCGCCGCAGGTGCAGCAGCCGGCGGGACCCCTCCAGGCTGATCGAGATGACCCCGGCCTCGCGAAGGATCTTCAGGTGGTGCGACATGGTCGACTTGCCGATCGTCAGCCCCGCCTCGGCCTGCACCACGGAGCAGGAGACCCCGTCCTTCAGCCCGAGCGAGCGCACGGTCGTCAGGCGCACCGGATCGGCCAGCGCCTGGAGGATCCGGAGCAGGGTCGTATCGGCGGCTTTCGGATGGAATGCCATGTCGCTCATGCCTCGATCCTAGTTCCGCATCCCTTGAGTTCGCTATCCATCGAACCATATGATCCACGACGAACACTTCGAAGTTCATCGAACCCGAAGTTCCGTCGGACCCGCGTCGAACTCGCCGCACCGAACTCGCCGCTCGAACTCATGGAGACGCTGTGACCACCCCAGACCCACGCCGGTGGCTGATCCTGCCGGTCATCCTCTCGGCGACCTTCATGGCGTCGTTCGACTTCAACGTCGTCAACGTCGCCGCGCCCTCGCTCCAGGAAGACCTCCACGCCGGGCAGGCCGCGCTGGAGCTGGTGATCGGTGGTTACGCCTTCGCCTACGCGGCGGGCCTGGTCACCGGCGGCCGGCTCGGGGACATCTTCGGCTACCGCACCATGTTCCTGTTCGGCATGGGCACCTTCACCATCGCCTCGCTGCTGTGCGGCATCGCGCAGACGCCCACCCAGCTCGTGATCGCCCGCCTGCTCCAGGGCATCACCGCCGCCGCCATGGCACCCCAGGGCATCTCCCTGATCCAGGCCGTCTTCGACCAGTCGGAACGGCCCAAGGCACTCTCCTGGCTCGGCGTCATGTACGGCCTCGGCGGCGTCGCGGGCCAGGTGCTCGGCGGCCTGCTGATCGCCGGGAACCTCTTCGGCTGGGCCTGGCGGCCGATCTTCCTGGTCAACGTCCCGGTGGGCATCGCCGCCCTCGCCTTCGCGGCCCGCCTGCTCCCCCGCACCCGCGCCGAGAAGCGGCCGAAGCTCGACCCGGCCGGCGTCGTGGGCATCTCCCTGGCCCTCGGCCTCGCGCTCGCCCCGCTGATCATCGGCCGTACGGAGGGCTGGCCGCTCTGGGCCTGGATCTCGCTGGTGGCCTCGGTCCCCGCCATGGTCCTCACGCTGATGTACGAGGGCAGGCTCAGCCGTAAGGGCGGCCAGCCGCTGCTCGACCTGAGCCTGTTCCACAGCCGTACGTTCAGCGTCGGCCTGATCATCAACGTCGCCTTCATGGCCACGTTCAGCAGCTTCATGTTCTCCACCACCCTGCTGCTCCAGTCCGGCCTCGGGCTGAGCGCGAGCGAAGCGGGCCTCGCCTTCGGGCCGTTCGCCGTGCTGTCGATGCTGTCGTCCATCTACGGACGTCCGTTCATCGCCAAGTACAAGAACAAGGCGCTGGCCTTCGGCAGCGGCATCGTCGGCCTCGGCATGCTGGCGCTGGCCCTGGAGGCGCAGTCGCTCGGCGCCGACCTCACCATCGGCTATGTCATGGGCCCGCTGTGCCTGGTCGGCCTGGGCTTCGGCTTCGTCCTGCCGTCGCTGATCGGCACCGTCCTGGCCGGGGTGCGCCCGCACCAGATGGGCATCGCCTCCGGCGTGCTCACCACCACCCAGCAGTTCTCCGGCGCCACCGGCATCGCCGCGCTCGGCGCCGTCTACTTCACGACGCTCGGCTCGGGCCACGGCCTGGCCGACTACGCGCACGCCTCGCGCAGCGTCCTGTGGATCACCTTCGGCCTCTGCGCCGTCCTCGTCGTCCTCTTCGCCCTGCTGCCGCGGCTGACCGCGGACCGCGGCGCGCGGCAGGCCGCGGGGCAGGCGGCGGACCGGCCGGCGGCCAAGACCGCGGCCTGACGGACGAGAAGAGCGACCCCGCCTCGTCCCGGTCCCGCGGCAGTACACCCGACCCACCGTCAGAACAGGGAAGTGCCGTGACCGTCACTCCAGGAAAGATCGTCGTCCGGGACGAGGTCGAACCCGTCCGCTGGGCCGTGGAACAGGGCAGGTTCCTGCTCCGCGGCACGGACACCGGGGGACTGTTCTCCCTCATGGAGTTCACCACTCCGCCCGGCGGCGGCCCGCCGCTGCACCTGCACGACCACGAGGACGAGACGTTCTACGTCACCAGCGGGCTCTACGAGTTCCAGCTCGGCGACACCGTCCACACGGCCGGCCCCGGCACCGTCCTCTACGGGCCCCGGGGCACCGGCCACGGCTTCCGCAACATCAGCGACGAGCCCGGCACGATGCTCTGCTACGTCACCCCCGGCGGCGCGGAGACGATGTTCGAGGAACTGGCCGAGCTCCAGGGCGGGGACGTCAAGCCCGCCTGGGAGGACGTGGTCGCGCTGGCGGCCCGGCACCACATCAGCTACCCGAAGATCCGGCCGGTCCGGACGAAGCCGAGCGTGACCCGGTTCCGCTGAACCGTGGAACGCCGATGGGCGGCCGTGTCACAGGACGCGGCCGCCCATCGGCGTGAGGAGACAAGGGCAGTTCACCCGGTGGGCACGACGGCCTCGACCGGCCGCGTCCGCTCCGCGCGCGCCCGCTCCCTCTCGCGCACCAGGCGCATCACCGGCTGTTCCACGGCCTGGTGCAGCGCCCAGGCGAGCAGCACCGACAGCACCAGCGCGACCGCCACCAGACCGAGGGCCTGCGCCATCGGCCAGGTGTGCCGCGGGCCGAACGCCTGGTGCCCGTAGACCAGCACCAGCCGGTGGATGAGGTAGAAGGCGAACGAGATCTCCCCCAGCCACATCGCGGCCCGGCCGCGCAGCGGGGACGGGGTGCCCTCCAGGTCCGACGTGGCGACGGCCGGGATCAGCAGGGCCAGCGGTACGAGGGTGGCGGCCGCGAAGCCGTACGCGCGGGGCAGCTCCGTGGCGAGGTACCAGCCGGCGATCACCAGCAGGGCGGCGGGCACGACGGGCAGCCGGATCCACCGGCCCGAGAGCACGACGCGCGCCATCACGATGCCGAGGACGAAGTCCAGGGCACGCACCGGCGGGAGCATGTAGGCGAACCAGACCTGCCAGGCGGAGATGCCCCCGAAGTCCGGCGTGGAAGGCAGCGTTCCGGCGATCGCGGGGACGCAGAAGGCGACCGCGGCCACGGCGCCCGCCGCGGCCCACAGCAGGTTCTCGCGGATCCGGCCCACCCAGCGGTGCAGGAGCGGGAAGCAGAGGTAGAAGAGCAGCTCGCAGGCGAGCGTCCAGCTGACATCGTTCATGCTCCAGGCGACGTCCATCCACGGCACCCAGGAGTGCACCAGGAAGAGGTTCGCCACCGCGGTGCCCGCGTGCAGCGGACGCCCGGCCCAGAGGATGAGGACGAGCGCGAGCACCCAGGTCGCCACGTGGTTGGGGTAGATCTTGGCGATCCGGCGGGTCCAGAACCGCCGCAGCGGCTCCCCCGGCTTCGCGGTCCACGTCAGGATGAAGCCGCTCAGGATGAAGAAGAAGCTGACGCCGATGGAACCGGCCTTGCCGAAGACGTCCGTCAGCCACTTGTCCGCGCCCGGCGAGGCGAACGGCGCCTCGCGCGAGAGGTGGTAGCAGAAGACGAGGACGGCGGCGACGAAGCGCAGCCCGGTGAGCGAGGGAAGCCGCGAACCGCCGTCCGGCACACCGGGGTTCGGTCTCGGTGACGCGCTCATACCCGGCCCCCCGCCGCCGCGATGCTCTGGCCCGTGATCCAGCGGGCGTCCTCGCCGGCGAGGAAGGCGACGATCCCGGCGACGTCCTCCGGCTGCCCGATCCGGCCCAGCGGGGTGGCCTCGGCGATGGCCGCGAAGCGCTCGCGCAGCGGGGCCGTCGCGTCGGTCTCGACGATCCCCGGCAGCACGGCGTTGACCGTGATCCGCCGCCCGGCCAGCTCCTGGGAGAGGGTCCTGGTGAGCTGCTCGACCGCGCCCTTGGTGGCCGCGTAGACACCGGCGCCCGGCGTCAGGGAGCGGGTGAAGGCGGTGGAGACGCTGATGATCCTGCCGCCGTCGGCGAGGTGCCGCGCGGCCTGCTGGAAGGCGTGGAAGGTCCCCTTGACGTTGACGTCGACGGCGCGGTCGAGGAACTCCTCGGTCACCTCGGCGACCGGCCCCATGCCCTGCACACCGGCGTTGTTGACCAGGATGTCCAGGCCGCCGAACTCCTCCAGCACCCGCGCGAAGAGCCGCTCGGCCTCGGCCCGGCCGCCGATCTCCGCGCGGACCGCGAAGGCGTCGCCCCCGCCGCGGACGATCTCGTCGACCACCTCCTGGGCGGCCTCGGCGTTCTCCCTGTAGTTCACGGCGACCCGGGCACCGGCCGCGGCCAGCCGCAGCGCGATGCCCCGGCCGATGCCCCGCGACGCCGCGGTGACCAGGGCCCTCTTTCCCGACAAGTCGGCCATACCGACGTTCCTCTCCTTGGGCTGACGATCGCCCCTCACTGTGTTCAGCCCATCTGGAGATTCCCTCCAGACGCCCACGGCGGCCGCGCCGCGCGGCTCCAGGAAATGTCCATCGGGGATACAGCCGGGTGCCGCAGGCTCACAGCACCCTGCTCACGGAGGGCTCACAGAGGGCTCACGGCAAGCTACGGAGGCTGTTCTCGGTGCGACTCGCGGCAAATCTGGTCTATCAAGGGGCGGGCGAGCTGGCGCACGCCGCCGAAGAGCTCGACTACAGCGTGGTGTTGTCCGGCGAGGGCTACCGCAACGACGCCGTGAGCGTGCTGGGTCTGGCCGCCGGCCGCACCCGCCGCATCGGCCTCGCCTCGGGGATCATGCAGATCCCCGCCCGCCCGCCGGGCCTGGCCGCGCTGACGGCGGCCACGCTCGACGCGCTCAGCGGCGGCCGGTTCCGGCTCGGCCTCGGGGTGTCCAACCCCGATGTCTCGGACGGCTGGTACGGCGTCCCCTTCGACAAGCCGCTGGCGCGCACCCGCGAATACGTGGACGTCGTGCGCCAGGCCCTGCGCGGCGAACCCCTGCGCTACGAGGGGGAGCACTTCCGGCTGCCCGCGGCGGGCCGCACCGGCGCCCCGCTGCACATCACCACGGAACTCCCGCGGCCGCACATCCCGGTCTACCTCGCGGCGGTGGGCGCGGGCTCCCTGAAGCTGGCCGGGGAGATCGCCGACGGCTGGATCGGGGTGTTCACCTCCCCGGAGGCCGTCGCCGAGGCGGTCGCCGGGATCCGGGCGGGCCGGGAGCGCGCGGGCCGGGACATGACGGGCTTCGACGTCCTGCCCAGCCTGCCGACGGCCTTCGCCGACGACGTCGAGGCGGCCGTGGACCAGCTCCGCGACCACTACGTCTACATGCTCGGCATCGGCGACCCGGCCACCAACTTCTACTGCTCGCTCGCGCGCCGCATGGGATACGAGGCGGAGATGGAGCACTTCGCGGAGCGGCTGGCGGCGGGCGACCGGGCCGGGGCCGCGCGGGCGGTGCCGCTGGGCTTCATCGACCGCACGGCCATGGCCGGCCCGGTGTCCCGGGTCGCCACGCGGATGCGGGAGTTCGCCGGGGCCGGGGTGACGACGCTGGGCATCATGCTCTCCCCGGCGCGCACGGACCACGACGGCAGGCTGCGCATCCTGCGCCTGGCGGCGGAGGCACTGGAGGTCTCGGGCGTCGGCTGAGCCTCGCGCAGGCGCGCTTCACGCGGCGCGCTCCGCCACGTACGAGAGCGCCCCGCCCGGAAGGATCCGGGCGGGGCGCTCTCCGCTGTCCGCGTGAGGCCGTCAGGCGGCCACGGGGGTCCCGTTGATCAGCTCGAGGAGCGCGCGCGGCGTCTCGATCTCGTAGAGCGCGTCGTCGGAGAGGTCGACGCCGTACTCCTGCTTGATCCGGGCGGCGCTCTCCATCAGGGCGAGGGAGTCGTAGCCCAGGTCCTCGAAGGTGCTGTCCAGGCTGTCCTCCGACACGGCGGTGGTGTCGTCGGCCCCGGCGCACTCGGTGAGGATGCGGAACAGGTCGGAGAAGGTGAGGGATGCCATGGTGATCAACTTCCTTGTCTGGGGAGCCGGATGATCAGGAGGAGGGGCGGGTCACGACGACCGCGGAGTTGAAGCCCCAGCGGCCGCGGGCGAGCACCAGGGCAGCCTTGACCGGGACGTCGCGCGGCGCGTCCCGCACCACGTCGAGGCCGTACTCCTCGGGCACCCGGGTGACGTGCGCGGTGTGCGGGATGACCTGGTCGCGGAAGGCCAGCAGGGCCGCGACCACGTCCGCCGGGCCGCCGCCCGCGTACATGCGGCCCGTGAGCGACTTCGGGGCCGTGACGGGCACGCCGCCCGCGCCGAAGATCCCGCGGATCGCGGCGGCCTCGTCGCGGTCGAGCTCCGGGACGCCGGAGGCGTCGGCGAAGACGACGTCGATGTCGCCGGGCGCGAGGCCCGCGTCGGCCAGGGCGAGTTCGGCCGCGCGGCGCAGCCCGGACGGCCGTCCGGAGCCGGGCTTCGGGTCGAATGTGGAGGCGTAGCCGGCGAGCTCGCCGTAGATCTGCCCGGCGCCGCGCTCACGGGCGGAGGCGGCGTCCTCCAGAATCAGCATCGCGCCGCCCTCGCCCGGCACATAGCCACTGGCGTCGGCGTCGAAGGGCAGGAAGGCGCGGCGCGGGTCGGCGACCGTGCTCACCCGGCCGCTCGACAGCTGCGCGGCCCAGCCCCACGGGTCGAAGGCCGAGTCGATGCCGCCGGAGAGCACCAGCTTGGTGCCGGAGCGGACCGTGCGGCGCGCGTGGCCGAGCGCGTCCAGGCCGCCGGCCTGCTCGCCGACGAGCGCGGCGCCGGGACCGCGCATGGTGTTGCGGATGGAGATCTGGCCGGTGTTCACCGCGTAGAACCAGGCGAACGACTCATAGACGCTGACGAACTCCGGCCCCTGGCTCCACAGCTTCTGGAACTCGCGGTGGGTGAACTCGAACCCGCCCTGGGAGTTGGAGGTGACGACGCCCTTGTCGTAGTCGGTCAGGGTCTCCGCGTCCACGCCCGCGTCGGCGAGCGCCCAGTCCGCCGCCACCAGCCCGTAGCGGGTGGAGACGTCGGTCTGCGGCAGCAGCCGGCCGGGCAGGTGCTCCTTGGCGTCGAAGCCGCGGATCTCTCCGGCGAGCTTCGAGGCGTAGCGGGAGGCGTCGAAGCGGGAGATCTCGGCGATGCCGTTCCCGCCCGCGAGCAGGGCCTTCCAGTACGCCTCGGCGCCCAGTCCGTTGGGTGCCACGACCGCGATTCCGGTGATGACCGTCGCCTGGCTCATGCCGCTACCTCCGGGCGGTGCAGGACCATCGCGCTCTGGAAACCGCCGAAGCCGCTGCCCACCGTCAGGACGGTGTCCACGCGCTGCTCGCGCGCGGTCAACGGCACGTAGTCCAGGTCGCATTCGGGATCGGGAGTGTGCAGGTTGGCCGTGGGCGGGATGACCCCGTGCTCGATCGCCAGCAAGGACGCCGCGATCTCGACGGAACCGATCGCACCCAGCGAGTGACCCACCATCGACTTGATCGAGCTGACCGGTACCTCATAGGCGTGCTGCCCGAGGCTGCGCTTGAAGGCGGCCGTCTCGTGCCGGTCGTTCTGCTTGGTGCCGGAACCGTGCGCGTTGACATAGTCGATCGCCGTACGGTCCAGGCGGGCCTCATCGAGCGCGACCCGGATGGCCTCGGCCATCTCACGGCCGTCCTTCTTCAGACCGGTCATGTGGTACGCGTTGCAGCGCGTCGCGTAACCGCCGATCTCCGCGTAGATGTGCGCCCCACGGGCCTTGGCGGCCTCGTACTCCTCCAGCACGAACATCGCCGCCCCCTCCGCCAGGACAAAGCCGTTGCGGCTGCCGTCGAACGGGCGGGAAGCATGCGCCGGATCATCGTTGCGCGAGGTCGTCGCCTTGATCGCGTCGAAACAGGCCACGACGATCGGCGAGATCGGCGTGTCCGCGGCGCCCGCCACGACGGTGTCGACGGTGCCCTCGCGGATCAGGCGCGCCGCGTAACCGACGGAGTCCAGGCCGGAGGTGCAGCCGTCGGACACCATCGTCACCGGGCCCTCGGCGCCCATGGCCCAGGCGACCTCGGCCGGCATGATGCCGGGGCTGTGGTAGTCGAACATGTGCGGCGACAGGTGACCGGGGTCGACCAGCCACTCCTTGCCCGCGTCCGACATCACCAGGTACTCGTTCTCCAGGCTGGTCGCGGAGGCGACCGCGCTGCCCAGGGTGACGCCGATCCGGTGCGGGTCGAGGCCGCCGGTCTCCAGGCCGCTGTCGGCCAGGGCCTCCTTGGCGCAGGCCACGGCGAACTGCGTCGCGCGGTCCATCCGGCGGATCTCCCGCGGGCTGAACCCCTCGGCCACCGCGTCGAAGTCCACCTCGCCGGCGATGCGGGAGCGGAACGGCGAGGCGTCGAAGAAGGAGATGTCGCGGGTCGCGGTGCGCCCCGCCGTGAGCAGGTCCCAGAACGCCTCCGTCCCGTTGCCTCCGGGAGCCCGCACACCGATACCGGTGATCACTACACGCCGGGTCATCCCCGGCCTCCGTATGTGCAGAACATTGTGGTTCGGTCCTTTCCCCGTCTTCCGCGTGCTCGGCCTGATCAGGCTGCGGCGGCCATCTGGAGGGAACCTGGACGCGGGATAAGGGGCGGCGCCACGGGAGTTCCGGGCCGCGGTAGCGGTTCTCCAGGCGCGCTCCAGAACGGGTCCGCATAGTCGGCGGCGTCAGTGAATTCCACTCTGGGGAAGGGGCGCCTCATGCCGGGCCTGCGCGTTCACCGCACCGAGCACACCGCCGTCGTCGCCGCACCGGCCCGGGTCCTGTACGACCTGGTCGCCGACGTCACCCGCTGGCCCGCGGTCTTCGGGCCGAGCGTCCATGTGCGGCACATCGAGAAGGGCGACCGGGCCGAGCGCTTCCGGCTGTGGGCCGTCGTGGGCGACGAGGTGCGCAACTGGACCTCGCGCCGCACGCTGGACCCCGACGCCCTGCGCGTCACCTTCGCCCAGGACCACAGCCGCCCGCCGATCGCGTCCATGGGCGGCGAGTGGCTCTTCCGGGAGCTGCCCGACGGGCGTACGGAGGTTCTCCTGGTCCACGAGTTCCAGACGGCGGACGACGCCCCCGCCGACATCGAGTGGATCAACGCGGGCCTGGACCGCAACAGCCCCAGGGAGCTCGCCGCACTGGCGCGCATCGCCGAGCTCGGCCACCCCGTCGACGACATCGTCTTCGCCTTCGAGGACGTCATCGACATGCCGGGCGCGGCCGCGGACGCGTACGAGTTCATCGACCGCGCCGATCTCTGGCCCGAGATCCTGCCGCACGTCGGCAAGGTGGACCTCACCGAACCGGAGCCGGGCGTCCAGCGGCTGCGCATGGACACCGTGACGAAGGACGGCTCCGCGCACACCACCGAGTCGATCCGGCTCTGCTTCCCCGGTGAGCGGATCGTCTACAAGCAGACGGCCGCCCCGGCGCTGCTCTTCGGCCACAGCGGCAGCTGGACCTTCAGCGAGGACGAGCTCGGCGCGCACGTCACCGCCCGGCACACCGTCGTACTCAACCCGGCCGCGCTGAAGGAGGCGTTGGGCCCGGACAGCACACTGGCGGACGCCCGCGCCTACATCACCCAGGCCCTCGGCGCGAACAGCCGGGCCACGCTCGCCCACGCCGCCGCCCACACGGAGGCCCGCCGCACGGCGAGCTGACCCCCCACGAACGACAGAGCCGCCTCCCTGGAGAAGGGAGGCGGCTCTGTCCACGTACGCGCCTCAGTCGGTGGCGACCCGCAGGGAAATGCCGGCGAGCATGGTGCCCATGAAGTAGCGCTGCGTCCGCAGCCAGCGCGGCCGCCGCTTGAGGAACCCGGCGATGGACCCCGCGGACATCGCGATGAGCCCGTTGACGGTGATCGCGATGGTGATCAGGGTCAGCCCCAGCAGCAGGCTCTGCAGGGCGACGGAACCATGGCCGGGCTCGACGAACTGCGGCAGCACCGAGATGAACAGAATCGCGATCTTGGGGTTCAGCAGGTTGGTGACCAGCCCCATCGTGAAGAGCTTCAGCGGCCTGTCCGGAGGCAGCGGCCGCGGGTCGAACGCCGAGACGCCACCGGGCTTCAGCGCCTTCCACGCGAGATAGGCGAGATAGCCGGCGCCGGCGAGCTTCACGGTGGTGTAAACAGCCGGCACGAGCGCGAAGAGCGTCGCGATCCCGGCGACCGCGGCCAGCAGATAGACGAAGAACCCGGCCGCCACCCCGAGCAGCGAGACCAGCCCCGCCCGGCGCCCCTGGGTCACCGACCGGGAGACGAGATACATCATGTTCGGCCCGGGGGTGAGCACCATCCCCAGCTCGACGGCCGCGATGCCGAGAAACGCGTGAAGGCTGACCATGGAACTCCCCGTGTCGTGCCGCCCCTCCGGTACGCGGGGGGCGTGCACGAGAAGATTACGAAGAGGCGCACGCGAAATGGAGCTCGTGACCGTGGAAACCGAAGTGACCCGCACCACCACCCGCACATCGCTCGGCAAGGCCGTCGACGCGCACCGACCCGCCCACGGCGGCCGGGCGCCGCTCCCGGCGGTGCTGTTCTGGCACGGCATCGGCGCGGATGAACGGGAAATCCTGTACCCGGTCGCGGAGGCGGTCGCTGCGGCGGGAGCGGTGGTCTTCACCCCCGACTGGAGCGCACCCGAACACCTCCTGGACTCCCTGGAGTTCGTACACCGGGAAGCGGCACGCCACGGCGCGGATCCCGCCCGCCTGGTGCTGGCCGGCTGGTCGGCGGGAGCGGGCGCGGCGGTGGCCCTGGCGGCCGGCCCCGGCCCGCGCCCCATAGCGGTGATCGGCATAGCGGGCCGCTACGACGTCCCTGCCCGCACGACGGGCACACCCCCTCTGACCGACCTGCCGGGCGCGCCCCCTGTCCCCGTCCACTTGGTGCACGGCACGAACGACACGGCGGTAGCCGCCGACCACTCCCGCGCCTTCGCGTCCGCGCTGTCCGCGCACGGGTGGCCGGTACGGCTGTGGGAACCGGCGTCGGACCACGCGGGCGTGCTCTTCGGTGTGTACGACGAGGGGGCGGGCCGGGTGATCCGGAGCGGGACGGAAGCGGCGCGCCGGGGCGGCGAGGCGACGGTCGAGGCGATCGTGACGGCGGTGGGGTAGTTCACCACCCGCCCTCCCCGCACTGGGGCACGCGCCCCAGCCCCCGGCTGCGGCCCGGTTGGCCTGCGGCGCTTGTTCCCCAGCCCCGCCCCTTCCCGGCTGCGTCTGATGTGCGGCTCCGCCGCGTGGGGGGCGCCGCCCGACCTGCGGGCCGGTTCGCCGCCTGCGGCGGGAGCGCCCTGCGGCCGCGTCCTCAAACTCCCCCAGCTACCGCTGGGAGGTGCCCCCAACGGGCTGAGAAGAAAAAGAATGGCGCGCCCGGACGGCAACGAGCACCCCGGGCGGGCTGAAAGAGAGGACCGGCGCGCCCCACAACCGAACGTTGCCCTCCGGCGGGAGGGGGTGGGGCTGGAGGGTGGGGTTCTGGAACGCGGTGCGACATCACGGCACCCAACGCGCAAGACCCGCACCGTACCGCGTTCCAGGTCCCCAGCCCGGAAGACCCACCCCCGGCACCCACCACAAACCCAGCCCGGCCGGCGCTTGAGGCCACACGAACCGCAACCACACACAACCCGCACCCGGCACCCCACCGAAAGCACAACGGACCCGCACCCGAAAGCACAACGAACCCGCACCGGGCGACAAACCAACCCCCGGCCACCTACGCCCGCAACGCGTAAAACGTCAGATCCCTGACCTCATTCCACCGCTCCACAATGTCCGCCCTATGAGCAAGCACGTCAGAAATGTGCTGCATCCCGAAGAACGCCGACACCAACGCCCGAGCCCCCGCCTCAGGATCGATGCCAGGGCGCAGTTCGCCGCTGTAGCGCGCCGTGACCAGCAAGGACGTCAGAAGCTGGGTCCACTCCAGATACGGAGTGGGCAACTCCGCGTCGATGTGCGGGCGTTCGAGCTGGAGTCGGGCGCCCGCCTGCATGACGGGGTCGTCGCGGAAGGCGACGGCCGCGCGGTTGAGGATCTCCTCGGCGGTCCGCATCGGACTCAGGCCCTCCGCCTGCACCTCCTTCACCACCATGGGCCAACGCCCGTAATGCTCCTCGACGATGGCGACCGCGAGCGACTCCTTCGTCGGGAAGTGGAAGTAGACGGCACCCTTCGTCATCCCGAGCCGCTCGGCGACGTGCTGCATCGACGTGGCCCGGAAGCCCTGTTCGGCGAAGAGCTGGGCAGCCACGTGAAGGGTCTGCGCCCTGGTGCGGATCGCCCGGTCCTGCTTGAGGTCGGCAGTGGCACGGACGGGGGTCTTGCGCTGCCTGGTGGTCACTTCTTCTCCTGTCGATCGGAGCGGCGGAGAGAGGCGGCCGGGGGACCGGTCGACGACTCCCGAACCTCTCCCTTGCAATATACCTTCCCGCAGGTATATTTTCTGATTCATCAAGCACAAGCACTGAGTGTCGTACCCGGAGCACGCACCGACGAGGCCAGACCCGTCGGCGCTCCACAGGGGGGGAGTCCAATCGTGCAGGCTGTTCACACCGTTTCCGCTGCCGAACCGCGCCCGGCCACCACCGCCGTAGACGCGACGGAGATCGTCAACAACGCTCTCGGCAGCACCCGTCGGCTCAGATTCGCTCCCACCGTCGAGCGCCGTCTGGTCCACAAGGCCGCCGACAGCCAGGTACTGCTCACCGACGCGGAACAAGTGGGCGACGACCACTTCCTCGTGGCGGCCTCCTGGTCCCCCGACCACCTGCTCTATCTCCCGGGCCCGTCCGGGGCCGGCGACCCGACGCTGCTGATCGAGTCCATGCGGCAGTCGGCCATCTATCTCTCGCACATGTTCTACGGCATTCCCACCGAGGGCCGGCACTTCGTGCTCAGCCACCTCAGCGCGGACATCGTCCCCCGGGGCCTGCCGTTCGACGAGGGCGCCGCCCTGCCCGTGGTCCTCGACGTCACCTGCGTCCGGACGTCCACCCGGCCGAACCGCTTCAGCATGCAGCTGTCGGTCTCCCTTTACATACACGGCCGTTGGTACGGCCGCGCCGACTTCCGCTGGGCCGTGCTCCCCCAGGAGGCGTACGAGGCGCTGCGCATGCGCAACCGCCCCACGCTCGACGCGGCGTGCGCGACGGACAACCCCGCGGCGGGCACCTTCCTCCTCCGCCCCGGCGCCGTCGGCCGCCGCCAGGGGCGGGACGTGCTGCTCGCCCAGGCGCCGGGCGCCCCCGAGGGCACATGGCGGCTGCGCATGGACCGCACCCACCCGGTCCACTTCGACCACGACTCCGACCACGTCCCGGGCATGGTGCTGCTGGAGGCGCTGAACCAGGCGGCCCACGCCTCGTACGTACGGGAGTACGGCGCGGTGTCGCGGCTGGCGCCGTGGCTGGTGTCGTCGCTGGAGGCCCAGTTCAGCTGCTTCGGCGAGCTCGACCACCCGATCGACATCGTTGTCCGCCCCGTGCGGGAACCGGGCCCCTCACGCGCCGGGTTCGAGGTCAGCGCGGTGCAGGGCGACCGGACGCTGACGAGCGCCCGTTTCATCGGCGCCGCGCCGTCCTGGACGCTCCTCGCGGACTGGGAGGCCGTCACGTGCTGACACCCACCGCGCCCGCCGGGCTCGACCCGGCGGCGGTGCCGGCGACCGCGAGCCGTGACGCGCACCTCGCCGAGCAGCACCACCACTTGACCTCCGCCACGGCCGACGCCGTGCGCGACGCCGGCTTCGCCCGGCACTTCGTACCGCGCCGCTGGGGCGGCCACGAGGGCACCTTCGGCGAGTTCCTCACCGCGACCGCCTCGGTCGCCGGTGCCTGCGCCTCCACCGCGTGGTGCGCCGCGCTGTACGCGGGCCACGGCCGCCTCGCCTCCTACCTCCCCGAGCAGGGGCAGCGGGACATGTGGGGCGCCGGTCCTGACGTACGGATCGCCGCGTCGGTCATCCCCCCGCAGGGCGAGGCGACGCCCGGCCCGGACGGCTGGTCGCTGACCGGGAGCTGGGCCTACGCCAGCGGCGTCGACCACGCGGACTGGGTCCTGCTGGCCAGCTGGACCGAGGGCGCGGCGGGTCGCGAGCACCGGATCTTCGCCGTGCCACGGGCCGAGGTGACCGTCCTCGACACCTGGCGGCCGCTCGGGCTGCGCGGCACGGGAAGCAACACGGTCACGGCGGACGGGCTGTCCGTACCGGCCCACCGGACCTTCACCCTGGGCGAGTTGCTGATCCCCCGGCCGGGCGGGGCGCGGTGTCACACCGTGCCGTTCCCGATGGTGGCGGCGCTCCAGTTCGCCGCGCCGCTGCTGGGCACGGCGGAGTCCGCCCACAGCCTGTGGACGGCCGTGACGGCGGGCCGCAAGCGGGCCGACGGGCGGGCCGCGGCCCTCACCCCGGCGGCCCGGCACCTCGTCGCCGAGTCCTCGGCGAAGCTCAAGGCCGCCCGGCTGCTGCTGACGGACGTGGCCCACCGCGCGGACGGCGCGGTGGTGACGCCCGAGGTGGTCGCCGAGTGCAGGCGCGACGCGGCCATGGCCGCCGCCCTGTGCTCGGAGGTGGTGGACCGCCTCTTCCACTGCGCCGGCGCGGGAGCGCTCGCCGAGGGCAACCCCCTGCAACAGAAATGGCGCGACGCCACCGCCGCGGCCGCGCACGCGACGCTGGACTTCGACACGGCCGCCGCGGCCTACGCCGACGCCGCCTTCCCCGATACCGACAAGGAGGCCAACGGGTCATGACCGTACGGCCGGTGGTCTTTTTCGACGTCGACGAGACGCTGCTGAACGGCAAGAGCATGCTGCTCTTCCGCGACTGGTGGGACGCGCTCCACCCCCCGGGCGAGACCTGTGACCTGGAGGCGGCGGCCCTCACGGGCAAGGACCGGAGCGAGCTGAACCGGGCCTACTACCGCCGCTTCGCGGGCGTACCGGCCCACGAGCTCCAGACGGCGGGCCGCGAGTGGTACGCGGCCTTCCGCACGGACCCGCACGCCTTCGTCATCCCCGCCGTCACCGCCCTGCGACGGCACCGCGCCCTGGGCCACATGATCGTGCTCGTCTCCGGCTCCCTCTGGCCCGTCCTGGCCCCGCTCGCCGCGGACCTGGGCGCGGACCGCATCCTGTGCGCGTCGCAGCGCGTCGACGAGTCCGGCGTCCTCACGGGCGAGATCGTCCGCCCCATGATCGGCGAGGCGAAGGGGGAGGCGGCGGCGGTGCTCATGGCATCCGCTTCCGCGTCCCCTGCGGACTGCTTCGCCTATGGCGACCACGCGAGCGATCTCCCGTTGCTCCGCGCGGTGGGCACGGCGGCGATGGTGGGCGCGGACCCTGTCCTGACGGAACTGGCCCGGAGCGAAGGCTGGTTGCGGCTTCCGTCGGAGCCGGGCCCGCTGGATTCGCTGACCCCGCTCTAGGGTGCGGGCCGGTTGTCCTGCGGCGCTTGTTCCCCGGCTGCGTCCGATGTGCGGCTCCGCCGCGTGGTGGGCGCGTGCCCCAGGCCCCGCGGCGTGCGGGTTTCGTTGCCGCCTGCGGCGGGAGCGGCCTGCGGCCGCGTCCTCAATCGCCGGACGGGCTGGTTTGTTCCCCAGCCCCGCCCCTTCCCGGCTGCACCTGATATGCGGCTCCGCCGCGTGGGGGGCTGCGCCCCAGACCCCGCAACACGCTTCGCGCGTTGTCCTCAAACGCCGGACGGGCTGAAATGAGCACCCCAACGGGCTGAGAAGAAAAAGACCGGCGCGCCCCACAACCGAATGTTGCCCTCCGGTGGGAGGGGGTGGGGCTGGAGGGTGGGGTTCTGGAACGCGGTGCGACATCACGGCACCCAACGCGCAAGACCCGCACCGCACCGCGTTCCAGGTCCCCAGCCCGGAAGACCCACCCCCGGCACCCACCACAAACCAAGCCCGGCCGACGCTTGAGGCCACTTGAACCCCAGCCACAAACAACCCGCACCCACAAAACAAATGCGCACCCCTAAGGGCTGGATCCCCCAAGATCCAGCCCGTTCCGCGTTGGGGGAGGATAAAACATTCCTTCCAGGGGGTATCTTTTGGGCAACCACGGGGGCCACGAAGAGAAACGGAGGACCCGGTGATCCAGGAACGCGCCCGCCGCACCAGGGAACATGTACTCAACGCCGCCGCCGAGGAGTTCGCCCTGCGCGGCTACGCCAATACCGCCCTTCAGACGGTCGCCACCCGCATCGGCATGACGAAGGGCGCCCTCTACGCCCACTTCCCGTCCAAGGAGGACCTGGCGCACGCGCTGCTCCAGCACTTCGCGGACGCGTGGGACGACATCCGCAGGACGTGGGGGGATCTCGACCGGCCCGCGCCGGCAACGCTGTTGGCGGCGGCATTGAGCCTGGCCAGGAGGCTGGAGTCGGATGTACGGATGCGGGCGGCGCTGCGGTTGCTGGCGGACGGGGGGCTCGCCTCGGACCGGGGCGCCAGGACGCTGGCGGAGATAAGGGACTGCCTGGCGGCGCTCGCACGCCGCGGCCAGGAGGAGGGGGCGATCCTCGCGTCGTACACCCCGGACCGCATCGTGCGACTGCTCCTGGCGGTCGCCTGGGGCGCGCCCTACGCACCCGGCGCCCCGGCGCTCGACGAGCGCCTCTCGCCGCTGGAGGAGGACTGGGCGATGCTCCTCGACCTGCTCAGCCCGCACCCCCAACTCGCCCTGGGCTCCTGGGGAGAGGCGCCTTGAGCAGGAATGACACGCCATCAGCGAGCACTCGGAAATCGGGGGTTGCGCGGCAGGCGGCACATGTGTCACGCTTCTTCGCGAGCCACTGTGTCTTCTGGACCCCGACGTTGAACGCGTCCTTCGCTCAATTCCCTTGACTCTCCCCAGCGGATACCCACAAGCTGAAAACATTCCTTCGGGAGGGTATTTAACAGTGGATGAACAGGAGATGGGACTGGTGACCAACCCGCAGGCCCCCGCCGCACGGGAATCCCGGCCGGCCCAGGTGTCCAGGGACCGGGACGCCTTCGCCGCCCCCCTGTGCGCATCGCCCCGGTGCCGCCGGGACCACGACGACCCCCGCCCCCGCACCCGGCGCACCGGCACGGGTTCCCGCCTCTGCGGGCCCTGCCGGGAGCGCCTGGCCGACCAGCTCGCCGAGCTCCCCGGCCTCTACGCCGAGAGCGACCACGAGCTGGGCGGGCCGGGCCGGGCCTGGATGTCACCGCGCGTCTCCGGAAGCCGCACGCTCCGCCTGCCGATCGACCCGCACACCGCGAGCGTCCGCGACCGCGCCCTGTGCACCCTGGTCTCCTGGGCCGAACTCGTCGTCGACGAGCGGTCCCTGACCACACCCCCCGCACGCACCGTCCCGGCGCTGGCCGCGTTCCTGCGCGAGCAGCTCGCCTGGCTGGCGGCCCACCCGGCCGCCGGCGAGGCGGCCGACGAGATCATGCTGCTCGTCGGCACCATGCGCCGGGTGATCGACCCCGCCCCCGTGGAGCAGGCCCCTGTAGGCGACTGCCCCGAGGCGGGCTGCCACGGCACGGTGTCGATCTCCTCGATCGGCAGCGGCAAGGCGGCACCGCGCGGCCTGGTCTGCTCCGCCGGCCACACGCTTCCCCCGAGCATGTGGCTCCGGCTGGGCGGCCTCCGCAAGGAGGTGGCGGCGGTATGACCCCCGCGGAGCGCGCCCGTCGCGTCCCCACCCAAGTCGCCGCCCTCGCCCTCGGGGTCACCGAGGGCACCATCCGCCAGTGGGCCCACCGCGGGCGCATCACCCGCTACGGCACCGCCCGGCGCGCCACGTACGACCTCGACGAACTCGCCGAGCTGGTACGCGGATCGCGCCCCTGACACTCCGGCCGGCTCTCCCCCGCGCCGGCCGGACCCGCCCGGCCCCGGTGCCGCACTCCCCCGACGGCACCGGGGCCCTCCCCGTACCCGTACGCACCCCCACCACCGCGCACGTCATCGGCACGCACGTCATCGGCACGCACCGCCACCCGGAGAACAACCTCTCGAACGGAGAAGCACGTTGCTGGAACACCGCAAGCTCGGCAGCCAGGGCCTCGAGGTCGCGCAGATCGGTCTCGGCTGCATGGGCATGAGCCAGTGGTACGGCGCCACCGACGACAAGGAGTCGATCGCCACGGTCCACCGGGCCCTGGAGCTCGGCGTCACCATGCTGGACACCGCCGAGGCGTACGGCCCCTTCGACAACGAGGAGCTGCTCGGCAAGGCCCTCGTGGGCAAGCGCGACCAGGTCGTCATCGCCACCAAGTTCGGCTTCCCGATGAAGATGAAGGACGGCTCCACCGCCCCGGTGAACAGCCGCCCGGAGCACATAGTGGAGGTCGTCGAGGCATCGCTGCGCCGGCTCCGGACGGACCACATCGACGTCCTCTACCAGCACCGCGTCGACCCCGGCGTCCCGATCGAGGACGTCGTCGGCACGATGGCGGAGCTGGTCGCGCAGGGCAAGGTCCGCTATCTGGGCCTGTGCGAGGCCGGTGAGAACACCATCCGCCGCGCCCACGCCGTGCACCCGCTGTCCGTGATCCAGAGCGAATACTCCGTGTGGGAGCGCAATCTGGAGGACGGCGTGCTGCCGCTGCTCCGTGCCGAGGGCATCGGCCTCGTCGGGTTCTGTCCGCTCGGCCGCGGCTTCCTCACCGGCGGCGTGGACCGTGCCGAGAACTACCCCGAGGACGACTTCCGCAGCCACGACCCGCGGCTCCAGGGCGAGAACTACGACCACAACATGGCGATCGCCGCGAAGATCAAGGATCTGGCCTCCCGCCACGAGCTCACCCCCGCGCAGCTGGCCATCGCGTGGGTGCTGCACCAGGGTGACGACATCGTGCCCATCCCGGGCACCAAGCGCCGCACCTACCTGGAGCAGAACCTCGCCGCGGCCGACGTCCGGCTCGACGCGGAGCTGCTCCGCGAGATCGAGGACGCCGTCGCCTCCTCGCAGGTGGCCGGTCCCCGCTACAACGAGCGGATGATGGCCTTCATCGACCGCTGACCGGCCCGGCGCCCCGACGGCGCGGCGCCCGCCCGGCCGTACTCGCACCGCGCGGCCCGGATCCGGCGGCCCACCCCCGTACCCCCGAGCACCGGCGGCCCCCACCGCCGGTGCTCGGCCTTTCCCTGCCCGGCCGCTGCGACGGCGGGACCCCTGATTCACCCTCCCTCACCCAGTCGAACCCATGCGGAGAGAAGTGGACATGTCCATATCGGATTGGCAGAAACACTGGAAGGCGCGCCGGGGCCGCTTCATCGAGGAGTGCCGGCTGGCCCATGAGCAGCTGCTCGCGGACCTCAAGAACCCCCAAGTGGCGCAGGAGCGCGTGCTCGACGACATCATCGGTGTCAGCGCGGCCTCGCTGCACTGGAAGGAGCGGGGTTACGACGCCCTGGCGAAGGACGCGACGTCCTTCCGCAGGACGGTGCCGATCATGCGCTACGACGACTTCGCCGAGGTCATCGAGCGCGAGACCCGCACCAAGGGCGGCACCCTCACCTGCAGCCCGGTGCTGCGCTGGCTCAAGACCAGCGGCACGACCGGCACCCCGAAGCGCGTCCCGTACACGCTGCACTGGCTGCTGACCTACCGCATCCCGGCGATGAAGGCGATGTGGGGCACCTATCTGGAGCACCACCCCGAGCTGCTGGCGCACCCCTACGCCACGCTCGACACGCAGACGGTCCGCGAGGACGTCAGCGACTTCGTGCACGGCGTGGAGCACCAGGCCGTCAGCAACCGGCACCCGCAGATCAACACCCGGGACTGGAACCCGCCGTGGTACGAGGCGCCCTGGTTCGGCCCGGACACGCCGACGACGCACGAGGGCCGGATGTACCACCGCATCCGCCACCTCCTCGGCAAGAACCTGCACTACATCTCGTCGATCAACCCGAGCACCCTGATCTCGCTGCGCGACCTCATCGAGGTGCACGGCAAGAGCCTGGTGCGCGACCTGCGCGAGGGCACGGTGGAGGGCGAGCCGTGGGGCGAGCCCGACGTCGCCGCCGCCGATCACCTCGAAGCGGTGCTGGCGAAGCCCGGCTTCAGCCTCAAGGACGTCTGGCCCTCGCTGACGCTCTACAGCTGCTGGCTCTCGGCATCCGCCCGGCTCTACCAGAGCAAGCTCGACGCGGTCTTCCCCGGCGTCGCCAAGCTGCCCTTCATGAGCTGCGGCACCGAGGGCGTCACCACCATCCCGGTGGACGACACCCCGCTCAGCCAGCCGCTCGCGATCAACCAGGCGTTCTACGAGTTCGTCCCGGCGAGCGTGCCGCTCGGTGAGCTGGTGGAGCGCGGCGAGGCCGTCGAGACGCTGCTGTTCGACGAGGTCGAGGCGGGTGAGGACTACCACCTGATCATGTCGCAGGGCAACGGCCTCTACCGGCTGTGGACCGGCGACATCTACCACGTCGACCGGATCGAGGGCAGCGTGCCGTGGATCCACTTCCGCCGCCGTGACGGCGTCTTCCACTCCTTCACCGGCGAGAAGATCACCGAGGCCCAGGTGACGCAGGCCCTCCAGCAGGGTGTCGAGGGCCTCGGCCTCGACATGGGGCTGTACATGTGCGGCCCCAAGTGGGGCGAGCCGCCGCACTACGTCGCCCTCGTCGAGAGCCACGGCAGCGACAAGGGCATCGACGCCGCGCTGTCGGAGCGGATCGACCAGGAGCTCAGCACGATCAACATCGAGTACGCGGCCAAGCGCGACAGCGGGCGGCTGCGGCCCATCGAGGTGATCACCGTGCCGCACGACGCGATCAACGCGTACGTCGAGAGCCGCCGGGCCGCCGGCAACGCGACCCAGTACAAGTACAAGCCGTTTCAGCAGGACATCGACTTCGTGGCCGACATCGTCGGCGACTGACCCCGGGGAGAGGCACACATGCTGGAGCTGAAGCGCCCGCCGCAGAACACCCGCAAGGAGATCATCCACGTGCGCCGCGACGGCGCCGACCTCGCGCTGCACCTGTGGCGGCCGAAGAACCTCAAGGGTGCGATCTTCTATTTCCACGGCCTGCAGAGTCATGCGGGCTGGTTGTGGGAGGTGGGCCCGCAGTACGCGAACAACGACATCGCGCTCTTCGTCCTCGACCGCCGCGGCAGCGGCATCAGCGAGGGCGAGCGCAACGACATCCCGGACGTCGGGACCGTGCTCGGCGACTACGCCGCGGCCCTGGCCACGGTGCGCTGCATCATCGGCGAGGAGGTGCCCCTCCAGCTCTTCGGGCACTGCCTGGGCGGCTCGTTCCTCGCGGCCCTGATGCACCATCAGGACTTCGACGTCCGCTACGACTCCGCGGTCTTCTGCTCGACCTGGCTCGGCAAGCTGCACGCCACCCTCTCCGAGGAGGAGCGCGAGGCGCTGGCGAAGGAGACGAGCACGGAGCTGTGGGACGCGGGGCTGAAGTCCTCCGACTTCACCGACAACGTGAAGTACCAGCACTACATAGACAACGACGACCTCGCCGTCCGGCAGCTCACCAGACGCTCCCGCGCCACGCTCCTCGGCCTGGAGAGGCTCTATATGGACCCGGCCCGCGAGCTGCCGCCGGTGCCGGTGGGCTACGTCTCCGGGCTGACCGACCCGATCGTCGACCTCGACGACGCCCACAAGACGTTCATCGAGATGACGGGCGGGCGCGGCGGGATCATCAAATTCCCCACCCACCAGCACTACCTGCACTACACCGAGGCCCGCACCAGCCTCGTCAACTGGTCGTCCACCTTCACCCTGATCCCGGGCCTGGACCACCATGGATGAGGCACGGCTTTACCACGTGGCGCTGCCGATGCGGGTGGGCTTCGACCACCCCGCGGCGCGCCGCCGCCGGTCCGACAGCCTCGTCCTGTGGCTGTCGGCCGGCGGAGTGGAGGGGCTCGGCGAGTGCGCCCCGCGCCCGTACGTCACCGGCGAGACCGTCGAGGGCGTGCGCACGGAGCTCCAGCGGGTGCCCGTGCGGCGCCTGCTGGAGCGGCTGCGCACGGAGGACAGCGCCGAACTCCTCGGCCTGCTGCGGCGGGACGGCTTCGCGCGGACCTTCGGGATCTCCGGCGGGAACAATCTGATCTGTCTGCTGGAGACCGCGGTGCTCGATCTCCTGGGCCACCGGCTCGGGCTCGGCGTGGGCGAGATGATCCGCCCGGCCGGGCCGGGCCGGGCCGCCGGGGGCCCGCTGCCCGTGTCCCAGGTGATCGACCTGGGCATCGGGGTGGAGGAGTTCCTGGCGACCCGCGGCCCGTTCCACTTCGTGAAGGTCAAGGCGTCCGACGACATCGAGCGCGACGCCCGGACCGTCACCGCGCTGCGCGAGGCGCTGGGCCCCGGCGTCCCGGTGATGGTCGACGCCAACATGAGCTGGTCCTACGCCGACGCGCTCCACCACATCGAGCTGCTCGCCGGCTGCGGCGCGACGCTGATCGAGGAACCGCTGCGCAAAGGCGCGTGGACGGAGCTTCGTGACCTGCGGCTCGCCACCGGCGTGGAGATCATGCTGGACGAGTCGCTGTGCTCCCTGGCGGACGCCCGCACGGCGGTGCGCACCGGCGCGGCGGACGCGTTCAACATCCGCGTCGCCAAGTGCGGCGGCCTGCTGAACTCGGTGGAGATCATCGACCTCGCGCGGCAGCACGGCATCGCCTTCCAGATCGGCGTCCAGGTCGCCGAGACCGGGCCGCTGATCGCCGCGGGCCGGCAGCTCGCCTTCCGGCACCGGGACGCGATCACCGTGGAGGCGGGCCAGTCGGACCGCTTCTTCGAGCGGATGATCGTCACCCCGCCGCCCGTGGTGGACCGCGCGGCCAACACCCTCTCGCCCGTCAGCGGCGCCGGGTTCGGGATGGCTCTCGACGACAGCGCCCATGAGTGGGCAGTGCTCGGCTACGCCGGGGACACCGACCGATGGCAGCCCCTGGCGGCTGCGACGAAGGCCGAGGCATGAGCAAGTATTTCTCCGACGTGATCGTCGAGTTCCTGCGCCAGCAGGACATCGACTACGTGACCTTCAACCCCGGGGCGTCCTTCCGCGGCGTCCACGACTCGCTCGTCCACGAGGACAACGCGGAGATCGCCCCGGAGATCGTCATGGCCTGCCACGAGGAGATCGCGGTCGCGATCGCCCACGGCTACCACAAGGCGAGCAACCGGCACATGGGCGTCTTCGTGCACGCCAACGTCGGTCTGCTGCACGCCTCGATGGCCATCTTCAACGCCTGGTGCGACCGGGTGCCGCTGTTCGTCCTCGGCGGCAACGGCCCGCTGGACGCGGGCAAGCGGCGGCCGTGGATCGACTGGATCCACACCTCGCAGAACATCGAGTCCGTGGTCAAGGACTATGTGAAGTGGTGCGACCAGCCGACCAGCCAGCGCGCCACGGTCGAGTCGCTCTACCGCGGCTTCAAGCTGATGAACACGCCGATGCGGGCCCCGGTCTTCGTCGCCCTGGACTTCGACATCCAGGAGCAGCCGCTCCAGGACGGCGTAGGGCTGCTGCCGAAGTCCGCCGCGGCGGCGACGGAGCTGCCGCCGCTGGACGCCCTGTCGGCCGACGGCCTCGCGGTGCGGCTGCGGGACGCCGAACTGCCCGTGCTGATCACGGACTTCTCCGGGCAGGACCCGCGCACGGTCGCCCCGCTGACCGCGCTCGCCGAGTCCCTCGGCCTGGCCGTGATCGACCGCGGCAACCGGCTGAACTTCCCCAGCACCCATGAGCTCAACCTCTCCGGAGCGGACGCCGGCTTCCTCAAGGACGCGGATCTGGTGCTCGCCCTGGAGGTGCAGGACCTCGCCGGCGCGCTCGGCTCGTTCCTGGAGCTCGACGACCACGGGAAGCCGGCGAACGGCGCGCACGTCGTCACCATCGGCGCCAACGACCTGCTGACCAGCAAGTGGGCCGCGGACTATCAGCAGTTCGTGCCGGTCGACCAGGCCGTCGCCGCCGACGCGTTCGGCAGCGTCACCGCCCTGCGCGAGCGCGTCGAGGACGCCGCCTTCGCCACCCCGGCCTTCACCGCCCGGCGGGACGAGCGGATCAAGCGGATCTCCGCCGCGCATGTGCGCGCCCGCACTGAGTGGGCCGCCCAGGCCGAGGAGGCCAAGGGCAACGAGGTCATCGATGTGGCGGCCGCCGTGGACGAGATCCACCGCGCGGTCCGCGACGAGACCTGGGTGCTGGCCAACACCGGCAGCCTCACCATCGACGGCTGGGTCAAGAAGCTGTGGCCGCTGGAGCGCCCGCAGAGCTACCTCGGCCTCAACGGCGGCGGCGGCCTCGGCTACGGCCTCGGCGCGTCGGTCGGCGCCGCGCTCGCCCACAAGGACGACGGGCAGATCGTCATCGACCTCCAGTCCGACGGCGACTTCCTCTACACCCCCAGCGCCCTGTGGACGCTCTCCGCGTACGAGGTCCCGCTGCTGACGATCGTCATGAACAACCGCCTGTACCTGAACTCGACGCAGCACGCGCGGCGGATCGCGGGGAACCGCGACCGCGACATCGACCGCGCGCACATCGCGACGAGCTTCTACGACAACCCGGTGGACTTCGTGACGCTGGCGCGGTCGTACAACATCCACGCGCTGCCGCGGGTCGAGTCCATCGCCGACGTCGCGCCGGCCGTCCGCGAGGCCGTCGAGTTCATCAAGGCCAATGGCAGGCCCGCGCTCGTGGAGATCCTCATGGAGTGAGTGGCGGTTCGTCTCCGGGGCGGGCGGCCTCCCCTTCGCACCGCCCGCCCCGGGCCCCTTCTTCCCCCGAACCCACCGGCTCCCGACGGGAGTTCACCGACGTCCTTGGAGGGCGTTCCGCCGTGACACAGTTCTTCGCATGCACGTACCAGGGCGAGCGGCTCATCGGCTTCGACGAGCCCGCCGACGGAGCACCGCTGCGCCTCTACCGGACGTCGGGTGACGACCTCGGCGCGGGGCTGGCGGCCCACGGCTACGACCCGGCCGCGTTCGCCGCCGCCGTCACCGCCGAGGAGCCGGCCGTCACCGTGCCGGCCGACCGCCGCCACGAGGTCCGCCACCTGCCGCCGCTGCTGCCCACCGAGCTGGGGAACGCGCTGGTCAGCGGCTTTATGCAGACCCACAACGTCAAGGTGACCGACGAGGCCGGTGAGGGCGGGGAGCGCCCCCAGCCCAACTGGTTCTTCAAGGGCCTCGGCACCTCCCTCAAGGTCGCCGGCGACCCGCTGACCGTGCCCGCGGCCGCCATCGCCGTGTGCGAGGAGGCCGAAGTGGTCCTCCTCTACGTCGACGACGAGGACAGCGTCCCCCGCTACGTCGGCTACACCTTCGGCAACGACCTCACGGATATCGGGCGGTTCAAGCGCGACAACGGCCACCTCTCGTACGCCAAGCTGTGCGACGCGGCCGTCTCCCCCTGGTTCTTCTCCGGCGAGCCGCCGCGCTCGGTCACCGGCAAGGTCTCCGTCGAGCGGGACGGCGCCACGGCGTGGGAGGGCGGCTTCACCACCGGCACCGACGCCCTCGCCTACCGCCTCGACGGCATGATGCGGCACCTCTTCTCCTATCCGCCGCTGCACCACCCCGGCCGCGTGCACTACGTCTTCATCGGCGCGGACCGCAGCAGCTTCCACGCCGGCTTCCGCATCGGCGACGGCGACCGGCTGACCATCGACGTGGCGAGCCACGGGGTGACCCTGACCAACGTGATCACCTGGGACGGCTCGGAAAGGCCGGTGGAGTGACCGTGGAGCTCATCCGCAAACTCAGCGACGTGGAGGCGGCCTTCGCCTACACCCATGGCCTGCTGAAGGGAAACACGCAGGTCACCACCTGGGTCAGCGTCGACGCCCTGTTCGGTGACGCGGAGCTGGGCGCCGCCGTCCACCGGTGGGCGCGGCGGCTGCCGCTGCTGCGGGCGCGCATCGAGGAGCGGGACGGCTCGCTGTGGTTCCGCGAGGGTCCCGCGCCGGAGCCGGAGCAGCTGCGCCACGGCCCGCTGCCCGCCGGGGCCGCGCCCGAGGACCTCCAGGGCGAGGAGCTGAACGACGTCCTGCCGACGGGCGGCGCCCTGTGGCGGCTGCGCGCGGCGGCGGATCAGCGGGCGGGGGTGACCCACCTCTACTTCACCCGCAACCACGCGATATCCGACGGCCACTCCACCGGCGGCACCCTGCGGGTGCTGCTTGAGGAGCTCTTCGGCGCCCCCGAGAACGCCGGGCCGGAGCCCTTCTCCCGCAACGGCGACGAGCTGACGTACCGCACGCCCGCCACGGACACCCCCAAGGCGGCCGCCGTCCCGGAGGCGCCCGTGGCCCCGATCCCCTTCGCGGTCCGCGCGCCGTGGCCGGAAAGAGGCGCCGCGTTCGTGCCCGTCGACCTGTCGCCGACGGAGTCCGAGGCGGTCAGACTGTACTGTCGGCGCCGTGGGTTGACGATCAATCAGTTCTTCGCGACGGCGCTCGCGGAGTCCTTCGCGCTGACCACCGGCCGCGACGAGGTCGACTTCTTCACCGCTGTCTCGCTGCGCCGCCGCTACGCCGAGACGGAGCACCTGACCGACCTGGGCTGCTACATCAGCGTCGTACGGGCGCCGCTGCGGCTCGACGGCGCGGGCTTCAAGGACCACGCCCAGGCGTACCGTGACGGCTTCCGCGCGGCCGACGCCGCCTGGCGGCCGGTGGTCCGCGACCACCGGGAGATCCGCGCGGCGGCCCTGGCCGCGGCGGCGGCCGACAGCTCACCGGGTATCTGCATCACGAACGTGGGCCCCGTCGACGCCTCACTGGGGGCGCACGTGGAGCGCGTGACCGGATTCCGTACGGTGGTCAACCGCACGGGCGCCAACTACGGTGTGGTGCTGCACCTTTCGACCTTCCGGGGCGCCTTCGGGCTGGCGCTGTCGTACGGCACGCCGAGCGTCGACCGCGCCGTCGCGGAGGGCACGGCGAAGCTGCTGCGCGAGCGCGTCGCCCTGGCGGCCGGCGCGACGCCCGGGGAGGACCCGCGGCCGCGCCCGCCGTACGGCAGCGTCGCTATCCCGGCTGCCCCGGTCGCACGGCAGCGTCCCGCAGGACGAGGTCGAGCAGCCCGGGGAAGCACTCCTCGAACTCGGCCTTACGCAGCCGGTTGATCCGCTTGGCGCCCGCGTCGCGCTGCTCGATGAGCCCGGCCGAGCGCAGCACCGCGAAGTGATGGCTCAGCGCGGCCTTGCGGACGGGCACGTCGAAGCTGCCGCAGGTGCGTTCCCAGTCCTCACTTCCGGCCAGTTCCCGCACGAGCGTGAGCCGTACGGGGTCGGAGAGCGCGGCCAGCGCGGTCTCCAAGGCCACGTCCCGGGGATGGACGTGCTCAGGTGGAGTGCGATGCGGCGCGGTTGCCGCTGCGTTTTCCCTGGTCATGACGGCCTTCCTGACGAACGATTGCAAAGTGTTCGATGTTCTGCGTACAGTTTACTTGTTCGCCTCACGTCGAACAGTCTATTCGAGTCGTGCGTCCCCGGCTCCCGCCGACCCCGGGGCGGGTACTCCCCCGGCCCGCCCCGGTCCCGACTTCTCCCCACCCTTCCAACCGACCTTAGGAATAGGCATGTCCCAGAGTGAACCCAGTACTGCGAAAAGGAAGCTGTCGCTGCTCGCGGCCTGCCTCGGGTTCGTCGTCGTCATCCTCGATGTCAGCGTGGTCAACGTCGCGACCGACGCGCTGAGCAAGGACTTCGGCGGCAGCCTCTCCGGGCTGGAGTGGGTGATCAACGGCTACACCCTCACCTTCGCCGCGTTCCTGCTGTCCACCGGTTCGCTGGGAGACCGCTTCGACCCGAAGCGGATCTACCAGGTGGGCTTCGCGCTCTTCGCCGTCGCGTCCTTCGCCTGCGGCGCCTCCACCACCCTGGTCGCACTGATCATCTCCCGTGTGATCCAGGGCCTCGGCGCCGCGATGATCGTCCCGTCCTCGCTGTCGATCGTGAACAAGTCCTTCCCGGACCCCACCGAGCGCGCCAAGTCCGTGAGCCTGTGGGCCGCCGCCGGCGGTCTCGCGCTCGCCCTCGGCCCCGTGGTCGGCGGTGTGCTCATCGACCAGCTCGGCTGGCGCTCGATCTTCTTCGTGAACGTCCCGATCGCGATCGCCGGCATCTGGCTGACCCAGGTCAACGCCCCCGGCACCGTCCGGGACGCGAACGCCCCGCGCCGCTCCTTCGACCTCCTCGGCCAGGTGCTGGCCGTCATCGCGCTGGGCACCTTCACCGCGGCCATCATCGAGGCCAACGGCCAGGGCTGGGGCTCCACCTTCGTCATCACCTCCCTGGTCGTCTTCGTCGTCGCGACCCTCGCCTTCATCGCCGCCGAGAAGCGCAGCAGCGACCCGATGCTGCCGCTGCACCTCTTCAGCCGTAAGGCGTTCACCTCCACCTCGCTGATCGGCGTCCTGGTCAACTTCGCCTTCTACGGCCTGATCTTCGTCTTCAGCCTCTTCTTCCAGACCGCCTGGAGCTACTCCCCGATCGTCGCCGGCCTCGCGTTCCTCCCGATGACCGCCACGATCATGATCGCCAACCTGGCCTGCGGCCCGCTGGCCAGGCGCTACGGCGCCCGCACGGTCCTGATGACCGGCAGCACCCTGGCCGCGGTCGGCTACCTCGCGACCCTCCCCGCCGTGCACGCCGGCTCCTACCTCGCGATCGTCATCCAGTTCCTGGTGGCGGGCTTCGGCATCGGCCTGGTCGTCCCGGCCATGACCAACGCCATGCTCTCCGCGGTCGACAGCGGCAACATCGGCATCGCCTCCGGCGTCCTGAACGCCTCCCGCCAGCTCGGCGGCCTGATCGGTGTGGCCGTCATGGGCCTGATCGTCGGCCACGCCGACTCCGGCACGTTCACCTCGGGCCTCCAGTCGGCGCTGGGCTGGGCGGTGGCGGCGCTGGTCGCGTGCATCCTGCTCAGTGCCTTGGGCATCCACCGGGTGGTCAAGGCGAAGACGGCTCCGGTTCCCGCCGCGGTCCCGGCCCCGGCCCCGGCCCCGGCCCCGGCCCCGGCGGCCGTTCCGGCCGAGTAACTCCGGCGCAGGGCCGGGGGGTCTTTTCTCCCCGTCCCCGCCCCTCCCCGAAACTGGGGAAGGGGCGGGGCTGGGAAAAACAACCCGTCCACCCCCAACGCACCCCACAAACCCCAGAGCGGTCGCCCCCAGCCAAGGGACGGCCGCTCTGACTTATGCCGGCGTACCGCCGTCGGTAGATGCCCCAAGGCCATCGAAAAGAGGAGGACGCCGGCATCACCACCCGCAAGAAAGGAATCCGCATGCCGCACCTCATGCTCGAACACTCGGGCAACATCCGCGAACAGGTCGACGTCGAGGGCCTCTTCAAGGAACTGCATGCCGCGCTCTCGGAAGTCGGCGGCTTCCGTGTCCAGGACTTCAAGAGCAGGGCCGTCCGCCTGCACGCCTTCATCGGCGACGGCAGCTACGAGCAGGCATTCGTCAATCTCGACATCCGCACCTTCGCCGGGAAGCCGGCGGAAGCGAAGCGCCGGATCAGCCAGGAAGCACTCCGCGTGCTGGGCCGGCACTTCCACCGGACGATGTCGGAGACGTCCTGCGACATATCGGTTCAGATCACCGAGCTGAACCGCGAGAGCTATTCCCGTTCCCGTTCCGAGGACCTGGAATTCCAGGCCCCGTCTCTACAGGAGAGCACCGCACCGTGACCGAATACCAAGGAAAGCGCGTCCTCGTCGTCGGCGGGAGCTCGGGCGTCGGCCTGGCGACCGCCCGGCGGTTCGCGGCGCTCGGCGCCGAGGTGACCGTCGCCTCGCGTTCGAAGGAGAAGATCGACGCGGCGGTCGCCACGCTCGGCGAGCGCGCCACCGGGCAGTCCCTCGACATCACGGACAACGCCGCCGTCGAGGAATTCGCCGCGGCGGCGGGCGAGTTCGACCACGTCGTCATCTCGGCGGCGGAGACCCCCATGGGCCGGGTCGACACCCTCCCGCTGGAGGACGCGTACGCCGCGATGGACAGCAAGTTCTGGGGCGCGTACCGCCTGGCCCGCGCCCTGTCCGTCCGGCCCTCCGGCTCGCTGACGCTCGTCACGGGCTATCTGTCCGTACGCCCAGGAAAGGCCGCGGCGCTGCAGAGCGCGATCAACGCCGCCCTGGAGGCCCTGGTCCGTGGCCTGGCTCTGGAGTACGCGCCGCTGCGCGTCAACGCGGTCTCGCCGGGCCTGATCAGGACGCCGCTGTGGGACACGCTCCCCGAGCACAACCGCGAGGCGATGTACGAGGCCGCGACGGGCCGGCTGCCCGTCGCGCGCGTGGGCGAGCCGGAGGACATCGCGGAGGCCGTCGTCTTCGCGGCGGGCAACCCGTACACCACCGGCACGACCCTCTTCATCGACGGCGGCGGCTCGATCGCCTGACCCCGCCCAGCACCCGCGGCGCCCAGGAGGGGCTGGATCGTGCGGATCCAGCCCGTCCGGCGCGTGCGGGTCACCCGAGCCCGGCACCCTCACACCGCCCGGAGAACCACCTACGGCCCCAGAACCAACGGCGCCTTTCCCACCACGGAGCAGCCATGATCTATGTCAACCGCCCGGTCGTCGCACTGCCACCCCACGAGGTCACGCTCAAGGAGATCCAGGACGACATCGTCCGCGCGCACCCCGACCACCCCCGGCTCCCGGCCATCCTGCGCGTCCTGGACTCGACCGGGGTCCAGCGCCGCCGCTTCGCCCGGCCGCTCGCCACGGTGGCCGCCGACCGGCCGTCCGGGGAGAGCAACGCGACCGCCTACGCCGATCTGTGCGAACTCGCCGAGCGGGCCGCGCGCGGTGCCCTCGACACCGGCGGTCTCGGCCCGCTGGACATCGACTGCCTGATCACCACCCACGCCACGGCGTTCGCCGTCCCGGGCCTGGACGTCCACCTCGTCAACGCCCTGGGCCTGCGCTCCACCGTCAGCCGGATCCCCATGACCCAGCTCGGCTGCGCGGGCGGCGCCCACGCGCTCGTACGCGCCGCCGAGTTCCTCGCGGCCCACCCGGGCAAGCGCGTGCTCGTCGTGGCCGCGGAGATCCTCAGCTCGGTCTACCAGCACAGCGACGACAGCATGGAAGCGATGATCTACAAGGCGCTGTTCGGCGACTCGGCCGGCGCCTGCGTGGTCTCCGGCGCCCGGCCGGCGGGGCCGGCGTTCCGGGTGGACGACACCTGGGAGTACGTCGTGCCGGACAGCACCGAGCGCTACGAGATGACGCTGGACGACCGGGGCTTCCACTTCGGCAGCACCCCGGCCGCGCTCAAGGGCGTGGGCGACCTCATGCCGCACCTGCGCGCATGGCTCGGGGCGGACACGGGCGCCTGGAAGCCGCAGTTCACGGTCGCCCACACGGGCGGCCCGCGCATCCTGATGGACCTCGCCACCGGCCTCGAATGCCTGCCCGAGGTCACCCGCCACTCCTGGGAGAGCCTGAAGGAGCGCGGCAACCTCGGCGCCGTGGCCGTGCTCGACGTCCTGGCCCGTACGTACGACGAACCGCCCGCCACCGGGAACACCGGCGTCCTCATCGGCTTCGGCCCCGGCTTCACGGCCGCGGCGTGCCGCGCGACCTGGTGCGGGCCCACCGAGGAGAAGGAGTGCTCATGAACGGGGGACCTGTGGTGCTGGATCTGGTCGGTCCGGGCGCGGTCGACATGACCGGCCTGCTGTCCGGGCCGATCCGCCGCCTGGAGCTGGTGGACGTCCCGGCGGCGGAACGGAGCGGTTCCTACGCGCCGTTCACGGAGCTGGTCGTCCACGTGGACGCCGACCCCGCGTGCCCGGCGCCGGACATGCCGATACCGACCGGCGCGCACACGCTCTTCACGCTGCGCGATCCGGACCGTTGCATTCCAGTCACCCTGGACGTCACGAGCAGGAGGCCCGAACAGTGATCCTCGCCCCCGCGACCGGCTCCGCCACGGCGATCCTGGAACGCATGGTCCCCTCCGGCGTCCTGCACGCCGGGTGCGACGACGCCGAGCACTGGCAGCTGTGCGAAGCGGAACGCTTCCGCCTCACCCCGGACCCGGGCACCGAGACGGCCCTGATCGTCCTGGAGGGCGACATCACCCTCTCCCTGGAGGAATCACCTCCGGTGGACGCCCGCGCGGGCCAGGTCGTCCTGATCCCCCCGGGCGCGAAAGGCGAACTCCACACCCGCCAAAGACGCGTCCGCCTGCTGGGCCTGACGACGAGAGGCGGCTGAACCGAACGCCGGACGGGCGGCTTCGCGAGCCACGGTTCGCAAAGCCGGCCCGTCCGGCGTTCGAGGACCGGGGTCTGGGGCGGAGCCCCGGTTCCGGGAAGGGGCGGGACCGGGGAGAAGCCCGCCGCGGGCACCACGCACCCGCACCCAGCAGCGGCACACCCACCCGCGCCCGGAAACACACCGCACCCTTAGGCCGGCACGCTCCCGTCCTCCGCCCCGACCCCGGCCGGAAACGCGTCGACCACGGCAAACGCCCCCTCCAGCCCGGCAAGCCGGAACACCTTCCACACCCGAGGCACCCCCCGGACGACCCGGAGCCGCCCGCCCCGGTCCCGCATCCGCCGCCGCGCCCGCAGCAACAGCCGCAACCCGCTCGCATCCAGAAAGGTGACCCGGCGAAGATCGATGACGACGTCACCCCGGAACCGCTCGGTCAGCGCGTCCACGCGCGGCCCGAGCACCTGCTCCGCCAAGATGTCGATTTCTCCGTGCAGTTCAATGATGATGGCGCCGTACGCCACGCGCTCCCGCATGGCGAAGGCGGGTTCGTCCACGCCCATGTCGCCCCTCACCGACCTCCCTCGGCCGCATATGCCGTATGCCTTTCTGGTGCCCCGGCAGTACGTACTTCTCACCTTCGTCGCAAGGGTGAGAGCTCTTGGGGCATTGAGGGGCACAGGCGCGCGCGGGAACGAACAGAAGCGCGCGGCGCGCCACAAGAGGCGCGCGGCGTCCCGCGGAAGTCCGGGGGCGGGAAGGGCACAGGGAGGGGGGCAAGGAAAGGGACGGGGGGAAGCGACGCCAGGTCACGGCGCCGGCCTCCCCCCGATGAGGACACGGTCCTCCAAGTACGGGCCGCAGTCGGGGGGAATCGCGGCCCGGACCCCGCAGTGAGGCCCATGTCCCTGGCCCGCCGGATTCCTGCCAGACCCGGCGCGCTTACCCCCATCCTCCGCCCCCGCCCGACCCCGCCCGGCGGCCGAAGGGCCCCCCTTGGTGGGCCTTTGGTCCTTAAAGGTGCCGTGAGGAACCGCCTCCGCCGGGGCCACCGGCCCAGCATTTCGCCCATACGTGCGGTTAGACTCTCGCGTCCATAGGGGCACCGGGGACAGCAGGGGAGGCTGTGGGGTCGTGGCACAGGCGAAGAAGATCGCGCTCTACGCCGTCATCATTTTTGTGGCGTACACGATCATCCACTCCCCGGCGCGGTCGGCGGAACTCGTGCAGATAGGCTTCGAAGGCATCTCGGACGCCGCCAAGAGCGTCGGCGAGTTTATGACCCAGCTGATCAACTGAGGGCAGAACCGTGATCCGTCACCTCGTCCTGTTCAAGCTCAACGAGGGCGTCGAGCGCGACGACCCGCGCGTCGCCGCAGGCGTGCAGGCGTTCGAGGAGCTCGGCAAGGAGATTCCCGAGCTGCGGTTCTGGGAGTGCGGCTGGAACGTCTCGGACCGGCCGATCGCGTACGACTTCGCCATCAACTCCGCCGTCGACGACGCGGAGGCGCTCCAGCGCTACCTCGGGCACCCCGCGCACCAGGCGGGCGTGGCGCTGTGGCGCGAATTCGCCACATGGGTGATCGCCGACTACCCGTTCTGAGGGATCCCGGCCGACCTGCCGGGATGCCCGTCCACGCACGGCCCAGAGGGCCCTTCGCCGACCTCGGCGAAGGGCCCTTTTTCGCCACTCAACACGGCACTTTGCGGTGCTTGCACACAGTGCACATGTCTTGTGATGCTATGACCGCTTTTGCCGGATGAGTTGACCGTGAAGGGTGGCGTGACCGTGTCGGCCCGTACCGTCCCCGAAGCCCCCCTCCAGCGCGACCAGCCCCCCGCCTCCGCCGAGGTCCACAGGCCCTCGCCCGAGGCGCACCCGCCCGCTCCCGAGGAGCGGGCGGCCCCCGCCCGCGACGACTCCGGCGACGAGTCCGAGGACCACCCCAGGAGCCGCGGCGCGGACGCCAGGGCGCTGACCCAGGTGCTCTTCAAGGAGTTCGTGACCCTCCAGCCCGGCACGCCCGAACACACGCGCGTACGGGCCGCCCTGATCGAGGCGAACCTCCCGCTGGTGCGCTACGCCGCCGCCCGCTTCCGCAGCCGCAACGAGCCCATGGAGGACGTCGTCCAGGTCGGCACGATCGGCCTGATCAACGCCATCGACCGGTTCGACCCCGACCGCGGGGTGCAGTTCCCGACCTTCGCGATGCCGACCGTCGTCGGCGAGATCAAGCGCTACTTCCGCGACAACGTGCGCACCGTGCACGTCCCCCGCCGGCTGCACGAGCTGTGGGTGCAGGTCAACGGCGCGAGCGAGGACCTGACGGTGCTGCACGGGCGGACGCCCACCACCGCCGAGATCGCCGAGCGGCTGCGGATCCCCGAGGACGAGGTGCTGGCCTGCATCGAGGCCGGCCGCTCGTATCACGCCACCTCCCTGGAGGCGGCCCAGGAGGGCGACGGCCTGCCCGGCCTGCTGGACCGGCTGGGCTACGAGGACCCGGCGCTGGCCGGGGTCGAACACCGTGACCTCGTGCGCCACCTGCTCGTCCAACTGCCGGAGCGCGAACAGCGCATCCTGCTGCTGCGCTACTACAGCAATCTGACGCAGTCCCAGATCAGTGCTGAGCTGGGCGTATCCCAGATGCACGTGTCCCGGCTGCTCTCCCGGAGCTTCGCCCGGCTGCGTTCCGCAAATCGAATCGACGCGTAACCCTCACGGGTGACAGCCCTTGAGGCCAGCGGGCAGATATGTCGACTTGACGCTACAGCGTGTTGCCGACATGTGACATTCTGCTGGAACTGCGTTTGCCACAGCCCGGCCTCCGGTATTCAGGTGGAGGCTGAACCCTCGTACGAGGGAGTTGCTGTGACCCGTCCGCGACCTCAAGGGGGTGGCATGTCCGTAGACCTGGGCAGCGCGAAGGTGCTCGCCAACGACGCACCGCACGCCGTGCTCGACGACTGCGAAGCCATCGACACCCGCACCCTCTCCCGCTCGCTGTTCCTGCGGCTGGCCACGCTCGACCGGGACAGTGCGGAGCGTACGTACGTCCGCGACACCCTCATCGAGCTCAATCTCCCGCTGGTGCGCTATGCCGCTGCCCGCTTCCGCAGCCGCAACGAGCCGATGGAGGACATCGTCCAGGTCGGCACGATCGGCCTGATCAAGGCGATCGATCGTTTCGACTGCGAACGGGGGGTGGAGTTCCCGACCTTCGCGATGCCGACCGTCGTCGGCGAGATCAAACGGTTCTTCCGGGACACGAGTTGGTCGGTGCGCGTGCCGCGCCGGCTCCAGGAGCTGCGCCTGGCCCTCACCAAGGCCAGCGACGAGCTCGCCCAGAAGCTCGACCGCTCCCCCACCGTGCCCGAACTGGCCCTGTGCCTCGGCGTGTCCGAGGACGACGTGGTCGACGGCCTCGCCGTCGGCAATGCTTATACGGCCAGCTCGCTGGACTCGCCGTCCCCCGAGGACGACGGCGGCGAGGGCTCCCTCGCCGACCGGCTGGGTTACGAGGACAGCGCGCTGGAGGGCGTCGAATACCGCGAGTCCCTCAAGCCGCTCCTGGCCAAGCTGCCGCCGCGGGAACGGCAGATCATCATGCTGCGCTTCTTCGCCAATATGACGCAGTCGCAGATCGGCGAGGAGGTCGGCATCTCCCAGATGCACGTCTCCCGCCTCCTCACGCGCACGCTCTCGCAGCTGCGCGAGGGGCTCATCGCGGACTGAGGCAGGGACCGGGTCATGTCCCGGGATACGGACCGAGAACGGGTTCAACGGGGGACCGTTCACCGATATGTACACCTGACGTTGCGTCAGCCAGACTGGGCCGATGCGACGGAAGACGATCGTCTCCGCGATGTCCGTCCTGGCCGCTCTGCTCTCGGGCTGCGGCGGCAGCTCCCGGGACCCCTATGTCGCGACGGCGGCCGGCCCCGTGGAGGGCACGGTTCCACCACTGGGCGGCGTGGAACTGATCCCGCTACCGCCCTCCCCGAGCGGCTCTCCCTCCGGGCGCCCCACCCCTTCGCGCCCCGCCCCGCCCGCTCTCCGGGTCGGCCCCCTCCACCGCGCGCCGGACCCAGAAGGCCGCCGCTGGTGCGACAAGGTCACGCTGACCTTCACAAACACGGGCGGCCGGCCGATCACGACGGGCACGGTCCGCTTCGCCACCCATGTCTTCGACGCGACCGGCGCCGACCGGGCGACCCTGCCGTCTTCTTCCGCACTCCCCGCGCCTATCGGGGCGGGGCGGTGGGTGGAGGGGGCGTGGATTGTGTGTGCGGATGAGCGGCGGGTGCCGGGGGGTATGCGGGTGGAGACCCGGCTGCTTTCGGCGACGACGTCTTGACTGTGGCTGGGGTGGGGCGGGGCCGGGGAACAAGACCCCCGCCCAACCGCCGGCTTCAGGAAAGCGCCAGCCAAGCCACCGCCGCCACAACCACCACAATCGCGATGATCACCGCGGCCGTGACCCCCACCCGGGACCCGGAGGCCGCCGGCGCGGGAGCCGCCCGCCGCCCGCCGCCAGGCGACTCGTCGACGAACGCGCGGAACATCTGCGTGCTCCCCGCCGGGTCGTAGCCCTCGGGGTTCTGCTGCGGGTGCTGATGGGGGTTGGCCATAGGCCAGGACCCTAGCGAAGGCACCCCCCGTTTCGCGCGCCGGGCCACGCAAAAAGCGCACCCACACCTCCCCCACCTGCCGCTTTACACCTCACCTAGTAGAGCTTGAAGGTTCCTTTACCCGTTAAGCCCCCATTTCGTTTGCCTTCAGCAACCAACTTCTGCTCTTATGGTTGCCCTGAGCAACTGAAGTGGAGGGGTCCGTCGAGTGGCCGCACAGGAGCAGTACGAGGAACTCAGCCGCCAGCTGGGGGCCGTCGCCACCGTCCGGCGCGACCTGGGTCGCGTGCTTCCCCCGGAGTGCCCGCCGTCGGCGGCGATGATGCTGGCGCTGCTCAAGCAGTGCGGTGAGGTCCGCATGGGCCGTCTCGCCGAACTGCTGGGCATCGACATGTCGGTGACCAGCCGCCATGTCGCGTACGCGGCCGAGCGCGGCTGGCTCGAGCGGCAGCCCGACCCCCTCGACAAGCGCTCCCGGCTGCTCAGCATCAGCCCTCGGGGGGAGGAGTTGCTGGAGCAGGTGTCCGCCCGCTACACCCGGGCGCTCGCCGCCTGCCTCAGCGACTGGCCCGACGAGGACGTCGTCCGGCTCACCGAGTTGCTGGGCCGGCTCCGCGAGAGCTTCGGCGGTTGCCGGATGCGCGCCGGGCAGCCCTAGCCGTCGCCGCGGAGCGCGGAGCGCGAACCCCACACACGTACTGATCGGCAGTAAAGGAATTCCATGGCCAAGACCACACCCGCCGGTGTGGGGGGCGGACACACCACGCACGGAGGCCACTCCGGCTCCGACGCCGCCCCCATGACGCACCGCCAGATCATGGAGGCGCTGTCCGGGCTGCTGCTCGGCATGTTCGTCGCGATCCTGTCGTCGACGATCGTCTCCAACGCGCTGCCGGAGATCATTCACGATCTGCACGGCAGCCAGTCCTCCCTGACCTGGGTCGTCACGGCGTCGCTGCTGGCGATGACCGCGTCCACCCCGCTCTGGGGCAAGCTCTCGGACCTCTTCAGCAAGAAGCTGCTGGTCCAGATAGCCCTGGTCGTCTACGTCGGTGGTTCCGTCGTGGCCGGCCTCTCCCAGAACACGGCCACGCTGATCGCCTGCCGGGTCGTCCAGGGCATCGGCGTCGGCGGTCTCTCGGCCCTCGCGCAGATCGTCATGGCCGCGATGATCTCCCCGCGTGAGCGCGGGCGTTACAGCGGCTATCTCGGCGCCACCTTCGCCGTCGCGACCGTCGGCGGCCCGCTGCTCGGCGGCGTCATCACCGACACCGACTGGCTCGGCTGGCGCTGGTGCTTCTACGTCGGTGTGCCCTTCGCGATCATCGCGTTGATCGTGCTCCAGAAGACCCTGAAGCTCCCGGTCGTGAAGCGGGACGTCAAGGTCGACTGGCTGGGCGCGTTCTTCATCAGCGCCTCCGTCACCCTGCTGCTGATCTGGGTGACCCTGGCCGGCAAGAACTACGACTGGATCTCCTGGCAGACCTACGTCATGGTCGGCGGCTCGATCGCGCTCGGCGCGCTCTTCGTCCTCGTCGAGTCCAAGGCGGCCGAGCCGATCATCCCGCTGCGGCTGTTCCGCAACAAGACGATCTCCCTCGCCTCGATCGCGAGCCTCTTCGTCGGTGTCGCGATGTTCAGCGGCACGGTGTTCTTCTCGCAGTACTTCCAGCTGGCCCGCGGCAAGACGCCGACGATGTCCGGTGTGATGACGATCCCGATGATCGGCGGCCTGTTCATCTCGTCGACCGTCTCGGGCCAGATCATCACCAAGACGGGCCGCTGGAAGGCGTGGCTGGTCTCCGGTGGCGCGCTGCTGACCGCGGGCCTGGGCCTGCTGGGCACGATGCGCTACGACACCCCGTACTGGCACCTGGCGATCTTCATGGCGCTGATGGGCCTCGGCATGGGCATGATGATGCAGAACCTCGTGCTCGCCGCGCAGAACCAGGTCGCCCCGAAGGACCTCGGCGCCGCCAGCTCCGTCGTCACCTTCTTCCGCTCCCTCGGCGGCGCGGTCGGCGTCTCGGCGCTCGGCGCGGTCTTCGCCAACCGGGTCCCGGACTACGTCAAGGACGGCATCACCGCGCTCGGCCCGAAGGCCGCGGCGGCGCTCGGCCAGGGCAGCTCCGGCGGTGACATCCCCAAGCTGTCCGACATGCCCGCCCCGATCCGTCAGGTCTTCGAGAGCGCCTACGGGCACGGCGTCGGCGACGTCTTCCTCTACGCGGCGCCCTGCGCGCTGCTGGCCTTCATCGTGACCCTCTTCATCAAGGAGGTCGCGCTGAGGAGCAAGTCCGGTACGCAGGCGGCGGCCTCCGGGTCCGAGCAGGCGGACACCGAGCCGGCCCGGCAGGCCGGCTGACACAAGGACCCCGGCGGCAGGGGCACGGCACTGAGCGGAGGCGTGCCCCTGCCGGCGGAAGCCGGGACCGGAACGGCATGAACGGTCCCGGGCGATGAGCCCCGGTGGGCGGCGCGCGCGAAAGGCAGGGGACGGCCTGCGCGCCACCACCGGGGCTTTGCCGTACGCCCGGGCGGTACGGCGGGCGGTCAGCGGTCGCGCATGGCCTCGATGCCCGCGATCACCGTCTCCAGGGCGTAGGCGAAGTCCTCCTCGCGGCGCTGCTCCCGGGTCATGGTGGTCTGCGAGTCCATCAGGTCGACGGAGTCCTTGAACGACTCCTCGTAGTCCTCGCGCTCCGAGACCTCGGCCATCAGCTGCTTGAAGTATTCGTCCTCGGTCAGCCCCGCGGCGTTGCAGCGCTCCTTGAACAGCCCCTCGGCCGTGCAGAAGCCGTAGACGAACTGGAAGACGGCCGACAGCGCGCCCGTGATCCGCTCCTCCTCCACGCCGCTGCGCCGGATGACGGCCAGGCAGGCGTTGGTGTAGGCCATCGAGCGCGGGCCGATGTTGAGATAGCGGCCCAGCAGCTGGGTGACCCAGGTGTGGCTGGAGAGCATCTTGCGGTACTCCATGGCGAGGAGGCGCAGTTGGTCGCGCCAGTCCTCGTCCTCCCGGGAGACATCGGGCACCACCATCGAGCCGTTGATCCCGTCGAGGACGATCTCCAGGAGGTCGTCCTTGGTGTCGACGTACCAATAGACGGACATGGCCGTCACCCCGAGCTCGGCGGCCAGCCGCCGCATCGAGAACCTCGCGAGCCCCTCGGCGTCCAGCAGCCGCACCGTGGCCCCCACGATCCGCTCCAGGTCGAGCGCGCCGTCCCCCTCCCCCTTCCGCTTGGGAACCGCCTTCCGTGACAACCAAACACTGGCCCGCGGGCTCTCGGCTCGACTGCTCGCCATGGCGATTCCCTTTCCTTTACGGGGTGGTACGTACCGAATGCTAGGCGCATGCCGACACGGGTGAAGCGGGCGGATGTTGTGGTCTGTCCGCGGGCCGGTTGCCGCCTGCGGCGGGAGCGCCCTCCGGCCGCGTCCTCGATCGCCGGACGGGCTGATGTGAGCCCGTCCGGCGATCGAGGACAACGCGCGGAGCGTGTTGCTGGGGGGCCGGGGTCTCCCCGGTTCCGGGAAGGGGCGGGGCTGGGAAAAGCGCCGCAGGCCCCGCCCGCCCCTGGGGGAAACCCCCCGTCACCCCACCTGCCGCTCAGCCCTGCGCAGCAGGACCGCCGCCACAACGCCACCCGCCAGAACAGCCGCCGCCCCCACCAGCTGACTCGCCTGCACGCCGGAGGCAAAAGCGTCCTGGACGGCCGCTCGGTCCTCCGAGGACGACACCCGCGAAAGAGCCGCAGGCAAGGACCCGGCCCCCGCCGCCACCGCGGGCACAAGCGCCGCGAAGCGCGAGTTGAGGACGGCGCCGAGCACCGCCACGCCCAGCCCGTTGCCGCACTCCTGGAGCGTGCCGTTCACACCGGCCCCCACACCCGCCTTCTCCGGCGGGATCGCGGACATGATCGCGTTGGCCATGGCCGGCATGGAGAGCGCGATGCCGACGCCCATCAGCACCAGGCCCAGGAACATCCCGCCGTAGCCGTGCGCACCGAGCACCGCGATCGACGCGAGCCCCAGGGCGAGCAGGCCCATGCCGCCGGCGATGGCGACGGGCGTGCCCACCTTGGGCAGCAGCCGGGCGCCGACGCCCGTGAGGTTGAGGACGACGATCACCAGCGCGAGCGGCGTCATCCGCAGGCCCGTCTCCAGCGGGTCGTAGCCGAGGACGAGCTGGAGGTGCTGGGTGAGCAGGAAGAAGGAGCCGCCCATCCCGAAGGCCACGAGGATGCCGCCCGCGACGGCGCCCACGAACCGGCTGTTGCGGAAGAAGCTCATGTCCAGCATCGGGAACGGGATGCGCCGCTCCCACAGGGCGAAGGCGGCGAGCGCGGCCGCGCCGACGAGGGCCGCCGTCACCACCCGTCCGGAGGTCCAGCCGTGCACGGGGCCGGAGATGATCGCGAAGGTGATGCCGGTCATGCCGATGGTGGACAGGAGCGCGCCGAGGAGGTCCGGCCGGTCGCCGGAGGGGTTCTTCGACTCGGGTACGAGCTTGAGCACGGCCACCAGGCCGATGAGCGCGACCGGCAGGTTGATCAGGAAGATCGAGCCCCACCAGAAGTGGTTGAGCAGCGCGCCGCCGATGAGCGGTCCGGCGGCGAAGCCGAGCGAGCTCACTCCGCCCCACAGGCCGATCGCCTTGGTGCGCTCCTCGTCGTCGAAGACCTGGACGACGACGGCGAGCGTCGTGGTCATCAGCAGCGCCCCGCCTATGCCCATGCCCGCGCGGGCGGCGATCAGCTGCCCGGTGTTCGAGGCGAGCCCGGCGACGAGCGAGCCGATCCCGAAGAGGGCGAGGCCGGTGGCCAGCATCTTCTTGCGGCCGTAGCGGTCGGCGGCATTGCCCGCGGCGAGCAGCAGACCGGCCTGCACGAGCGAATAGGCGTTCATCATCCACTGCACGTCCGCGGTGCTGGCGTGCAGTTCCTCCGTGAGCGAGGGGATCGCCACGTTCAGGATCGTGTTGTCCAGGAGGACCGTGAGCTGCGCGAGGCAGATGACGCCGAGGATGAGCCAACGCGCGGGATTGCGTTCGGGACTTCTCCCGGCGGCGTCGGTGGTGTTCATGGTCGTGGCGGTCACACGGCCCCCCTTGTACGGTGTACGACTGGCTGACATCGTGCACCGTACAAGACTTCCTCTACGCTGTACAACGGCTTTTTCAGCGGGCCTTCGTGAGGTCGTAGAACGTGGCCGTGCCGACCGTCACCTTCGTGAAGTGGGCCGCCACCCAGGACGAGATCTCCGCCGAGGGACCGCCCCAACCCCCGCGCCCGCCGCCCTGCCCGAAGCCCTGCCCGAAGCCCTGCTCGCCGCCCCGGCCGCCGCCCCGCGACTCCCCGGAGGCGATGAACCAGTGCACCTTCCCCGCCTTCACATACGCCTGGAACTGGCGGAGCGTCGGTGACGGGTCGCTGCCGTTGAAGCCGCCGACGGACATCACCGGCACCTGCGTGGCGAGTTGGTAGCTCGCGGCGTTCTGCGAGCCGACGGCGGCCGCGGGCCAGGTGTAGTCGCCGGCGTCCCGCTTCAGCGCGGCGGCCGCGGCGGCGGAGACCTTCTGGCCGCCGAGCAGACCGCCCATGCCGCCCGGCATGCCACCGGGCACCCCGCCGCCCGTCTTGCCGGACCCGCCGCGGCCCTCCTTGCCCGCGGAACGAGCGGAACCACCAGGGCCGCCAGGACCGCCAGGAGCACCCGGGCCACCGCCCCGGCCCGCAGGCATCTTCCCCGGCGTGACATGCCCGCCGCGCCCGCCGAAGTGCCCGCGGCCCACGGCCGGTCCGGCCGTCACCAGGGACCCGCCGTGCGCGGTGTTCACGGTGTCGAGCGTGTACGCGATCGGCGCGGCCAGCGCGCTTCCCGCCGCCAGTACGGCGACACCCCGCGCGAGCCCCTTGCCCGAGCGCCGTACGAGCAGCAGCGCGCCGCCCGCGAGGACGCCCGCGGCGAGCACCGCCCACTTCAGCCACGGCAGCCAGTGCGGGGTACGGTCCAGCAGGACGTACGCCCAGCCGGCCGTGCCCACCGTCACCAGCGCCAGCAGCGGATACGCCCCGCGCTTCCACAGCAGGGCCGCGCCCGCCGCGAAGAGCGCGGACACATAGGGAGCGAGCGCGATGTTGTAGTACTCGTGGAAGATCCCGGACATGAAGCTGAAGATCAGGAAGGTCATCAGCAGCGCGCCGCCCCACGCGAGGAACGCGAGCCGCCGCATGCGGTCCCGGCCCACCGGGCGCCGCAGCAGCCACAGCCCGGCCGCCAGCAGCACCAGCGCGGCGGGCAGCAGCCAGGCGATCTGGCCGCCCATGTCCGTGCCGAAGAGCCGGGTGATGCCCGTGTCCCCCCACCGGCCGCCGCCCGCGCCGCCACCGCCATGGCCGCCGACGCTGCCGGTCTCGTCGCCGTTGATGCGCCCGAGGCCGTTGTAGCCGAAGGTCAATTCGAGGAAGCTGTTGTGCTGCGAGCCGCCGATGTACGGCCGGGAGGACGCGGGCCACAGCTCCACGGCCGCGACCCACCACCCGCCGGAGACCACCAGGACCAGCCCGGCGAGCAGCAGTTGACGCGCCCGGCGCAGCGGCGCGACCGGTGCGCAGCACGCGTAGAGCAGCGCGAGGGGCGGCAGGATCAGCCACGCCTGGAGCGTCTTGGTCAGGAAGCCGAGCCCGAAGCAGAACGCCGCGAGCAGCAGCCAGCGGGTCGCGGCCGTCTCCAGCGCCCGCAGCACGCACGCCACCGCGCACACCATCAGCAGGCAGAGCAGGGCGTCGGGGTTGTCGAACCGGAACATCAGCGCCGCGACCGGCGTCACCGCCAGCGCCGCCCCCGCGAGCAGCCCGGCGGCCTGCCCGAAGTACCGGCGCACGGTCGCGTGGAGCACGCCCACGGCCGCGACGCCCATCAGCGCCTCGGGCACGAGGATCGCCCACGAACTCAGCCCGAAGATCCGCACGGAGAGCCCCATGGGCCAGAGCGAGGCGGGCGGCTTGTCGACGGTGATGGCACTCGCGGCGTCGGAGGCGCCGAAGAAGAACGCTTTCCAGCTGGCGCTTCCCGCTTGTGCGGCGGCGGCGTAGAAAGCGTTGGCGTAGCCGGAGGAGCTGAGATCCCAGAGGTAGAGGAGGGCGGTGCCGAGCAGCAGCGCGCCGAGCGCGGCGCGGCCCCGCCCGCGGCGGGCCTCTTCCCCCACCCCGCCCCTTCCCGAAACGGGGGGCGGGCCCCCAGACCCCCGCGACACGCTTCGCGCGTTGTCCTCGAACGCCGGACGGGCTGAAATATCAGCCCGTGGGGACGCGGCCGCGAGTCGCCCCCGCCGCAGGCGGCGAACCGGCCGGCACCCGGGGGCCTGGGGCAAGCGCCCCCACGCGGCGGAGCCCCCCATCGATGCGGCCGGGAAGGGGCGGGACTGGGGAAAAAACCCGGCACTCAACAAGAGCTCCCAGAGACGTCATCGGAAAACGGAGCGAAAACCCAAGCCCGCAGCAGCAGGAACCGGAGCGCCGTGGCCGCCAGATTCGCCGTGATCAGCACGGCCACCTCCGTGCCGTGTGAAGGCGAACCACTCGCCAGGGAAAGGGCCGCCAACGACCCGCTGGTCAGCGCCAGCCCGATGGCGAAGACGACAAGCCCCTGCGCCTGATGCCGGAAAGCCCGGTCACGACCACGCACGCCGAACGTGAGCCGCCGATTGGCGGCCGTATTGGCGACAGCGGAGAGCAGCAGCGCCAGAGCGTTCGCGCCCTGCGCCCCCATGCCCGTCCGGAAGAGCGAGTACAGCGCCAGATAGAGACAGGTGCTCACCGCCCCGACGAGGCAGAAGCCGACCGCCTGCCGGGCCAGCCCGCGCGGCACGCCCGGCACCACGCGGTCGCGCGGGTCGTCGCCGAAGGGGCGGCGCAGCCGGTCGAGCGGCAGCGTGCCGGTGGCCAGCGCGCGGCCGATCCGCCAGACGCCGCGCAGGTCGTCGGTGGCGGTGCGGATGATGTGCACGGAGCTGTCGGGGTCGTCGATCCAGTCGACGGGCACCTCGTGGATCCGCAGGCCGGCCCGCTCGGCGAGCACGAGCAGTTCCGTGTCGAAGAACCAGCCGGTGTCCTCGACCAGCGGCAGCAGCCGGTCGGCGACGTCCTTGCGGATCGCCTTGAAGCCGCACTGCGCGTCGGAGAAGCGGGCGGCCAGCCCGGTCCGCAGGATGAGGTTGTAGGCCCGGGAGATGAACTCCCGCTTCGTTCCCCGCACCACCCGCGAACCGCCCGTCAGCCGCGACCCGATGGCCAGGTCGGAGTGGCCGGAGATCAGCGGGGCGACGAGCGGGAGCAGGGCCTTGAGGTCGGTGGACAGGTCGACGTCCATATAGGCGAGCACCGGCGCGTCCGACATCGTCCACACCGTGCGCAGCGCCCGCCCGCGCCCCTTCTGCTCCAGCCGGACGGCGGTGACCTCCTCGATGGTGTCGTCGAGGAAGGCGGACACCTCGGGCGTGCGGTCGGTGCTGGCGTTGTCGGCGACGGTGATCCGGAAGCCGTACGGGAAGGTCTCCGTGAGGTGCGCGTGGAGGCGGCGTACGCAGCCCTCCAGGTCGTCCTCTTCGTTGTGGACGGGGATCACGACGTCGAGCACCGTCACGGCCCGTTCCGCGGACAGCGGGGCGCGCGCCGGGAGGGCCGCGCCGAGAGGTGGCTGGGTCATGCGCCGACCCTTCCGGCCGCCGCTGTCGCACCCGTGTGGTCAGCCTGTGGCCGGGCTGTGAATGCCCCTGGCCTGCCGGGGCAGTTCGACGGTGAAGACCGTACGGCCGGGCGCGCTGGCCACGCTCACCCGCCCGCCGTGCGCGGCGACGACCGCGCGCACGATCGCGAGCCCGAGGCCGGTGCCCCCGCCCGCGCGGGACCGCGAGGCGTCGCCGCGCGCGAACCGTTCGAAGACGTGCGGGAGCAGCTCCGCGGGGATGCCGGGTCCGTCGTCCTCGATCTCCAGCACGGCGTACGGCCCGGCCTCGCGCACCCGGGCGGTGACGGTGGTGCCCTTCGGCGTGTGCGTACGGGCGTTGGCCAGGAGGTTGACCAGCACCTGGTGCAGGCGCGCGGGGTCGCCGCGGATCTCGGCGGGTTCGGCGGGCAGGTCCAGGCGCCACCTGTGGCCGGGCCCGGCGGCCCGGGCGTCGCTCACGGCGTCGACGGCGAGCGGCGACAGGTCGAGTGCGTCGTGGGCCAGCGGGCGCCCCGCGTCGAGGCGCGCGAGCAGCAGCAGGTCCTCGACCAGCCCGGTCATCCGGTGCGCCTCGGACTCGATGCGGCCCAGCGCGTGTCCGGTCGCGGGCCCGGTCTCCTCGCCGCCCCGGCGGGTGAGCTCGGCGTAGCCGCGGATGGAGGCGAGCGGCGTACGGAGCTCGTGGCTGGCGTCGGCGACGAACTGCCGTACGCGCGTCTCGCTCTCCTGACGTGCGGCCAGTGCCGAACCGACGTGTCCCAGCATCCTGTTGAGCGCCGCGCCGACCTGCCCGACCTCCGTACGCGGATCCGCCTCGGCGTCCGGCACGCGCTCGTGCAGCGCCACCTCACCACTGTGCAGGGGCAGTTCGGAGACGCGGGTGGCGGTGGCGGCCACGCGGCGCAGCGGCCGCAGGGCGATCCCGACGTTGGCGGCCCCGGCGATGCCCGCCGCGACGAGCCCGGCGGCGGTGACGCAGACCTCCACCAGGATGAGCGTGTCGAGCGTGTCCTGGGCGACGGCGGTGGGGATGCCGACGAGATACGACATCCCGCCGTCCCCCGACACCACCGACAGCGCCCGGAAGTCCCCCCGTCCCGGCAGCTCCACATCATGCGGCCGCCCGTCCCGCCGGAGCCGCCCGAGCGCGGCGCGCTGCTCGGCGGTGAGCGGATCGAGTACGGGCCGGGGGAACCCGGCGGCACTGACGGCGGCGTCCCGCATGGCGCCCCCGTCGGTGACGGCCCCCACGGTCCCGATCGGCTGCCCGCCGCCTCGCAGGAACTCAAGGGGATCGTCCTCACGCGGCCCGAACCGGTGCCCGCCGGGCGGCCCGGCCGCCCTCCGAGCCACTTCCTTGAGCTGGGTGTCGAGCTGCCCGTAGAGATAGCTGCGCAGCACGATGGTGGTGACGGTCCCGATGACCGCGCAGACGACGGCGACGAGGACGACGGTGGACACGACGAGGCGCGTGCGCAGCGACCGGACGCGCCGGGGTTTGCCGGCTACGCGCCCCGGCCCCCCGGCTGCCCCGCCGTTGCCGCCTGCGGCGGGAGCGCCCTTGGGGGTCCCCCCGGAAGTCCGGGGGCTTGCCCCCGGTTTCGGGAAGGGGCGGGACCGGGGAAAAAGCCCGCCCCAGGCGCCCACCCTCACGCCACAACAGCCGGCTTGATCAGATACCCCACCCCACGCCGAGTGTGGATCATCGGCGGGCGACCGGCGTCGATCTTCCGCCGCAGATACGAGATATAGAGCTCCACCACATTCGCCTGCCCCCCGAAGTCATAGGACCACACCCGGTCCAGGATCTGCGGCTTGCTGAGCACCCGCCGAGGGTTCCGCATCAGGAACCGCAGCAGCTCGAACTCGGTCGCCGTCAGATGGATCTCCGTGCCGCCCCGCGACACCTCATGGCTGTCCTCGTCCAGCACGAGGTCGCCGACGGTGAGGACGGAGTCCGCGCGCGGCGCCACCGTACGGGCGCGCCGCAGCAGCCCGCGCAGCCGGGCGACGACCTCCTCCAGGCTGAACGGCTTGGTGACGTAGTCGTCGCCACCGGCGGTGAGGCCGGCGATGCGGTCCTCGACGGAGTCCTTGGCGGTGAGGAACAGGACGGGGACGTCGGGGTGTTCGCTCCGCAGGCGGCTGAGGACGGTCAGCCCGTCCATGTCGGGCAGCATCACGTCCAGAACGACGGCGTCGGGCCGGAAGTCACGCGCGGCGCGCAGGGCGCCCGTGCCGTCGGCGGCGGTCCGCACCTCCCAGCCCTCGTAGCGCAGGGCCAGGCACAGCAGTTCGGCCAGCGGTGCCTCGTCGTCGACGACCAGCACCCGTACGGCACTTCCGTCGTCGTGCAGCAGTTCCGTTCGCGCGGCAGGCGAGATCGAGGTCATACGGGGGATCCTGGGCGAGCAGGCTGAGAGGTGCCTTTCGGCTTCCTGTGATTCGTCTGAGAATCCGTGGCCCTCCTTCCGTACGGTGGGGCCCATGACGAAACCACGGCTCGGCAGGATCGGCGTCTGGAGCAACGAACTACGGCTGGACGATCCGGCCGGAGGGGATGAAATCGGCGCGGCGGCAGCGGAGTTGGAGGAGCTCGGCTACGGCACACTGTGGGCCGGCGGCAGCCCGTCCGTCTCGCAGGCGGAGCACCTGCTGGCGGCGACCCGCCGCGTCCGCGTAGGGACCAGCATCATCAGCATCTGGCAGCACCCGGCCGCACGGGTGGCCGCCGCGTACGCGAGGCTCGCACCGGCCGCGCGGGAGCGGTTCGTCGTGGGTCTGGGCGTCAGCCACCGGCACATGGTCGAGGGGTACGCGCGCCCGTACTCCGCGATGAAGGCGTATCTGGACGAGCTCGACGCCGCCCCGGACGGGCCGCACGCGGGCCGCCGGATGCTGGCCGCGCTCGGCCCCCGCATGCTGGGGCTGGCCCGGGACCGGGCGGCGGGCGCCGTGCCGTATCTCGTCACGGCCGAGCACACCGCGCGGGCGCGCGCGGCGCTCGGCGCGGGCCCGCTGCTCGCCCCGGAGCTGAAGGTCGTCCTCGACGACGACCCGGCGAGCGCCCGCCGCTCGGCCCGCGACTATCTCGCCTTCTATCTCCCGATGCCCAACTACACGAACAACCTGCTGCGCCTCGGCTTCACGGAGCGGGACTTCGAGGGCGACGGCAGCGACCGCCTCCTCGACGCGGTCTTCGCCCTGGGCGACGCCTCGGCGATCCGGACCCGCGTGGACGCCTTCCTGAAGGCGGGCGCGGACCACGTGGCGGTCCAGGTCGTCCTGGACCCGGCCCGCCGCAAGGCGGGCGAGCTCCCCCTCGCGGAGTGGCGCGAGCTCGCCAAGGCACTGCCACTGACCGGCTGACGCCGAAAACGCCGCAGGCCCGGCACTCCGAAGAGTGCCGGGCCTGCGGTCTTAGTAGCGGGGACAGGATTTGAACCTGCGACCTCTGGGTTATGAGCCCAGCGAGCTACCGAGCTGCTCCACCCCGCGACGGACGAAAGAACGATTTCAGCGAATGTGAGATCGGTCTCTCGGCTGTGCGCTCGGCAGGATTCGAACCTGCAACCTCTTGATCCGTAGTCAAGTGCTCTATCCGTTAAGCTACGAGCGCTCGGCTTCCCGGCGGTTTTTCTTGCCGGTCGGCGTTGCGTGGACAACATTACATGAACTGCGCCGTGACGCGAAATCCATTAGCCACTTGCCGCCTGACCTGCGAAAACACCCCTCAAACAAGATCATCGAGGGCCTCCCGTCCGGAGCCGCGGCCCGCAGAGCCGGAACCGCCGTCCACAAACGCAGAAGCCCCGGCCGTCTCGGAAGACGACCGGGGCCACACACAAGCGGAGGCGGAGGGATTTGAACCCTCGATGGGATTTAAGTCCCAAACCGCATTAGCAGTGCGGCGCCATAGACCGGACTAGGCGACGCCTCCACGCTCACCCGCGCATGCGCGGGTGGTGCTTGCAGATGATGACACAGCCTCGCGGTCGGCCACCAATCGCTCCCTACGGTACCGGGCTTTCACCGGCTGGGGCAAAGATGTTTCCCGGCGCGCAACGCGTTGCGCCCTCAGGCGTTAGAGGGGTGAAGGGTCCCGTTCGGGCCCCTCCGGCCCACCGGCCGCGCTTCCGGCGCGTACGCCCGCCCGGTCGTCCGGCGGCCGCACCCCCGTCGCCCCTGGAGTTCCGCATGCTGCTCCGCAGAGTCGCCCTCACCGCCGTGGCCCTGGTCCCGGCCCTGCTCGCCGCCCCCGCGGTCTCGGCCGCGCCCCTCCCCCTGCCGCAGCTGGAGAACGGCGGCGATCACCTCACGGTGTCCGTCAGCGACGCCGGCCGGCTCAACGGGCGCTACGAGCTCTACTGCCACCCCGACGGCGGCACGCACCACCGCCCCAAGGAGGCGTGCGCCCAGCTCGACAAGCAGGCGCGCTGGGGCAAGGACCTCTTCGCACCCGTGGCCAAGACCCAGATGTGCACGGACATCTACGGCGGGCCGCAGCGGGCCCACATCTCCGGGCGCTGGGCGGGCAAGCCGGTCGACGCCGACTTCAGCCGGACGAACGGGTGCGAAATGGCGCGGTGGAACAAGTTCTCCGAGCTCCTCGGCAACCCGGAAGTCTCCGACGAGGACTGACACAAGAGGCATGTCCGGCCTGCGGCGGGACGCCCCGCAACGGCCCGGGGAGGACCGGACGGCGGCCGGTCCGCACGCCCCGCCGCACGCGTCATCCGCCGTCGCGCCCGCCTCCACAGCCCGTAGACTTCCCCCCAGTGACACGCCAGGAGGGCGCCGGAGAAGGCGCTGCCCGTCCGGCGAAGTCTGCAAGGTTGCGGTATCCAGGGAGGAAGCGTCGTCGTGAGCAGCAGGCCATCCCGAGGCGCTGCTCGCCTCGCAGCCATACTCGACGCCCTGCCCGACGCCCTGTTGCTCGTCAACTGCAACGGCACGGTCGTCAACGCCAACCACATAGCGCTGGAGACCTTCGAGGTCCCCGGCACCGGTCTCGTGGGGCGCGGACTGCTCTCCCTGCTGCCGGACTTCGACTCGCGGCGCATCCCCGGCTCGATGCGGCTGCCCGACAGCGACGACGGCCGCACCAAGCCGACGCGGATGGTCGCCCGGCGCACGGACGGTTCGCAGTTCCCCGTCGAGGTGACCAGCGCCAATCTCGAGGACGGCCGCACGCCGTACGCCGACCACTCCTCGTACACCGGTGACGAGCTGCTGATGCTCGTCGTCCGCGACCTCACCGGCACCCTCGACACCGAGGCCGAACTCGCCCGCCAGCAGCGCCAGACGGAGATGATCCTGCGCGCGGCGGCCGAGGGCGTCGTCGGTGTCGACACCGAGGGCAAGGTCGTCCTGGTCAACCCCTCCGCCGCGCAGATCCTCGGCTACCGCGCCAGCGATCTCGGCGGCCAGGAGCTGCATCCGCTCGTCCATCACTCCCGCGGGGACGGCACGCCCTTCCCGTACGAGGAGTCCCCGATCGCCGACACCCTGCGCTCCGGGCGCAAGCACCGGGTGCGCGGGCAGGTGCTGTGGGCGAAGGACGGGCGCGCGGTGCCCGTCGACCTGACGACCGCGCCCGTGCGCGACGGTGACCAGCTCGTCGGCGCGGTGATGACCTTCACCGACCGCCGCCCGTACGACGCGCTGGCCGCCCGCCACGCCCAGCTGCTCGCCGTCCTGGACTCCTCGCTGCGGGGCCCGCTGGAACAACTGCGCGGCGAGCTCGGCACGCTGGCCGACGACCCGGCCGGACAGCTCTGGCCCGAGGCGAATCAGATCCTCCATCACCTTTCGGCCGGATACGCCCGGATGTCGACCCTTGTCGACAATGTCCTGGCTTATCAGCGGCTGGACGCGGGCGAGACCAAGCTGGCCAGGAGGACCGTCCCGCTGGACGAGGTCGTGGCGGCCGGTGTCGAGGGGGCGGTCGAGCTGATCGGTCCCGGCCGCGCGCAGTTCGCGGTGCACGCGCCCGCGATCGAGGCGGAGATCGACGCGGAGCGGTTCGCCCAGGCGCTCGCGCACCTGATCGCGGACGTGGCCGGCGTCGACGCCACGGGGCACGCGGCGGTCCCTCCCCGCTCCTCCGGGGATTCGACGATCGTCGTGGCGGCGGCACAGCGCGGGGAGGTCGTACGCATCGAGGTGCGCGGCCCCTTCGCGGGGGGCGACCCGGTGCACGGGCCGATCGTGCGGGGCATCGTCCGGGCCCACGGCGGCGTGCTCCAGACCCACGACATGCCGGGTGCGGGCGGCAACGCCTACGTCCTGGAGGTGCCGGTCTCGGCCGCGAACGGCCCGGTGACCGGCACTCCCGAGCGGCCCGTCACGGACGCGATGAACGCCACGACCGTCATGCCGGTGCCCGCGCAGCGGGCCCGGGGCACGGCCGCGCCGAAGCGGCCCGAGGAGGCACCCGAGCAGCCCCAGCCGACGGGTCGCCGCCGGGCGCGACCGTGCGCGGACGAGGAGGCGGCGGCGACGGACGGCGCCGGGTTCGTCCCCCAGCAGGGCGCACCGGCGCCGACCGGGCGGCGCGCGCGGCGGGACCAGCGGCCCGCGGAGGCCGAGGCGCCGCGCACGGCGTTCGCCCTGCCGCCCGCGGAGGCGGACCGCACACCCGAGCCGACGGGCCGCCGCGCCCGCCGCACGGCCACGGAGGCCCCTGAGCGCCCGGTCCCGGGCCGGACCGCCGCGGAACCGGACGCCCCGCGCACGGCGTTCGCGCTTCCGGCCGGCCCGTCGGCGCCGGAGAAGAAGGACACTCCGGCGGACGCGGCCGCGACCCCACAGCAGGGGCAGCCGGGACCCTTCCCCGCACAGGGCGGCACGCCCACGGCGGCACCGGACAGCGCGCCCGCCGCGCATCAGGGGCAGCCCGTACGGCCGGGACCCTTCCCGGCACAGGGCGGCATGCCCACGGCCGCGCCGGACAGCGCGCCCTCCGCGCCCGGCGGTGCGGGCGCCCCGCACCAGGGGCAGGCGGCCTTCCCGCCGCATGAGACCGCGGGCGGTGCGAGCTCCGCACCCGGCGGCGACGCCAACCCGGCCCGGCCGGGCGACGGCGCGGCACCGTACGCCCCCGCGGGCGGCACCGCGGCGTTCCTCGGCGACCCGAACCACGGCCCCACGACAGGCGGCTCCGCACCCGACGGCACCCCGGCCCCGCCCGGCGGCTGGCCCGCACCGGGCAACGCGCCGTCGGCGGGCGCCCCGCGGCAGACCGGCGGCGCGAGCCGGCCGGGCTCCGCGCCCGAAGGCACCGCGCACCCGGCGGCCGCCCCGGCCGGGCCCGGCGAGCCCCCCGGCCCGGCCGGCGCCTGGCCCGCACCGGGCAACGCGCCGTCGGCAGGCACTCCGGGGCATCCCGCCACGCCGGGCGGTGCGCAGGGCGGCGGCACCGCCGCCTTCCTCGGCGACCCCGGCCACGGCTCCACGACGGGCGGCGCGCGCGGGCCCGCCTCCGCGCCCGAAGGCAACGCGTCCCAGACAGGCGACCCGGCCCAGCCGGGCGCCAACCCGGCCCCCGGCCCGCCCGGCGGCTGGCCCGCACCGGGCAACACGCCATCGGCAGGCGCCCCGCGGCAGGGCGGCGGCACGGGCTCCGCCCCCGGCGGCCACGCGAACCCGGCGGCCACCCCGGCCCCGCCCGGCGGCTGGCCCGCGCCGGGCAACGCGGCGGGCAACCCGAACACCGGCGGCACCGCCGCCTTCCTCACCGGCCCCGGCCAGGGACCCGGCGCGGACCGGCGCCAGGCGGCCGACAACGCGGGCACCCAGCCGAACCATCCCCCGCGGGGCACCGCCCCCGCGCAGGGCGGGCCGGGCGACTGGCCCGCACCGGGCGACGCGACAGGCGACCCGAACACGGGCGGCACCGCCGCGTTCCTCTCCGACACCCAGGGGACCGGCGCGGCCGCCGACGCCCCGCGGAACCACCCCGCGCGCAGCGCGACGCGCACCCAGGTCCGGCCGGGCGAGAGCCCTGCCCCCGGCACCTGGCCCACGCCCGGCGACGGCGCGGCACCGTACGACAACGCGGGCGGTACGGCCGCGTTCCTCGGCGACCCCGACCACGGCGGCGCAGGCCGCCCGGCGGCGGGCTCCGCGCCTGACGGCACTCCCCGGAACCACCCCGCGCCGAGCGCGACGCGCACCCAGGTCCGGCCGGGCGAGAGCCCCGCGCCCGGCACCTGGCCCGCGCCGGGCGACGGCGTGGCACCGTACGACGCCGACGGCGACCCGAACCAAGGGCCCGCGGCGGACGGCGCGCAGCGCCCCGGCGCGGGCTCCGCGCCCGGCGGCAACGCCCCCGTCCCGCACGGCGGCTGGCCCGCGCAGGGCGGTGCGACCGCCGACGCGGGCGCCCCGCAGGGCAACCCCGCGCGGAACACCGCGGGCTGGCCCGCGCCCGGCGACGACGCACCGCCCTACGACGCCGCGGGTCACCCGAACACCGGTGGCACCGGCGCGTTCCGCGCCGCCCCCGGCCAGGGGCCCGCCGCGGGCGAAGCCGCCCGGCCCCAGGCGCCCGACGACGCGGGCACCCAGCGGAACCACCCCACCCGGGGCACCGCACGACCGGGCGGAAGCCCCGCCCCCGCGCAGGGCGCCGGCCCGGCCCCGCACGACGCCGCCGCAATCCCGGCCGACGACCAGGGTCCCGGCGCGGGCCGCCCCGGGACAGCCGCGGCGCCCGACGGCGCGGGCCGCCCCGGGACAGCCGCGGCGCCCGACGGCGCGGACCACCCGCAGGGCCACCCCGCATCACCCGCCGCAGGCGCCCCTCGTGCCCCCGCGCCGGGCGCCGCGGGCGAGGCCGCCGCGCCCGCCGGCGCGGACAGCCCTCAGAACACCGTGCCAAGCGCGGCACCGCACCCCGAAGCCGACGCCGAGCCCACGCCTCCCACCGGCCGCCGCCGCGCCCGGAGGGCCCTCGCCGAGGAGCCCGGCGCGGCCGATGCCGCACGTCCCATCAACGTCCGCATGCTCGGGCAGGGCCCCGGTTCCGGTGAGACGCCCCCCGGCGGTACGCCCGTCGGTTCCGGCAGGCGCCGCAAGCTCGGCAACCCGTCCGAGGAGGAGCGCCAGACGCCCACCCCCTCGGCCGCCGCCCCCCGCCCGCAGACCCCCGGCAACCCCCAGGGCCGCGCCTTCGCCATAGGAGCCCCGGACGACGGTTCGGAGGGCCCCGAGCCGCTCGACGGCCCGAACAGCGCCGTCGAGGTCGTCAACACCCCCCGCCCGCCGATGGACGACGAGCTCCCCCCGGAGCCCCTCGACAACCCCCGCCGGCTGCTCGTCTGGCCCGCCCCCGACGACTCCACCCGCACCGCCCTCACCGAGCGCGGCTACCGCCCCGTGATCGTCCACTCCCGCGAGGAGGTCGACGCGCAGATCGCCGCCTACCCGGCTGCCCTCTTCGTCGACCCCCTCACCGGCCCGATCACCCGCACCGCCCTCCAGTCCCTGCGCGAGGCCGCCGTCGCGGCCGAGGTCCCCGTGCTGGTCACGGCCGGTCTGGGCCAGGCCGCGAAGGAAGCGGCGTACGGCGCCGACCCCGCCGTACTCCTCAAGGCCCTCGCCCCCCGTGACAGCGAGATGCACCCCTCCCGCGTCCTCCTCATCGAGGAGCACGAGGCCATCGCCGACGCCCTGACGGCCACCCTGGAGCGACGCGGCATGCAGGTCGCCCGCGCGACCGGCGACGCCGACGCGGTCACCCTCGCCGCCGAACTCCGCCCCAACCTCGTCGTCATGGACCTCATGCAGGTCCGCCGCCGCCGCGCCGGCATCGTCGACTGGCTGCGCGGCCACGGCCTCCTCAGCCGTACGCCGCTCGTCGTCTACACCTCCCCCAGCACCGACCCCACCCAACTCGCCCTGCTGGCGGCCGGGGAGACGGTCCTCTTCCTCGCCGAACGCTCCACCAGCGCGGAGGTCCAGGGCCGGATCGTCGATCTCCTCTCGAAGCTGGGCTGAACACCTCGCGCACCCGTGCGGGCGAATTTTTTCTTGTACAGAGCCTCCGAAGCTCTGGCCAGGTCTAGCCTGCGCGGTGACCATAAGGGTGCGTAGCGTGAGGTGAGCCCCAATGCTGATGCGTGGCATTGCCAACCCGCCCGTGTCGTGGCGGTACTGCGGCGACCAACTCAAGTCATGGCGAACGATCGCGGGCGTCAGCCGCGAGGACTTGGCCAAGGAGTCCAACTACGGCGTGGAAACCGTCAAGTCGATGGAACAGGGCCGCCGCAAACCGACGCGACGCCTCCTGGAGGTCGCGGACCAGATGTGCGGGGCGCAGGGTCTGTTGCTGGCGGCTTGCCCGTATCTTCAGCCAGAGCCGGTGCAAGTGCATGCGCCGGAGTTCATGGCTACGGAGCAGCAGGCCGTCGCCATGCACACCTTCGAGCTTGTCCTCATCCCGGGGTTGCTGCAGACCGAGGAATACGCGAGGACGCTCATCCAGTCGCATATCCCTCCCCGCACGGAGGAGCAGGTCGCGTCGGGCGTCGCGTATCGCATGAATCGGCAGAAACGACTCGACGAGCCGACCGTGCTGTTCAACTTCGTCATCTACGAAGCGGCCTTGCGCACGATGCTGGGCGGCCCTGAGGTGATGAAGAAGCAGCTCCGACACCTGCTGGCGGTAGGTGAACAGCGCAACGTGTTCATCCAGATCCTGCCCATGGGACCGGGGTACTTCCCCGGCATGTCCGGCCCGTTCGTGCTGCTTGAGACCTCGGAGCAGGAGCAGTTCGTCTACACCGAATGCCAGCGAACTGCACAGCTGAACGGTGACGGCGAAGCAGTGAGCGAGATGACGAGTCGCTTCGCGATGCTTCGCATGCAGGCTCTCAACGAGGAAGACTCCAGGCAGTTCATCGGCAATCTGATGGAGGAACTTTGAGCAACCAGCTGATCTGGTTCAAGTCCAGCCACAGCGATGACCACGGGGGCGGTAATTGCGTCGAAATCGCCTACTCCTGGCGGAAGTCGAGCTACAGCGACAACGAGACCGGTAACTGCGTCGAAGTGGCAAGCCACGCCCGCACCATCCGCATCCGAGACTCGAAGCTCACCCACAGCCCCCAACTCTCCATACCCACCAACTCCTGGGCGGATTTCATAACCTACGCGTCGGCCGACGCTTGAGCTTCGGGGGACGGGGGTCGAGACCCGAGCGACTTACCCAAGGAACGGGTGGAAGGCTCAACCCACCCACCCTCCCAACTCCCGCGTACCACAACTCGTATGACTTTAGGTAGCCGAGTGGCGACGGTGTGCGCAGGGTGTGTAGCGTGCGCAGCAACAAGCAACCCCCGCCGGTGCTACCAACACCGAACGGGGGTCTGACCACCAGAGATCTGACAAGGGATCCCCGTGGCTGTCGCCAACTTTAGTCCTCTCATGGCCCCTGCGGGCTACGGCAAGCGCTCCGCACCCGCCCAGAACCCCCGCCGCAAGGGCGACTTCTCGCACCTCCCCGCCCGCGAGGCGGCGATCGCGACGTACATCGACCGCCTCCCCGAGGGCGCGGCGATCGACGTGAAGACCCTCGCGAAGGAGCTCGCGGCCTACGGCCAGCAGGCCGTACGCACCGCACTCAACGCCCTGACCAGGGCCGGTCACCTCTTCCGCAGGCGCGAGACCGTCGGGGAGGGCCGTACGCAGTGGGTGTTCCGCACGTACTTCTCGCGGACCGCCCGCGACGAGTCGTGGTGGCGCCGCTTCCTGCGGGGCGACGTCCCGGCGGAGGCGGAACCCACCCCTACGGAGGAGGCGCCGCCGCCCGCGTACAGGATCCTGGCAGCCGTGGGCGGCACGGACCCCCGCATGGCCCTGTCGGCGACGGAATGCGCCCAACTGACGCCCTTGGCGGAGGAATGGCTGGCCAGAGGGGCGACCGAATCCGAACTCGTACGCGCCCTGACGACGGGCCTCCCACCGGAAGTCCACTCCCCGGGCGCGCTGGCCCGCACCCGCCTGAAGTCGAAACTCCCCCCACAACGCGTCCAGGCGCCGCCACCACCCACCCACCTCACGGAATGCGAGGGCTGCGGCGCCCCTGCCCGCGCCCTCCCGGGCGGCCGCTGCCGCGCCTGCCGCGACGACGGCCCGAACGAGGGCTGGCTGGGCGAGGAGTTCGACGAGGAATTCCACCGCCAGGTGGCAGCGGTCAGAGCGGGCATCAGCACATTCATCCCCCGCCGCCGCTAGGGACGAGCGGGGCTTTGACCTGATCGCGGACCTTGCCGACTGCGTCTGACGTCCGGCTCCGCCGCGTGGGGGGCTCGTGCCCCAGAGCCCCGGCGGCGGGTGGTCGGCGCCTGCGGCAGGCTTTTTCCCCTACCCGCCCCTTCCCGAAACTGGGGCGCGCGTGCCCCAGACCCCCGGCTACCGGTCCGTTACCTCCCCCAGAGGTGCCCCCAACGGGCTGAATGCGAACCCTGAAGCGGACACGTCCCGCACGTGCCCTCCGGTGGGAGGGGGTGGGGCTGGAGGGTGGGGTTCTGGAACGCGGTGCGAATTCGGGGCACTCCATACGCGAAACGGCACCCGCACCGCGTTCCAGGTCCCCAGCCCGGAAGACCCACCCCCGGCACCCACCACCAACCAAGCCCGGCCGGCGCTTGAGGCCACCCGAACCGAAACCACACACAACCCGCACCCGACAACAGCGAGCCCGGCAGGGCGCCCCCGCCGCAGGCGGCAACAGACTCACACCGGACAACGGCGAACCCCACCAACCCCAAGCCCGGCCGGCGCGTGAGGCCACCCGAACCCCAGCCACAACGACCCGCACCCAACTACGCCGCACAAGCCGTATAGACGACCACCCACTCACCCGCAGACCCCACCGGCTGAAACGCCGACGAAGCCAACCGCAAAGTAGTCCCAAGCTCAGGACAGGCCAGCCTGGAAGGCCCACGCCCACGATCGAAACAGAACTGCGAAGCCCACAATCGCCGAAAGTCCCCACTGTCAGCCAGCAACTCACCCACAAGCAAAGAGAGTTCCGCATCACGAGGCCGCACCACCACCTCCGTCCGCAAATAAGCCACGATCTCCCGCGCAGAACGCTCCCAGTCAAGGAACAGCGACCGAGCCCGTGGATAGGTGAACATCAACCGCCCGAGCGAGCGATCGCGCGCCGGAATCCGGGGAAAGTCGAAGAAGACGCGGGTGGCAGCCCGGTTCCAGGCCAGGATGGCGCCGTTACGGCCGACCAGATACGCCGGGGACTCGCGCAGGGAGTCAAGAACACGCTGCACCCCCTCCCGGACGGCCTCCCCACCCGAGGGCCCGGCATCGGCCAGGAGCGGGCGCCCGGCAAGAGCCCGCAGATAACGCCGCTCGCCCGGCGCGAGCCGAAGCGCGCCGGCGACCGCGTCGACAACCCCGTCCGAGACCAGAGCGGTCCGGCCCCGCTCCAGACGGATGTACTGGTCGACGCTGACCGAGGCCAGGCCGGCCACCTCCTCCCGGCGCAGACCCGCGACCCGCCGCGGCCCATGGACACGCAGCCCCACCTCTCCGGGGCTCAACCGCGAACGGTGGAACACCAGGAATTCACGCAGCGCGATCTTGCGGTCCATCCGGACATTTTCGGCGGAGGCCACGGCAGCAGACAAACCCTTCGGCACCGGGGACAGTGCAGACCCTGCCCTGTCCCCGGAACCCCCTCCGTCCCGATCCTGAGCTGATTCCCGACACGATCAGGAGCCCCCATGGAAACCGGTCAGCCCAGCCGCACCGCGATGCGCGCGGCGCACGGCCGCGCCTGCCACCAGACCGACCCCCGGCGGATCCTCACCGACCCGCTGGCGCCCAGGATCCTGGGCCTGGACCCCGCCGGGCTGCCGCCGCTGCCCGACGACCCGCTCGACCTCTACGGCCTCCGCTTCCTCGCCGCCCGCAGCCGCTTCGCCGAGGACGCGCTGGCCGCCGCCGTGGCCACCGGCACCCGGCAGCTCGTGATCCTCGGCGCGGGCCTGGACACCTTCGCGTACCGCAACCCCCACGCGGAACTCCGGGTGATCGAGGTCGACCACCCGTCCACCCAGGCGTGGAAGCGCCGACAACTGACGGCGGCCGGAATCGAGATCCCCGAGTCGGTGACCTACGCCCCTGCCGACCTCGAACGCGACCCCCTGTCCACCGCCCTGGCCAAGGCGGGGCTGGACCGCACCCGCCCGGCGTTCTTCCTCTGGCTCGGCGTCACGGCGTACCTCACACGCGACGCCGTCCTCACCACACTCCGCTCCATGGCCGACCACCCCGCGCCGGTGCGCATGGTCTTCGACTACTACGGCGAGGCGCCGCCGACGCTGTCACCCGAACTCCGCGCCGTACGCGAGGCGGCGGCCGAAATGGTGGCCGAACTCGGCGAGCCCTGGCTCAGCTGCTTCACCCCGGAGGACATCGCAGCCGAGCTGCACGCGATGAAACTGACCACCACCGAAGACCTCACAGGCCCGGTCCTGGTCACCCGCTACGCCGAAGGCCCCGTCCCCGCCGCGGACCCGGTGAACAGCCATGTGATCCACGCGGGACGCATGACATGGAAACCCGAGGCGACCGGGTGACAGGACCGCAGCCCGGGCCGGACGGGGATGCGCGGCCGGCCTCGCGGGGAATCGGCCGCTCACGCACCCGGATCACGTCGGACAGCTCGCCCTCCACGCCCCGTGCCGTCAGATGAACCGGTGGCCGAGGATCAGGACAAGCGAATCGGTGGATCAGTCACAAACCGGCGTGGCCGCCAACCGCACCGCCCGCTCCTTGTCGCGGATGTCGAGCGCCTCGACGAGCGCCGCCTGCCGCTCGTACCGCGCGCGCAAACCCTCCGCGTCCACGGCCAGTTCGGCCTGTTCCGCGGCCGGCAGCAGACCGTCGTACAGCGAACGCAGCAGCGCCGTGGGGCTGAAGGACGCGAGACGGCCGCGCAACTGCCGGTCGGCACGGGCGAAGGCGGGCGCGTCGGCGGCGCCGGCCGCCTGGGCCAGTGCGGCCAGGTCGATGCGCAGGACGGCGAGATCGGCGGGCGAGGCGTGCCAGAGCGCGTCCTCGACCAGCAGCGGGTCGAGAGCGTCGCGGATACGCCGCGCGTCCGCCGGGTCGCCGTCGTCGAGGGACTCGGCCCAGGCACTCAGCCGCCCGGTGGACTGCTGCCGCGCGGCGAAGAGGCCGCCGCCGGGGCCGGGGCGTACGGTCACCAGGCCGCGGGCCTGGAGCAGGCGCAGCGACTCGTTGAACGTACCCACGGACACGCCGCATTCGGCCCGCAGTTCGTCCTTGGTGCCGAGCCGTGCCCCCGGCTTCGTACGGGCGACGCGCTCGGCGACGCGGTCGGCGGCCACCTCCGCGCGCGACCTCGTCGAGGAGCGCTCCCAGTCGTCGCGCCGCAGGGCGGGCGGCTCACCCGCGTAGCGCGACGTCCGACGGCAGACGTCGCGGGGGTCCGCGGTGTCCATGGCGCCTCCTCCATGAGCTCGAAATTGATTATGACGAATAGCATCGCACCTCTTGACGCCTTTCGTAAACCGGCTGCATGATCATCCTAATCATCATGATGATTGAAGGAGGCGCAGTGATCGAGCAGGACTTCCGCGATGCGATGGCCGGGGTCTGCGCCCCGGTGACGATCGTGACGGCCGCCCAGAACGGAGCCCCGTACGGGGTCACGGTCAGCGCCTTCACCTCGCTGTCCCTGCGCCCCGCGATGGTCTCGGTGGCCCTGGACCGCTCCTCGAACGTGCTCGCACGCATCCTCGCGACCGGCCGCTTCGGCGTGAACGTCCTCGGCCACGGCCAGGGCGCCCTGGCCACGACCTTCGCCCGCCGCCTGCCCGACCGCTTCGCCGCGTCCGGGGCGCCCTGGCGGCACGACCACGGGCTGCCCCGCCTCACCGAGGCACCGGGCTGGCTCGTGTGCGAGCTCGGCTCGACGGTCGTGGGCGGCGATCACCTGCTGCTTCTGGGGCGCGTCGTACACGTCCGTACGGCCACCGCCGCACCACTCGTCTACAGCCACCGCACCTTCGGCACGCACTCCGCCTTCGCGCGGTGACCCTCAGCTCAGGAGGCCCGACATGACCACCACGCACACCGGACCGCTGCTCTCCCCCACCCGCGACGAACTCGTCGCGCGCGCGGTCGCCCTGCAACCGCTGCTGCGCGAGCACGCCGCCACGATCGAGGCGGAACGGCGCGTGACCGACGAAGTGATCGACGCGCTGACGGAGGCCGGCCTCTTCAAGCTGACCGTGCCCCGGCGCTTCGGCGGATACGAGACCGACGTACGCACCCTGATCGACGTCACGGCCGCGACCGCCGAGGGCGACGGCTCGACCGGCTGGGTGGTCGCCGTGGTCAACACCTGCAACTGGCTCGCCTCGCTCCTCCCCGAGCAGGCCCAGGAGGACGTCTTCGGCGCCGACCCCGACGCGCGGGTCACCGGCGTCTTCAGCCCGACCTCCACCAGCCGCAAGGTCGAGGGCGGCTGGCGGGTGTCCGGCCGCTGGTACTACAACTCGGGCTCTTCGCACTCCTCCTGGTCCCTCCTCGGCATGCCGCTCACCGACGAGAGCGGCGAGGTGACCGACCAGGCGATGGCTCTCGTCCCGCGGACCGACCTGGAGGTGGAGGACACCTGGTTCGTCTCCGGCCTCCAGGGCACCGCCAGCAACTGCCTGATCGCCGAGGACGTCTTCGTACCCGAGCACCGGGTGATGTCCGTACCGAACGCGATCGAAGGCGACGTCCCCGCCGACCACGGCCCCACCGGCCTCTACCGCTCCCCCTTCTCCCCCCTCCTCGTCGTCGGCCTCGCCGGCGCACAACTCGGCTTCGGCCGGGCCGCGTTGAAATTCGTGGTGGAGAAGGCGGCGACCAAGCCGGTCCCTTACACGTATTACGAGACGCAGGCGGAGTCGGTGGGCGTGCAGCTACAGGTCGCCGAGGCGGCCATGAAAATCGACACGGCTCATCTGCATCTGCACCGGGCCGCGGCCGACATCGACACGGCGGCGGAGCGCGGTGAATCGCTGGACCTGTTGACCCGGGCCCGCGTGCGGGCCGATACGGGGCACGCGATCTCGAATGTGCTGTCGGCGATCGACACACTGCTGCATGTGCACGGGGGCGGGTCTTTCGCGTCGGTCAATCCGCTGCAACGGATATGGCGCGACGCGTCTGCCGCGGGGCGGCATGCGTCGGCTACGCCGGTGGTGGGGGCGGAGGTTTACGGAAAGGTGCTTTTGGGGGTGCCGGAGGGGATCACGCCGTTCGTATGAGGCGGGGCCCGCTGCGCCTGCGGCGGGCTTTTCCCCCACCCCGCCCCTTCCCGAACCGGGACTCGTGCCCCAGACCCCCGCAACACGGCTTCGCCGCGTTGTCCTCAAACGCCGGACGGGCTGGATTTGGCTGGGCTCAGCCATATCCAGCCCGTCCGGCGTTTGAGGACGCGGCCGCAGGACGCTCCCGCCGCAGGCGGCAACGGACCCGCAGACGGGGGGCCTGGGGCACGAGCCCCAGTTCCGGGAAGGGGCGGGTAGGGAAAAAGCGCCGCAGGCACCAGCCACCCGCCCCCGCCCGACTACCCCAGCACCGACACCTCCAACGCCCCCTCCGCATAAAGCCGCCGAAGCACCTTCTTGTCGAACTTCCCGACGGAAGTCTTCGGCACAGAGGAAACCCGCACCCACCGCTCCGGCACCTGCCACCGAGCCACCCGCTCGCCCAGGAACGCCCGCAGCACCTCGTACTCGACTTCCGACCCGTCCCGGAGAACGACCGCCGCCAACGGCCGCTCCCCCCACTTCTCATCCGGCACGGCCACGACAGCCGCCTCCGCCACCTCCGGATGGGCCATCAAGTGATTCTCGAGCTCGACCGAAGAAATCCATTCACCACCGGACTTGATGACATCCTTCGCCCGGTCCGTCAGCGTGAGATAACCGTCGGGAGACATCGTCCCGACATCACCCGTACGCAACCACCCGTCAGCACTGAATTTGTCGTCGGGCCGTACAGGCTCGGCCCCGGCGCCGCCGTAATAGGCACCGGCGATCCACGGGCCGCGTACCTCCAGTTCGCCCGCGGACTTCCCGTCCCAGGGCAGCAGTTCGCCGCTGGGGCCGGTCAGCCGGAATTCGACGGAGGCGGGGAGGCGGCCCTGGGTGACGCGGTACGGCCAGGCGTCCTCGCCGGTCACGCCGGCAGGCGGATAGGCGACGGAGCCCAGCGGGGAGGTCTCGGTCATGCCCCACGCCTGGGCGAGCCGCACGCCGTGCCGCTCCTCGAAGCCGCGCATCAGCACGGGCGGGCAGGCGGACCCGCCGCTGATGACCGTGCGGAGGGAGGACATGTCGCGCGGCCGCGCGTCGAGCTCGGCGAGCAGCCCCGCCCAGATGGTGGGGACGCCGGCGGAGACCGTGGGCCGCTCGGCCTCGATCATCTCGGCGAGCGGACCCGGCTGGAGGAAGCGGTCGGGCATCAGCATCGACGTACCGGCCATGAACGCCGCGTGCGGGAGCCCCCAGGCGTTCACGTGGAACATGGGGACCACAGGAAGGCAGATCTCGTCCGGAGTCAGGCCGAAGGAGGCGGCGGCGTTGACCTCCATGGCGTGCAGATAGATCGAACGGTGGCTGTAGAGCACGCCCTTGGGCTCGCCCGTGGTGCCCGAGGTGTAGCAGAGGGCGGCGGCCTGGCGCTCGTCCAGCTCCGGCCAGTCGAAGTGGTCGCCGGGGTGCCCGGCGAGCAGCTGCTCGTAGTCGTGCACCTGAGGACGACAGCCCGCCAGGAGGGACAGGTCGCCCGGGCCCGAGACGACGATGTGCTCGACGGAGTCCAGGTGCGGCAGCAGCGGCGCGAGCAGCGGCAGCAGGGAGCCGTTGACGATGACGACGCGGTCGGCGGCGTGCCCGACGATCCAGGCGAGCTGCTCGGCGGGCAGGCGGAGGTTGAGCGTGTGGAGGACGGCGCCCATGGCGGGGACGGCGAGATACGCCTCCACGTGGTCGCTGTTGTTCCACATCAGCGTGGCGACGCGCTGGTCGCCGACGACCCCGAGCTCCTCCCGGAGCGCGTGGGCGAGCCGCACGGACCGCGTGCCGATCTCACGGAAGGTCCGCCGCCGCGGCTCGCCGTCACCGGTCCAGGTCGTCACCGTGGCGTCCCCGTGGACGAGCGCACCGTGGACGAGGATGCGGGTGACGGTGAGCGGTACGTCCTGCATCGTGCTGAGCACCGGGGGGCCTCCCGAAGGACAAAAGCGGAATGGTGATCGTCCGCTGATTCTCCTGCGGTAACTCCTGGTAAGTCACTACCCACTTGCTAAGACGCAGGCCACACCGGGCCCCCTCGCCGGCGGACCGCGGTCAGGCCGCGCACGCGAGCTCGGGATCCTCGCGCAGCTTGCCCAGCGCGCGCGAGACCGCGCTCTTCACCGTGCCCACGGAGACACCGAGCAGCTCCGCCGTCTGCACCTCGGTGAGGTCCTCGTAATACCTGAGGACGACCATGGCCCGCTGCCGGTCCGGCAGCCTGCGCACCGCCCGCCACATCACATCGTGCAGCGACTGCTGCTCGGCGGGGTCCAGGGCGGTGGACTCGCGCTCGGGGAGTTCCTCGTACGGGAACTCCTCGACCTTGCGCTTGCGCCACTGCGAGGTGCGCGTGTTCACCAGCGCGCGCCGTACGTATCCGTCGAGCGCCCGGTGGTCCTCGATGCGCTCCCAGGCCAGGTAGGTCTTGGTGAGCGCCGTCTGCAACAGGTCCTCGGCGTCGCACGGGTTCGAGGTGAGCGAGCGGGCGGTGCGCTGGAGCACCGGGCCGCGTGTCCGTACGTACGAGGTGAACGACGGGTACACGGCGGTGGAGGCGCTGGTGCACACAGGCGTCGCGGAAGCTGTCATGCCTCAACGCTAGGAGCGCACCCGTACCTCGCGGATCGGCCGGAGGTGCCGAAGAGCGATCCCCCTCAGGTCGTATGTGTGGGGTTGCCCCCACCTCCCAGAGGGGGAGAACGCTGCCCTAGTCGATGATCGCCACCGGTGCGTCCACCAGATTCCGGTCGACCGTGAGCTTCTGGCCACCGTGACTCTCGGTGACGTTCCCCTTGTACTGGTGGATACGGCGGTGCGGGGTCCAGGCGCCGCGGCCCAGCGCCGGCTCGCCGTCGGTCGTGGGGTCGGTGCGCCAGCGGGCGAACCACATCACGTCGGGCAGCCCGGAGGTGCCGTTGCGCCGGGCGCGGTCCATGTGCCGTACGCCGGAGTCCGCGCTGCTGTAGAAGCCGGGCAGATAGCCGAGGTCGCGGACGGTGGCGCTCCAGCCGCGGATGAAGGAGAGGGTGATGTCGGCGCACTCGTCGTCGCCGTCGTCGTACGCCTCCATGTCGAGGTAGAGCGGGCTGCGGGGGGCGATGCCGAGCGCGGAGGCGCGGTTCGCCGCCTCCTGGCCCTCGTCCTGGCCCTGGTCGTAGGGGTAGTCGCCGATGCCGTAGGTCCTCTTGTTGTCCGCCCGGACGCAGGGCGACTGCGAACCGACGAAGATCGGCAGGATCTTCCAGCCCAGGCCCCTGGCGCTGCTGAGCCAGCCCGCGTTGAGATAGGTCTGATGGGGGCAGGCGCGGGCGCGCCCGGCGTAGTAGACGCCGACGGCGCGGTAGTCGGAGTCCTTCCAGGCGCGCAGGGCGGTCAGGGAGGGGGCCTGGCAGGCGTCGATGCCCCACCCCTTGAAGATCTTGGCTCCTTCGTCGCGCGGATCGCCCCGGTCCCCGGCCGCGGCAGGCGCGATACCCGAGGTCAGCTGGGTCAGCGCGACCATTAGGGCGACGAGATATCCGATGATCTTCCTTCTTCGTGCCATGACGTGAGTCAAAGGGGGCCGGGGGTGGGCCTGTCCGCTGACACGCCGCCGGTTCATCCGTCTGCCCCGAGAAGCAGCCCGGACGTGGGAACTCCGGTGCCCGCGGTGACCAGCACCCGCCCGGCCCCGGCCACTTGGTTCACCGCCGTGCCGCGGAGCTGGCGCACGGCCTCCGCGATGCCGTTCATGCCGTGCAGATACGCCTCGCCGAGCTGGCCGCCGTGGGTGTTCAGGGGCAGCGCGTCCGAGGCGACGAAGGCCGCGCCCTCGCCGGGCCCGCAGAAGCCGAATTCCTCCAGCTGCATCAGGACGTACGGAGTGAAGTGGTCGTAGAGGATGCCCACGTCGATGTCCGCCGGCGACAGCCCGCTGCTGCCCCACAGCTGCCGCGCGACCACTCCCATCTCGGGCAGGCCGGCCAGGTCGTCGCGGTAGAAGCTGGTCATCTGCTCCTGCGCGCGGCCCGCGCCCTGGGCGGCGGCGACGATCACGGCGGGCGGGTGCGGGAGCGCGCGGGCCCGCTCGGTGGAGGTCACGACGAGCGCCTGGCCGCCGTCGGTCTCCTGGCAGCAGTCCAGCAGCCGCAGCGGCTCGGCGATCCAGCGGGAGGCGGCGTGGTCGGCGAGGGTGATCGGTCTGCCGTGGAAGTACGCGGCGGGGTTGGTCGCGGCGTGGCGCCGGTCGGTGACGGCGACATGCCCGAAGACCTCGGGCTCCAGGGCGTACGTGTGCAGATAGCGGCGGGCGCCCATCGCCACCCAGGAGGCCGGGGTGAGCAGCCCGAAGGGCAGCGCCCAGCCGAGCGCGGCACCCTCGGCGGAGGGCTCGCGCCGCTGGACCCCGGCGCCGAAGCGGCGGCCGGAGCGCTCGTTGAAGGCGCGGTAGCAGACGACGACCTCGGCGACGCCGGACGCTATGGCGAGCGCGGCCTGCTGCACGGTGGCGCAGGCGGCGCCGCCTCCGTAGTGGACGCGGGAGAAGAAGGACAGCTCCCCGATGCCGGTCGCCTGGGCGACGGTGATCTCGGGGCTGGTGTCCATGGTGAAGGTGACGAGGCCGTCGACATCGGCGGGGGTGAGCCCGGCGTCGGCGAGGGCCGCGCGGACGGCCTCGGCGGCCAGGGCCAGCTCGCTGCGGCCGGAGTCCTTGGAGAACTCCGTCGCCCCGATCCCGACGACGGCCGCCAGGCCGCCGAGGCGGTCGGGGTGCCGGGCGCTCACGCGGGGTCCGGGGACGGGAGGGTCACCGTGACCGTACCGGTGACATGGGGGCCCAGCCGGTTCGTGCCGACGACGAGCACTTCGGCGGTGCGGTCGTTCACGGAGACGATCCTTCCGGTCAACACCAGCGCATCGCCGGGATAGGTGGGCACACCGAGGCGGATCGAAACCCGCCGCAGGACCGCCTCCGGCCCGAAATGGTCGGTGACGAACCGGCCCACGAGTCCATTGGTGGTGAGGATGTTCATGAAGATGTCCGGAGAGCCCTTGGCCCGCGCCGCCTCTGCGTCGTGGTGTACGTCCTCGAAGTCACGCGAGGCGAGCGCACCCGCGACGACGAGCGTACGGGTGACGGGGACGGTGAGCGCAGGCAGTTCGTCGCCCGCTCTCATCGCGCCACCCGTGCCGCCGGCGCGCGGAATACGGGCAGGAGCTGCCCGCCGTCCACACGGACGAACTCCAGCTCGACGGGCATCCCGATCCGCACCCGTTCCGGGGCGATTCCGGTGACGTTACTGATCATCCGTACCCCTTCGGCGAGTTCGATCAGCACGACCGCGTAGGGCGGGTCGAAGGCGGGGAACGGCGGGTGGTGCATGACCACGTACGAGAAGACCGTCCCGGCGCCGGACGCCTCGACGGCCGTCCACTCCGGCGACCCGCAGCCGCCGCATCCCGGCAGCCAGGGGAACCGCAGCACCGCGCAGGCGTCGCACCGCTGGATGAGCAGCTTCCGCTGGGCCACGCCGTCCCAGAAACCGGCGTTGTCCCTGTTGACGACGGGGCGGGGGCGGGCGGCCGCGCTCGCGCGGTCACTCTTCGCGGGCGCGTACTTGAGGATGCGGAAGCGGTGCGTCCCGGCGAGCTCTCCGCCTGCCCGGACGTCCATCCGCGTGGTGACGAAGTGCCCCGTGCCCAGCTTGGTGGTCTTGCGCGCCGACACGGACTCGATGACCGCTTCGTATGTGATCACGTCTCCCGGCCGGAGCGGGCGCAGATACTCCTGCTCGCAGTCGGTGGCGACCACGGCCGTGCAGCCGGCGGAGTCGAGCAGGGCGAGCAGTTCGGCGTACGCGGTGGCGCGGCCGGCGGGCCCGGACAGGCCGCCCATCGTCCATGCCTGGAGCATGGTGGGCGGGGCGATCGGGTCGGTGCCCGCGTAGGCCGGGTTGGCGTCCCCCATGGCCTCGCACCAGTGCCTGATCATCGGGGCGTTGACCGGGTCCTTGCCCCGGCCGGAGCCCGCGGGCCGGCCCTCATAGCTCTTGAGCTTCTTGAGCAGCCGAGATAGGTCTTCGGGGTCGTCCACCGGCTCCCCTTCCCGAGTTTTTCTGACTGTCCGTCAGGAAAACTCGGACTGTCAAGGGCGCGCGGCCCCGGGGGCCGTCCGGGGGAAAAGCCGCGCGGCGGCACCGAGTGCCGCCGCGCAACCATCACCAGACCCTGTCCACTCTCACCCGGTCACGGGTGTCGCCCCGATCCAGCGGCTACCAGAGCTTCGAGAAGGTCACGGAGACGTTGTCCTGGCGGATGGCGGTGTCGTGGGAGTTGTTGACGCTCGCCGTGGCGGCCTGGTTCGAGGCACCGGAACCCGTGGCCTGCTGGAGGCCCGTCGTGGAGTTTCCGTTGTTGGTGTGCCCGACACCGCTGCCCACGATCGCGGCAGCGGCCACGTTGGATCCCCGGTTCGCCAGCTGGCCGCCGTCATCGGCCGAGGCGATGCCGGAGAACAGCAGAGCGGCCATCGGGAGAGCGGCAACAGCGGCGAGGACGCGAGCAGTGCGGGTGCTTGCCATGTCAATTCCTCCAGAACGCAGAACGGAACTACTGCTTAGTGCCGGGCAGTTGGCCGACCGCCCAGCGATGTCGCCGACGTCGCTGATGATGTTGTGCCCACCGAATCCCCGGCGAACCACCCGTCGCTTCTCATTCCCTCGCAAGCATGACCGCTCACGAATAAACCCCGACACTCCACTCAGCGTGCGTCCGGCACGTCCCAGGGAGCTCGCTCTTCCCTTGGAGCCGTTGCGTCCCATGGGGAGAACCGTTCCGGCTTTTATTCGGGCTTTTTCGTAAGGGGGGTGGGGATTAACGTTCATTCTGGGGCTGGCGGGGCCCTGTCGAGAGGTGCGGGTTGTATGTGGGGTGCGGGTCTGTTGCCGCCTGCGGCGGGAGCGCCCCGCCGGGCTCGCTGTGGTCTGGTGCGGGTGCGTTGTGGTTGCGGTTCAGGTGGCCTCAATCGCCGGCCGGGCTTGGTTTGTGGTGGGTGCCGGGGGTGGGCCTTCCGGGCTGGGGACCTGGAACGCGGTGCGGGCACCGTGCTTTGCATTGAGTGCCGTGACGACGCACCGCGTTCCAGAACCCCACCCTCCAGCCCCACCCCCTCCCACCGGAGAGCAAGTGCGGGGCAGTGGGGCGCCGCCCCTTCCAGCCTGTCCGGGGCGCTCATGCCAGCCCGAGTGCGCGTCTCTTTCAGCCCGTCCGGCGTTTGAGGTTCACCGCGCGAAGCGTGGTGCCGGGGCCTGGGGTCTTGCCCCCGGCTTCGAGGTGCGCCGGTCTCCCCTTTCAGCCCGTCCGGCGTCTGAGGTTGACCGCGCGAAGCGTGGTGCCGGGGCCTGGGGTCTTGCCCCCGGCTTCGAGGTGCGCCGGTCTCCCCTTTCAGCCCGTCCGGCGTCTGAGGACAACGCGGCGAAGCCGTGTTGCGGGATCAGGGGCGCAGCCCCAGTTCCGGGGCACGCAACGCCGCGAGGGTCTGGGGGCTTGCCCCCCCCCACGCGGCGGAGCCGCACATCAGACGCAGCCGGGGAGGGGCGGGGCTGGGGAACAACCAGCCCGTTGGGGGCACCTCCCAGCGTTAGCTGGGGGAGATTGAGAACGCGCCCGCAGGGCGCTCCCGCCGCAGGCGGCAACGGACCCGAGGTTCGGGGTCTGGGGCAGCGCCCCAGTTTCGGGAAGGGGCGGGGCTGGGGAAAAGCCCGCCGCAGGCGGACGCCGCACAAAGCGGAAAGTTCCGGCCCTACATGACGAAATCAGAGCAGATTCATAGAAAAGCGAACCCCGTTCCGGACTACCCGGTCTTACCGACGGCCAGCTCCATCCCGGAAAGGCTCACACGGATCCCGTCCTCCTCGACCTTCACCCCCCGCAGCTGAAGCACCCTCGCCTCCTTCGGCAAGGAGAAGGAGAACGACAGACGATCGGAAAGCTCCGGCGGCCGCATATGGATCAGGCCGTCGATGAGCTTGGGGTCGATGCCGATCTTCGAGAGCAGCCAGGGGCGGTCGACCACGACGTCGACGAGATTGACGTGGGTGAGCTGATCGACGAACCGGGGCGCCCCCGTCAGCTCGTGCAGCTTCCGCTCGTCCCGCAGCGCCTCCGCGACGACGTCCGCCGGCACCCCGAGCCGCTCGACCACCGCGGGCACCGACAGCAGCGCCTTCACATGCGCCGCGTCCCGGCTGATGCGCTCGGCCGTCTCGCGGTGCAGGGTCAGGCCACGGCCGCGCCCCGGACGGTAGGTGGCGATGCCGGGCACGTCGAGGCTCATGCCGTCGATGTCGGTGGACAGTTCCCGGTTGTCGACGAGCCGGAGCTGGGCCTGTGCCCGTACGCGCAGTTCCTGCCCGGCGATCGTGAGCCGCCCGTCCGCGCCGATGGAATTGTCGTCGCGACGGCTGAATTTCACCTGGGACGCCGCGAGTTCGCGATTCATGTCGTCGAAGGACATCACGACTTCGCCGTCAAGATTTCCGACGACCGCGCCGCGGATATCACTCGGCAGATCGCCGGTCAGCCGGATGTCGTGTGCGCTCGCCTTGACCTTCGCGAGCGATACCCGGTCCGCGGCGACATGCGGCACGGTGACGTCGACGCGCTCCAGGCGCTTGTCCAGCACCTGTGTGAGGAAGGGAAATCCGTGGATGTCCACCTGCGGGGCCGCCACGAGATGAAGCTGTTCCTGGAGCGCCCGCTGTGCCTTCTTCTCCGCGTACATCGCCGCGCACCGGTCCGCCAGCACGAGAAATCCGGCACACACGAGAAACGCGAACACCAGCTTCAGGGCCCGGGGCACAGCGGCGAACGGCCCCCGGCGCCGCCGACGGCTTCGCTTGGCACGCCGCCCTTTCCCGGTCCGCCGGTGATCGGGCGGCGACCACGGCTCGTCACGCTCGATCCGCAGCGGAAGGACGGTTTGCGCAGATGTCAGGGAATCCCCCGCCACGCCCTCCGGTATCGGCATCTCCTGGGTCGCTTCGCCGAGAAGTGGATCGGGATCGGCGAGCGCGGCGAGTTCGTCGTACGGATTACGGGAGCGAGGTTGCATGCGTATGGGGGTTCGCATCGTCTCATCCCACCACGCGCGAGCCCCTGGAACGCAAGTGAGTTCTGTTAGCGCGTCGTAAAAACGAGGCAACGTGGCATGGACCTATGGTCACATTCCCGCCAACTGATGGTCCGTCGGGTACGCGTACACACGCACCGGGTCGAGCCGCAGCTCATGCGGCCCCATGCAGTCGGCGACGAGGGTGGCGACGAGCGTCCCGCAGCCGCAAACCATGTTGCGCCCGTCCGTGCCCCGCGGCCCGCAACAGCCCCAGTGCGCGCTGGACGGCGCGGCCACCCGCAAATCCCGCACGTCGTCAGGATGCACGACCACGGAATTCCGGAGCCCTAAGGAAACCGGCTCGCCTCCGCTGGCCGACTCGAAAGGAGAGGCCCAGGGCTCGGGGTCGACCGCATAGCACCCCCGAGGCACCGTCGAAGGAGCCAGCGAGGTCTTATGGTCACGACCCCTGTCGTCCATGTGCGCATCAGGAACGCGCGGCAGCACCCGCAATTCGGGCGTCAGCTCGGCTCCGCACTTCGAGCAGAAGAAGACCGTCACGCCCCCATTTGTACACGCCGAGCAACCGGGGCGACCCTGGCCAGATCCTTCAAAGGCCGGAGCCGGCCCGGACCAGCGGGGCGCCCCCCACGGGGCCACGCACGACGGAGCCCAACGCCTGGGTGTCATGGCCACTCTGCCCGGCTCATACGGATTCCAGCCCGATGGCCATCAAAAAGCGCGCCTTGTCACCCATCCGTGCCGTAAATCCAACACCTGGCAGGTGATCTCGGACACAAAAAGAAGCAATGCCTGATGAGAGGTCGCTTTTGCGCCAACCGTCCATTGGCGAATACCGGTACGGTCCCCCTCTCCATTCATTGATCCATATCCACGGGGGAATCACGTGATGAACGGTGTCGACACCGTCAAGGCCGCGCGGAGACTGAGCGGACTCGTCGCCGTCGGGGCGCTCGCCCTGACCGGCTGCGGTCCCGACGAAAAGCCCGCCCAGCCCGCCTCATCGGCTTCGTCCGCTCCCGCCGCCAAGCCCGGCGCCCCCACCGGCGCGGCCTCGACGGCCGGGCCGGGCACGTCGAGCGCGGGTACGGGCAGCGCGGGCGGAAGCGGATCGGACGCGAAGTCCGGGGACAACCTCAAGCTCGGGCAGGCGGCGAAGATCCCCTTCACCTACGGCTCGACAAAGGGCGAGATCTCCCTGGCCGTCACCTCGATCGACCAGGGCGACCCGGCCGACCTCGCCTCGCTGAACCTCGGCGACCAGGTGAAGGGCAAGGTCCCTTACTACATCCGCTATTCGGTCACGAACGCCGGCACGACCGACCTGTCCTACAGCGCCGTGAACCACATGAAGGGCCACCTGCCCGACGGCACCGAAGCCCAGGACCTCATGGTCATCGGCGATTTCGACAAGTGCAAGAGCGACGCACTCCCGAGCGGTTTCACCGGCGGCAAGACCGCCCAGGGCTGCGCGGTGGCCCTGGCCCCCTCGTCCTCGGTGAAGGTCACCTCGGCCGAATACTGGGGCGAGCCCTTCACCCTGGGCAAGGGCGTCTTCTGGAAGTGATCCGGGAGCAATCCGGATGACAAGGCCCGCCCCGAAATCCCTTACGGGGCTGGCCTGTTCACAACAGATGCGTTCGAGGACGACGGCGTATGCCGACTTCGTGCAGGGCGAACGGAACCACCAGGCCCAAGGTGGCCGGCTTGACCAGCAGCGGCCACACCTGAGCAGCCACCGAAATATTGGACTTCTGCCGAAGATGCCCCGGTCGCCGTACGGGGGCGGTTCCGCTTCCGCGGAACGGGTGCCGGAGGGCCACCCGCTCCTGGCGCTCCGCGCCATCCACTACGGTCATGCGTGAAATCAGCTGGCCCAGCCGGAAGTCGCCGCCGCCACACTCCCGCCACTCACCACATTTCCAAGGGAGTAACGAACGTTATCTCCGTACGGTCGCCTGGCAGTGTGATGTCCGACAGCTCCACGACGCGGCCATCGGCGTCGTACGAGGTCTTCCGGAGCAGAATCACCGCGGTACCGGGCTCCAGCTCCAGCTCGTCCGCCTCTTCCGGGGTCGGCGGGCGGGCGGTGACGCGCTCCTCGATGCGGGCCAGTTCGATCCCGACCGTGTACAGCTGGTTCTGAGTGCCCCCGGGCCAGGGCTCGTTGGCGACGTCCAGAAGAGCTGGATTCCCCGCCACCGTGTCGCGCACGAGATAAGAGGTCACCAGCGCGAAGGGCGCACGCTCGGCGGCGTACCGCGTCCGGTACGTGCGCTCGATCAGGGCCGTGCCCTCCGGCACCCCGAAAGCATCCGCGATCTCCTTGGCCGCCTTGACCTCACGGTAGGCCGTACGGAAAACGAGATCGCGCACCTCGAGGCCGGTGTCATGCTCCGTCGCCCCGGTCGCGGCCCGCTCCGATTCCGGTCGGCGGGCGCGGTCCTTCTCCCACTGATACCGGAGGTTGCTGCACAGCACAGCCGTACGCGTCTTACGAACGAAGTTGCCGCGGCCCTGCTGCTTCTCGATCAGCCCCTCGGACCGCAGAAGCCGGAGCGCGTCCCGGATGGTCGGAACGCTCCGTCCGTACCGCTCGGCGAGCGCCGCCTCCGACGGCAGCCGCTCCCCCGGCACAAGCCGACCTGAACGAATGGCCTCACTGAGCTCGTCCGCGATCTTTTCGTACGCGTTCGCCATAAGTGCTCACCGATCTGTCGCCGGGCGGCGTCAGCATACGGCCGACGGCACACGCCGCGCCGCCGGCACTCTGCTGAGCTGAGTCGAAACTCAACGACGAAGGGGCGCCCCCGAATCAGGGGCGCCCCTTCCACCTGGCCGCACGGCCACAAACGCGGAGGCTGAGGGATTTGAACCCTCGGTGACATCGCTGCCACGACGGTTTTCAAGACCGTTCCCTTAGGCCGCTCGGGCAAGCCTCCCCGCACCCGCCCACCTGCTGCGGAGCGGGTACAGCCTACCGTCTGCTCATTTGGTGCGTGCAGGGCCGGTTGGCCGTGGGATGGCCGTGGGATGTCAGTTCCGGTCGCCCTCGCGCTGGCCCAGGGTGATCTCCGTCGTCGCCTGCTTGCCGTCGCGGGTGTAGGTGACCGTGACCTTGTCGCCGGGGCGGTGGGTCCAGATCTCGCTGATCAGGGTGGCGCCGCTGTCGATCGCCGTGTCGTCGAGCTTGGTGATCACGTCGCCGGCCTTCAGGCCCGCCTTGTCGGCCGGGCCGCCCGGGGTGACGGCCGGGGCGCTGCCGTCGCCGCCGGAGGCGATCTTGGCGCCGTTGCCGGACTCCCGCGTGTTCAGGGTGGCCGAGATGACCGGGTAGACCGGCTTGCCGGTCTTGATCAGCTGGTCGGCGACATACTTGGCCTGCTTGATCGGGATCGCGAAGCCGAGGCCGATGCTGCCCGCCTGCTGCTGGCCGCCGCCGAAGCCGCCGCCGCTGTTGGCGGACTGGATGGCGGAGTTGATGCCGATGACCGCGCCCTGGGCGTTGAGCAGCGGGCCACCGGAGTTGCCCGGGTTGATCGACGCGTCGGTCTGGAGGGCGCTCATGTACGAGGCGTTGCCCGTGCCGCCGCCGTCGCTGGAGGCGACCGGCCGCTTCTTCGCGCTCACGATGCCGGTGGTGACCGTGCCGGACAGGCCGAAGGGCGCGCCGATCGCGATCGTCGCGTCACCGACCGCCGTCTTGTCGGAGTCGCCGAGCGGGATGGGGTTGAGGGCCGCCCCGGCCGGGTCCTTCAGCTTGATGACGGCCACGTCGTAACCCTGCGCGCGGCCGACCACCTCGGCGTCGTACTGCTTGCCGTTGGAGAACGTCGCCGTCAGCTTGCCGCCACCCTGCGCCGCCGACGCGACGACGTGGTTGTTCGTCAGGATGTGGCCCTGCTTGTCGTAGACGAAGCCGGTGCCCGTGCCACCCTCGCCGCCGCCGCTCTGCGCCTCGATGGTGACGACGCTGGGCAGCGCCTTGCTCGCGATGTCCGCCACGGAACCGGGCGTACGGCTCTCCGTCTTCGGGTCGCCGGACGCGGTGAGCGTCGTCGACGACTCGCCGCTGTTGCGGTCCGCCGCCCAGAAGCCGATGCCGCCGCCGACGCCACCCGCGACGAGGGCCGCCGCCAGGACGGCGGCGACGAGGCCGCCCGCGCGCTTGCGCGGCGGGGGGTAGGCACCCGGCGCGCCCCACACGCCCGTCGGGCCGCCGGGGGCCGCGGGCGCGCCGCCGTACAGCTGCTGCGGGCCGGGCCCACCGCCGTACCAGCCGCCCTGCGCGCCGGGCTGGTGCTGACCGGGCGCCGCGCCCTGCGCACCGGCCTGCGCGAAGGCGGCGGTCTGCTGCTGAGGCGCGGCGGCCTCGGCGGGAGCGGGAGCGCTCTCCTCACCCGCACCGACCGCGGGAAGCTGCGCCGTCTCCGCCGGAGCGGGCGCGTCAGCGGGAGCGGAAGGAGCCGAGGGAGCGGAAGCCGGAGCGGAAGGAGCCGCACCCTCACCGGCCGCAGGCGGAGCACTCGGCACCGGCGGTACGGATGGAACGGGGCGCTCCGGCTCGGCCGCCGACGCCGCAGGCGTCGTACCCGGGCCGGGCGCAGGCGGAACGGCAGCGCCCTCGTTCTCGGTGCTCACAGCTCTCTCCTCATCACGTGCATCGTCAGGTGCACATCAGTGTCATGCGCGGGGCCCGGCCTTGGCTACGGGCACGCCCCTGTGCTCATGCCATGGATCCGGTCTGCTGCCAGCTTTTCCCATGACACGTCAGACCACCGTAAGCGGAGCCTGTGACCGGACCTGTCGCCCTTTACTCCGGGGCAAACAAGGCAAACGGTGCGCATGCGCGATTGTGCCAGGCGGTGGCACCATAACGCGGTGACCTATGCGCACCCGGCCCGGGACCTCCGCCCCGAGCGCCACCCGCTCGCCGTCATCGCCCACCGCGGAGCGTCCGAGGACGCTCCGGAACACACCCTGTCCGCCTACCGCAAAGCGATCGAGGACGGTGCCGACGCGCTGGAGTGCGATGTGCGCCTCACCGCCGACGGGCATCTGGTCTGCGTCCACGACCGCCGCGTCAACCGCACGTCCAACGGCCGCGGCGCGGTCTCCTCCCTCGAACTGGCCGATCTCTCGACCCTCGACTTCGGTTCGTGGAAGGGCATGGCCACGGACGACGAGGAGCCCGACCTGGACGCCACCTCCGTCCTCACCCTGGAGCGGCTCCTCGAACTCGTCGTCGACGCCGGACGCCGCGTCGAGCTGGCCATCGAGACCAAGCACCCGACCCGCTGGGCGGGCCAGGTCGAGGCGAAGCTGCTCGACCTGCTGGACCGCTTCGGCCTCACCGAGCCGCCCGCGGGCGAGCCCTCACCGGTGCGCGTGATGAGCTTCTCGGCACGCTCCCTGCACCGCGTGCAGGCGGGCGCCCCGAGCATCCCGACCGTCTATCTGATGCAGTTCGTCTCCCCGCGCCACCGCGACGGCCGGCTGCCCGCGGGCGTACGGATCGCGGGGCCGAGCATCCGGATCGTACGGAAGGACCCCGGCTACGTGGCGCGGGTGCACCGCGCCGGACACCGGGTCCACGTGTGGACGGTGAACGACCCGGCCGACGTCGAACTGTGTGTCCGCGCGGGAGTGGACGCGATCATCACGAACCGGCCCAGACAGGTGCTTTCGCAGCTCGGCCGACCGTAGCTCCATTACATGGAGTGCACCGGCGCGTTCGGTGCGTGTTCGACCCCTCCGAGTGCCCCACCGTCTCCGGGATGGCCGGTTTCCGGTCCAGTCCATTGGGGCATCCATCCCCTGACGTGGGGCAAAGGAGGTCTCGGGGGTGGCGTTGGTGGTGGCACAGGAGGTGCCCACGTCGTCGATCATGGCCGTACCCCATGGTCCAACCGGTGTGGGCCAGGCAAGACACCGGATGCGTGAGGATCTGCGCATCAGCGGGGTAACGGATTCGGTCATCGACGACGCTGTATTGATCCTTTCGGAGCTGCTCAGCAACGCGTACCGGCACGGGCGCCCGCTGAGTCCGGAGAACGGCGACAGAGACGGGGAGAAGGACGGGGGGATACGTGCCGCCTGGAGACTCGACGCGCACGGCCGGCTCACGGTCGAGGTCACGGACGGGGGAGGCCCGACCCGGCCACTTCCGGCCACACCTTCGGTGACCGCGCGCGGGGGCCGCGGCCTGAACATCATCAGCGCCCTCTCCCAGGACTGGGGCGTACGGGACGCCTGTGGCGAGGTGACCGTATGGGCCCGGCTGTCGGCGCGTGACAGCTTCACGACGCGGATGGAGCTGGCACCCGAGATGGCGTTCACGGATATCGACGAGCTGACATGACGACGATGCGACGCGCGTAGACCAGCGCGATCGTCACGAGCGGGCGCGCTCGGAAGCGCCTGCGCACGGCCGGTGTGCCCCGCGGAGCGGACGTCAGAAGTCCGCGGATCCACGGCACCCCATCACCACACTGGCCGCCTTCCCATGGGCGCCGTCGGCGTACGGTCCTCCTTCCTCCCCGGCCTGGCGGTTCCGGCTTGGCTGCTCCGGCCTGGCGGCGACGGCCTGGTTGCTCCGCCCTGGCGTCGGCTCATGCGCAGCACCGGCGACGGCTCGTCCCCAGACCGTCGGCGACTTCTCCAGACCGTCGGCGACTCTTCCGCCGCCCGGCCGCGACACCGTCGTCGCACGCCGCCCGGCCGCGACACCGCCGTCGCATCCCGCGGGCCTCGCCCCGCCCTCCGGCTCCGCCATGCGCGGCCGTGCCGCTTCCGGGCGGAGCCCCGCGGAGCCCCGCGCTCCGGGGCCCTGGAGCCACGCGTACCGCGCCGGACGCGCCCGTCCGGCGGGGACACGGCGCGCGGCGGCCCCGCGGCACGGCCTGCCGCTAGGCTCGCCGCACATATCCGCACCCCAACGGGAGACCCGCTCACCATGGCCAAGAAGCGCCGCCCCCAGACCAAGGCCGCCACGCCGTCGGCCGTCGACGGTCCGATCCCCGTCGTCGGTGCCCGTGAGCCCTGCCCGTGCGGGTCGGGCCGGCGCTACAAGGCGTGCCACGGCCGCGAGGCCGCGCACGCGGTGGCCGAGCTCGTCCAACGCCCCTTCGAGGGGCTGCCGGGCGAGGCCGACTGGGTCGCGCTGCGCGAGCTCGTACCCGCCGCGACCGTGGAGCTCACCCTCAGGGACGGCCTGCCGGAGGGCGTGCCGTCGGTGACGCTGGCCACCGTGCTGCCCATGGCCTGGCCCGCGCTCCGCCGGGACAACGGCGCCGTCCTGCTGGGCCTCCAGAACGACACCGCGTCCGGCGACCTGAGCCGCGACCTCGCCCACACGCTCCAGCGCGCCCTGACGGCACCTCCCGGCAGTCCCGTGGCCGCCGAGCGCACCGGTACGGACGGGCCGCGCCTCCAGGACCTGCTGGAGACGGCGGCGCCGTTCGAGCCCGTCGTGCACAAGGGCTTCGACTTCTGGGTCGAGAACGCCGAGAGCGCGACCGGTGAGGTCGCGGCCTCCCTGGACCGCGCCAACGCCGCCGCCATCCCGACGGTCCGGCTGTCCGGCGTCGACGCCGCCTACTGGTGCGAGACCCCGGAGAAGAACCACCTGCGCTGGGTCATGACCCACCCGGAGGAGAAGCTGCTGGACGCGCTGGCCCGGCTGCACGCCGCGGGCACGTCCTCCCTGGGCGAGGGCACCCGCCTGGTGGGCTCGTTCCGCGCGCACGGCCTGACCGTGCCGGTGTGGGACCTGCCGACCGCGGTACGCGCGGAGGACGTCGAGAAGCCGGCCGCCGCGTTCGCGGAGCGGCTGGCCGCGGCGCTCGCCGACGACGCGCCGCTGACGGCCGAGGAGCGGCGCGCCCGCGGCGGCCTCACCAACCGTCAGATCACCTTGAACTGACCGGGCTCCGGCCTCTCACGGACGGGCCCGGCCGCGGAACGCTCCTGCGGCCGGGCCCGTCCGGCCGTTCCGGGGCGGCCCGCCGCCGACGGCACCGGGCCCGCAGACGCGAGCGCACCACCGGCACGCCGACAACGAGCGTGCGCCGGTCCGTCATCCGTCCGCGCCCCCTCCGCGCATCCGTCCACCCTCTGGTCGACACATCGACCGCACGGAAGCCGTCGCGGGCGGCGGAGTGGTTGATTCCGGTGCGTCGGCGGCGCCATTTACGTGACTCCTGTCACAACTCCCGCTGTCTGCCCGGAAATACACGTCCGGAAATCCGCGATCGAATTTGCGAACGGCCGATCTCTTGTTACCGTTCTAGGAGCCCGGTCGCTGGTGCATCCCCCGTCGCCAGCGACCGGGCGTTTCCATGCCCGCGCGCGCCCGGCGCCGCGAATCCCGCCGCAGGTCCCGCGAGTAGCCCCGCCCACGCGCCGGCCGCCACGGCCGCCGGGGACCCGAGTGCGCGGCCCCGGCCCCCGGACCGGCCCTAATCCGCCCCGCCGCCCGCCGAGTTGCTGCCCGACCGCAGCAGCATCCGCCCGTCGGCTCCGGCGATCTCCGCCACCGCCGAGTACGCGTCGCGCTGCCGCGGATCACGCACGGTCCGGCCGTGCGGCGTCTCGCACCCGTCAGGGTCGTCCGAGGGCCCCATCTGGCACTGCACCTCGACCGTCCGGCCCGTCGGGTCCATGAGGGTGAGTACGGCCGTCAGCGGCCCGCCTGTGGCGTTGCGGTAGTACGTGCGCGCCCAGGTGTCGGTCCCCTGCCGCAGGACGCAGGTCTGCGCCTCCACTCCTTCGGGCGCCGCGAGTTCGGGGCCGCAGCGCGTGGAGTCCCGCACGCCGTCCTCGCCGGAGCCCTTCCCGTCGGAGCCCTCGCTCTCGTCGGCCGCCGGTGCGGGCGCCGGCTCCGGCCCCGGCTCCCGGGCGTCAGGGGCGCCGGCCACGGCCGTGAGCGGCGCCGCGGTCCGCGCCCGCTCGCCCTCGGGGCCGTTCCCGGTCCGGCCGCGGTCCTTCTCCGGGCTCGCCGTTCCCGCCGGGCCCGCCGTGGCGGCGGCCAGCGGCAGCACGATCGCCAGGGCGACCACGCCGGCGAGCGCGATCATCCGAAGACCGGCCCCCTGCTGCCGGGACGCACTGGCTTCTCCGGGCACACCGGACCGACGCTCCATAAGGATCACCTGCAACTCGCCGCGAACGCTGAAGACGCGGGGACGGCTTCCCACACCCCGCCGGGCCGACGGCGCCCGGCAGAACATCCGGCGCAGGCCCTCACCAGAACATAGCGGGCAGGACGGCCCCTCCCGGGCGGCCGCGCGGCGGTAACCGCACTTCTCGGAGCGGCTTACACCCTTACGAGTGAGAGCGCGTGCGTCTCCCGTCCGTACGCGCTCTCCGCTTCCCGTACCGGCGGCCCCTTGAAGGGCGGCCGCTCCTCGCTCCGTCCGCGGCCTGTGAGGCCGGTCAGTAGGCGAGTTTGCTGCCGCCCCCGGGCGTGCCCGCGCTCTCGGCGACGAGGACGTCGACGACGGTGGAGATGTCCGGCAGCCATGGGCGCGCGGGCACCGCCGCACGCCCCCGGTCCGCCCGGAGCGTACGGGCCGTGCCACCGGTGGGACCCGCGGGCTGCGGCGCCCGCTCCCAGCGCACCCGGCCGGCCCCCGTGGGCGACGGCGGCAGCGCCACATAGCCGCCCTCACCGTGGAAGCGCAGCGAACCGGGCACCCAGTCCTGCTCATGGAGCAGCTCGCCGAGGACCTCCAGGGAGTAGGGCGCGACCAGCAGCGCCCAGCGGCTGGGGGTGGCGACCACGGGCCCGAGGCGCACGCCCGCGCGGTCGAAGGCCACCAGCGCGCGGGCGCCCGCGACGGCCGGCAGGCTCACGGCGCACGGCGCGCGCCCGCCTGTGGCGAGCACGACGGGGGCGTCGGGGCGGTTCGTCCACCACCAGCGGACCATCCGGGCGTCCGTCGTCGCCGCGAGCAGGCCGGGGTCGAACGGGTGGGCGCCGGGGGCGGCGCAGTCGGGGTGCGGGCAGGCGCATTCGCGCTCGCGGCCGCCGCCGGACCGCAGCCCCACACCAGGGAGCACGGGCCACTGCCACTCCGTGGCATAGGCCAGGGCCGCGGTGAGCACCGCGGAGCGGCCGCTCCGCCGTAGCGAGAGCTTGCGTCGCCTTCCGAGGATCTCGCGCATGAGCGCTCGTTCCTTTCCGTGAACGCCGAAGTTGGGGCCCTTGTCGGAGACAAGGGTCGTATCGCACTGCGTGAAACTGCCTGAACTGCGTGAACTGACCGAATCATCGGTACTGCGTGAACTTGCCTGGCACTGCGAGGAGCTGCCGGACTGCCTGGGCCGTACGGACTGCGTGGCATTGCGGTGGCACTGCGTCGGGCCGCGACCGGCTTCCATGGCACTACGGCTCCGACCTCACGCGCTGCTCAACACGCCGTGGCCCTTTCGAGGCCGGCACACCACGTGGATCAAAAGTCACTGCATCTACAACGCAGCGCATCACGCCACGGGCGGAGCGTGAAACCTGGCGGGGGGTGGCGCGCCCATGGCGCTTTGTGCCGAGCCTTGAGCACCCCTCGTCCGCGGCAACAGGTTCCCCACGCCCTCGGGGGCGGGCGCGGCCTTGCCGGGGAAGACGCTCGGGTCCGCCGCGGGGTTCCGGGGCGACCCCAACTGCCCCTGCCCTTCTCCGAGTACGTACCCACCGGGGTGGATATGACGCGCTGTCGAGCAACGCCAGTCGACCTCAAATCCATGCCCCCGGGACCATTTTCCGGCCAACTTCGAAACCCCATAGACACCACCAATCCCACCGGTCCAATGCTGGACATCGGCTTACTCAGGCGTGTACATGTGGAGCACTGATAGCGCGCAACACGACAGGGGGTTTGCGATGCTATTGACGAAAAAGCACAGGCCAACCAGCTGGTCAAGAGGGTTCGACGAGATGCCGCGCGCGGCTTTCCGGAGCCCGGGCCACCGCATCGCCGCGCGGCCCGCCCCAGGCAGACGGCCATGACGACCCCACATCTGCCGAAAGTGGCTGGAATCAACCCTCCGCTTCCCGCTCCCTCGCAGACTCCTTCCCCCTCCTCCGCCGCCCTTCCCGGCGATCCCGCCACCCCGGACCCCTCCGGACCGGACGGCCCCGCCGCCCCCGCCGACCCCCACGGCCCGGCCGACCCGGACGGCCTGTCCCTCCCGGCGCCCAACGCCCTCGTGCAGGACCGGCTCGCGGGCTGGATCTCCGACCTGGTCACCCTCCAGGAGCTCACCGAACGGCTCGCGCGCACCGCCACCCTCGACGCGGCCCTGCACGAGGTGCTGCGCGCCGGGTCCTCGCTCGTCGGCGCCGGCCGCGGCCTGGTCACCCTCCGGCCCGGCCAGGACCGCCCGACCACCGTCGGACTCGGGCTCGGCCGCGCCGACCTCGGCCACCTCGAGACCATCCCGCACCACACCCCCGCCCGGCGCGAAGGGCACGCCCCCGGCGCCGACTCCTACGGCCGCCTCTTCGACGACCTTCCGCCGGCCGGTTCCCGCGCCGGCGTCACCCACCCGGACATCGCCGCCGAGGAGGGCCTCACCCCCCGCCACCGCGAGGTCGCGGCCCGCCTCGGCTACGGCGCCAGCTACGCCCTCCCCCTGGAGTCCGAGGCCGCGGGCCGCATCGGCGCGGCCGTCTGGCTCTACGACGAGCCCGCCGAGCCCAGCGGGCGCCAGCGGCACCTGATCGGCCTCTACCGCGACTACGCCACCGAGCACCTCGCCCGCCATCTCGAACTGGCCGCGGCCCGGGACACCGTGGCCACCCTCCGCGAGGAGCTGCTCCCCAGCAGGCTGCCCCGGATCGCCGGGGTCCGGCTGGCCGTGCGCCACCGGTCGGGCCCGCGCGGCGGGGGCGACTGGTACGACGCGCTGCCGCTGCCCGAGGGCGCGCTCGGCCTGGCAGTCGGCGGAGTGACGGGTTCCGGGCCCAGCGCCGTCGCCGCGATGGGCCGGCTGCGGGCCTCCCTGCGGGCGTACGCCGTGATGGAGGGCGAGGATCCGGTCGCCGTGCTCTCCGACCTCGAACTCCTGCTGCGGCTGACCGAGCCCGCGCGCGCCGCCACCGCGCTCTTCGCCTACTGCGAGCCCGCCGGGACCGACCGTCCGGCGAGCCGGGGCAGCAAGGTCGTGCTGGCCGGTGCCGGGCACTGCCCGCCACTGATCATCGGCGAGCACCGCGTGGAGTACGTCGAGACCTCCCTGTCCGCACCGCTCGGCATGCTCGCCTGCTGGGAGGCGCCGAGCGTCGAGATCGAGCCCGCTCCCGGCGAGACGCTGCTGTTCTACAGCGACGGCCTCCTGCACCGCACCGGCGACACGATGGACCGGGCGTTCGCCCGGCTGCGCTCGGCGGCGGCGAGCGTCCCGCGGGCCGCGCTGCGCGACCCGGACGCGATCGCGGAGCACGTACTGCGGACCATGCTCCCCGCCCCGGACGACTCCGATGACGCCGACCGGGCGGCGGACGGGAGCGACAGCAGGGAGGACGTCGTCCTGCTGGCCGCGCACTTCGAATGATCTTGTTCCGTACGTGATTGTCCCGGTCGGCGACCTGCCTTCCGCGCGCTTTCCCGTTCAAACCTTCGCCGCTGACCTTCTCCCTCACTTTTCCTCGCACATACGATGGAAACGCCCCGTCCGAGGAGGAGAGCAGTGACCGAGCAGCAGCCCGCGCCCGAGAACCCCGAGGGTGACGAGCCCATCAAGCAGCGGAAGAACGGTCTGTACCCGGCCGTGTCCGACGAGCTTGCCGAGAACATGAAGTCCGGCTGGGCCGACACCGAGCTCCGTGACCTCGAGCCGATCGCCCAGGCCCCGGACACCGCCCGGCGCCGTGCCGAGCTCTCCGCCCGCTTCCCCGGCGAGCGCCTGGTGATCCCCGCCGGCAATCTGAAGACCCGCTCCAACGACACGGAGTACAGCTTCCGCGCGTCCACGGAGTACGTGTACCTCACCGGCGACCAGACCCAGGACGGCGTGCTCGTCCTGGAGCCGGCCGGGGCCGAGGGCCACGAGGCCACGCTCTACCTGCTCCCCCGCTCCAACCGTGAGAACGGCGAGTTCTGGCTCGACGGCATGGGCGAGCTGTGGGTCGGGCGCCGCCACAGCCTCACCGAGGCCGAGCGCCTCTACGGCCTGCCGTGCGCGGACGTGCGCGACCTCGCCGACGCGCTGCGCGCGGCCACCGGCCCCGTCCGCGCCGTGCGCGGCCACGACGCCGTGATCGAGGAAGCCCTCACCGACAAGGTCACCGCCGAGCGGGACGAGGAGCTGCGCGTCTTCATCAGCGAGCAGCGGCTCGTGAAGGACGCCTTCGAGATCGGCGAGCTGCGGAAGGCCGTCGACTCCACCGTGCGCGGCTTCGAGGACGTCGTGAAGGTCCTCGACAAGGCAGAGGCCACGTCGGAGCGCTTCATCGAGGGAACGTTCTTCCTGCGCGCCCGCGTCGAGGGCAACGACATCGGCTACGGCTCCATCTGCGCCGCCGGCCCGCACGCCACCACCCTCCACTGGGTGCGCAACGACGGCCCGGTCCGCTCCGGCGAGCTGCTGCTCCTGGACGCGGGGGTGGAGACCCACACGCTCTACACCGCCGACGTGACCCGCACGCTGCCGGTCAACGGCACGTACACCGCGCTCCAGCGCAAGATCTACGACGCGGTGTACGAGGCCCAGGAGGCCGGCATCGCGGCGGTGCGGCCGGGCGCGAAGTACCGCGACTTCCACGACGCCGCCCAGCGGGTGCTCGCCGAGAAGCTCGTCGAGTGGGGCCTGGTCGAGGGCCCGGTCGAGCGCGTCCTGGAGCTCGGCCTCCAGCGCCGCTGGACGCTGCACGGCACCGGGCACATGCTCGGCCTGGACGTGCACGACTGCGCGGTGGCCCGTACGGAGACGTACGTGGACGGCGTGCTGGAGCCCGGCATGGTGCTGACGGTCGAGCCCGGCCTCTACTTCCAGGCCGACGACACGACCGTGCCGGAGGAGTACCGCGGCATCGGTGTCCGGATCGAGGACGACATCCTCGTCACGGCGGACGGCAACGAGAACCTCTCCGCGGGCCTGCCGCGGACGTCCGCCGACGTCGAGACCTGGATGGCGGGCCTGAAGGCCCTCTAGTCCGCCCTTTCGGGCGCCGGGGCGGACCGGGGAACCGGTCCGCCCCGGCCGTCTCAGCGCGTCGTGTAGCCGCCGTTGATGAAGAGCGTCTGGCCGTTCAGCCACCAGCCGTCCGTGAGCAGGAACTTCACGTACGGCACGATGTCCTCGATCTTGGTCAGGTCACCGTTCATCGCCGAGGACTTGTGGTACGCGATGGAGTCGTCCGTCTCGGCCGGGTAGAAGAAGCCGGTGTCCATCGGCCCGGGGGCGATGTTGTTGACCGAGATGTTCCGCCCGAAGAGCTCCTTCGACAGCGCCCGCGTGAAGTGCTCGACCGGTGCCTTGCTGCCCGCGTAGACCGAGTACAGGCCGGTGTACGCGGCGAGCAGCGAGGTCACGATGGTGACGATCTTCCCGCCGTCCTGGAGCCGCTTGGCGGCCTCGCGCATCATGAAGTAGGCCGCCTTGGAGTTGACCGCGAACATGCGGTCGTACTCCTCCTCCGTGACCTCCGTCATCGGCTTCTTGATCACCATGCCGGCGGTGTTCACCATGCAGTCGATCCTGCCGAAAGCGCCCTCGGCGACCTCGAAGAGTCCCTCGACCTCGGCCACCTTGGTCAGGTCGGCCTCGTGGACGACCGCTTCGCCGCCCGCCTTCTCGACGTCGGCCGCGGTCTTCTCGGCCGCCTCCTTCGAGGACGGCCTGTTGTAGTGGACGACGACCTTGGCGCCGTCCTTGCCGACTTCCCTGGCGATGAGGCCGCCGAGATTCCGGGAGGCGCCACCGATGACGACGACCTTGTCCTTGAGCGTGCGCGTGGGGCTGGGCATGGGCCTCTCCTGGACGCGTGAATTGCCGGTATTGCCACGCTAGGAGCTCCTACCGGCACGCGCCTGTGGGCAGGGCCCACACGAGGGGAACCCGGCGCTCACGAGGCCCTGAGCAGAGCCGCGTCCTCTCTCCACTTGAGGATCTTGTCGAAACTGACGACCGCGCCCGGGTGGCCCGGGCGATTGCGGACCCGGACGTGGTCGGTCAGGGACTCGATAAGGAAGAGGCCCCTGCCGTGTTCGTCATGGGCGGGGGCCGCGGGCTGCGGGGCCTGTTGGGCGGTGCGCGGGCGGCGACGGTCGTGGCGGCGTGGCTGCTCCGGGAAGCCCGGCCCGGAGTCGGTGACCTCGATCCGGCAGGTGTCGCCGTCGATGAAGGCCGTCACCAGATATCCGGTGGAGGAGTCGCCGCCGTGCTCGACCGCGTTCGCACACGCCTCGCTGAGCGCCACCGACAGGTCGTAGGAGATGTCGGGATCGACGCCGGCCGTTTCCATCGTGCCGACCAGCAGTCTCCGGGCGAGCGGAACGCTCGCGGCCTCGCGCCGCAGATGGAGTGACCACCAAATGCTCATGCTCAGCCTCCTGGCCGCGGCTCGATATACCGATACGTATAGCCACCACCATCGACCCGTAAGCCTGTCGGATGTGTGAGACCGCTCATTCGGACGACGCGCCCGGCGGGTGCATCGGTGTATGGCGCTCGAACCCGCGTGCGCCCATGCGCCCCCTGTGAGCGCCCCCTGCCGTAGGGGAGGAGTAAGTCCGATGGGATGATGGCGCGGTCATGCCTCATCCCGTCGCGCGCGCCGGCGCCGATCTGCGACTGTTCCGGGCCGCGGTGTTCACCGCGGCCTGTGTACTGCTGTCCGCGGGCGGGCATGTGCTGGCTTCCTGCGCGAGCGTGCCGCTGTGGACGCTGGGCGCGGGCTTCGTGGTGGTGTTCGCGCTGGTCGCGCCGCTGGCGGGACGCGAACGTTCGCTGCCGGGCATCGCGGCCGCGCTGGCCGCCGGGCAGCTCGCGCTGCACGCGCTCTTCGGGCTCGGCCAGCGGGGCGCCGGTACGGCGACCCGGCAGGCGGGCTCCGAGGGCCGGGTGATCAATTTCGCCGCCCGCCTGATCTGCAACCAGCCGCACCCGATGTCGGCCGCCGAGGCGCGCCGCGTCATCACGGACGCCGGGCTCGACCCGGCCGTGCACCCCGCGCGGATGGCCATGCCGCAACGCATGCCCATGGAGCCGCAGTCCACGCTGCACGCCCTGCTGCCCTCGCTGCCGATGCTGCTCGGCCACCTGCTGGCGGCCCTCGCGCTCGGCTGGCTGCTGCGGCGCGGCGAGGTCGCGCTGTGGCGGGTGGTCGGGCTCTCGGAGCGCTCCGCGCGCGGGGTCGCGGAGGCGGCGCTCGTACGGGCGCTGCGCGCCGCGTTCACGCTCGTGCGCGCGCTGTGGGACCGGGACGCCGCCCGCCCGGCGGCGCCCGTCCGGGGCGCGTACGGCGACCATGAGCGCCCGGCGGCCGAACCGGCGCTCCAGCACTTCGTGATCAGGCGGGGACCGCCGCGCTTCGCCCTCGCGGCCTGACGACGCGACGCGCTCCAGCGATCCGGCATTCCGGCAGTCCTCTGTCCGGCATGCGCGGATTCCGTCACCCCCGGGAAAAATTCCGGCATTTCAGGCGGGAGAGTCGTCGCACCGTGACCGCGCGCGTGCCGTACTCCCCTTTTGTCCCCTCCTGCCTGTGGAGTGTTCCCATGAACGTCAAGACCTCTCGCCTGCGCCTCCCCGTCCTCGCCGGCCTCACCGCCGGTGGCGTCCTGCTGCTCGCCGGGCCCGCCTTCGCGCACGTCAGCGTGCAGCCCGGCACCGCGGAGAAGGGCGGCTACAGCACCATCGCCCTCAAGGTGCCGAACGAGAAGGACAACGCCTCGACGGTGAAGCTGGAGCTCACCCTCGACCCCAAGCACCCGCTCGCCTCGGTGATGCCGCAGCCCGTGCCGGGCTGGGACATCAAGGTCGAGAAGTCCAAGCTCGACAAGCCGGTGAAGACGGACGACGGGGTGGTCAACGAGGCCGTCACCAAGGTCACCTGGAGCGGTGGCAAGATCGACCCGGGCCAGTTCCAGCAGTTCCCGCTGTCGGTCGGCCAGCTGCCCACCGACACCGACGCGCTGGTCTTCAAGGCACTCCAGACCTACTCCGACGACGAGGTCGTCCGCTGGATCGACCCCTCCAAGCCGAACGGCCAGGAGGCCGAGCACCCGGCGCCGACGCTGAAGCTCGTCGACAAGGCCGCCGCGAGCGGAGCCACGAAGGACGACAAGAGCGGGACGGCCGAGGCCGCCGCGGACAAGAACGACGGCTCCTCCGACACCACGGCCCGCGCGCTCGGCATCGCCGGCATCGTCGTCGGTGTCGCGGGCGTGGCCTTCGGCGTGCTCGCCGGACGCCGCCGTTCCGCGGCCTGAGCCCCGGCCCGCGAGGGCACGAAGCACCCGACCGCGCGCAGACCCGGACGTACCCGACCCGTCCGCCCTGCGTAGGTTCGCTACCGGACTCACGGCCCCACCGGGGCGGCGCTCCCGACAGCGCGCCGCCCCCGTACCCCTGACCGACCCCTGGAGAAGAGCTCCATGCGCACCAAGACCCTGGGTGCGGCGCTGGCGATAGCCGCCGCGCTCACCCTCACCGCCTGTGGCGGTGGTTCGGACAGCGGCGGCGACAAGGCCGTCGCCGATGTCTCCGCGTCCCCCAAGAAGGCCGCCGCCATCACCCTGGACAGCCCGAAGGCCAAGCCGGACCTGGTCCTCACCGACACGTCCGACAAGAAGTACGAGCTGGTCCAGGAGACCAAGGGGCACCCCGTGCTCCTCTACTTCGGCTACACCTACTGCCCCGACGTCTGCTCGACCGTCGTCTCCGACATGGCCGCGGCCGCGAAGAAGCTGCCCCAGGCCGACCGGGACAAGCTGAAGATCGTCTTCGTCACCACCGACCCCGACCGCGACACCCCCAAGCGGATGCGCGAGTGGCTCGACGCCCAGGGCGGCCAGGACATCGTCGGCCTGACCGGCGACTTCGACACCATCCAGGCGGCCGCCAAGCCGCTCGGCATCCTGGTGGAGAAGGCGAAGAAGGAGAAGGACGGCTCCATCACCGTCAGCCATGGCGCCGAGGTCGTCGGCTTCTCGCCGAAGGACGACGGTGCCCATTGGATCTACACCGCGGAAACCACCGCCGACCAGTACGCCAAAGATCTCCCGAAGATCGTCAAGGGGGAGAACCCGTGATGCGCAAGTCCACTGTCGCCACCGCCGCCGCCATGCCGCTCCTGCTCGCCGGGGGGCTGCTGCTGATCACCGGCTGCCAGTCGGAGAAGGACGCCCTGAAGTCCGACAAGGCCGACCTGTCCGTCAGCGGTGCCTACCTCCCGCAGCCCGCGATGACCGACATGGCCGCCGCGTACCTCACCGTCAAGAACGACGGCGGCGAGGCCGACCGGCTCACCTCGGTCACCAGCCCCCTCTCCGGTGACATCACCATGCACACCACCGAGGGCTCGCAGATGAAGCACGCGGGCGAGCTGGAGGTGCCCGCGAACGGCGAGCTGAAGCTGGCCCGCGGCGGCGCGCACCTGATGCTCGGCAAGCTCGACCACAAGCCCAAGGTCGGCGAGAAGGTCGAGTTCACGCTGCACTTCGCCACCTCCGGCGCGGTGAAGGTCCAGGTGCCGGTCGAGTCCGCGACGTTCCGCCCCGAGGGCTGACGTGCGATGAGGACCCTGACCACCGGGCGGCTGCCGGCCCTCTTCGGCATGCTGCTGGCCGCGCTGCTGTGCGCGCTGGGCCCGGGTGCGGCCACCGCGTCGGCGCACGCCGCGCTGACCGCCACCGACCCGGCCGACGGATCGGTGGTGCCGGCCGCGCCCCAGCGCGTGCGGCTCACCTTCTCCGAGGGCGTCCTGCTGAACGCCGACTCCCTGCGGGTCCTCGACCCGCGGGGGGCGCGCGTCGACGAGGGCAGGCCCGCGCACGTGGACGGCAAGTCCGACACCGCGGGCGTGGGCCTGCGGAGCGGGATCGCAGACGGCACGTACACCGTGGCGTGGCAGGCCGTCTCCGCGGACAGCCACCCGGTGGCCGGGGCGTTCACCTTCTCCATCGGCGCGCCGTCGAAGACGGTGGCGAAGGTGGCGACCACCAAGATCGACCCGACCGTGGACACGCTCTACGGCATCGGGCGCTACGCCGCGTACGCCGGGTTCATCCTGCTCGTCGGCGGCTGCGTCTTCGCCGGGGTGTGCCGCTCCTCGCGGGCCGTGCAGCGGATCGCGGTCGGCGGCTGGATCACCCTCTTCGTCTCCACGGCCGCGCTGATACTGCTGCGCGGCGCCTATACGACCGGCAAGGGGCCGGGCGCCGTCGTCGAACTCTCGCTCATCAGCGACGTGCTGGCCACCAAACCGGGGGCCGCGCTGCTGTCGCGGCTGCTCCTGCTGAGCGCCGCGGCCGTCTTCCTCGCCGTCCTCTTCGGCTCGTACACCCGCGAGGACGACGACCGCGGCCCCGGGGAGCGGCGGGACGTCGCCTACGGGCTCGCGATCGGCGGCGCCGTCGTCGCCATCGGGCTGGCGGCGACCTGGGCGATGGCCGAACACGCCTCGGCCGGGCTCCAGCCGTGGCTCGCGATGCCGGTCGACGTGCTGCACCTGCTGGGCGTCGCCGCGTGGCTCGGCGGGCTGGCCGCGCTGCTGGCCACGCTGTGGACCGGCGAGGCGATCACGCGCGCGGCCGTGCGGCGCTTCTCCACGATCGCGTTCACCTCGGTGTGCGTACTGGTGGCGACCGGGCTCTACCAGTCCTGGCGCCAGGTCGGCTCCTGGGGCGCGCTCACCGGCACGGAGTACGGGCAACTGCTGCTGGTCAAGGCCGGCCTGGTGGCCCTCCTCGTCGGGACCGCGTACTTCTCGCGGCGCTGGACGGGGCGGCTCACCGACCGTGCGGAGCCCAGGAAGCCCAAGGCCGCGGCGAAGGCGCCCAGGAAGAGCGACGCCTCCCCCGAGCGCGCCGCCCAGCTCGCCCGGCAGCGGGCCGCGGTCGCGAAGGCGGCCGGACAGCGGCGGCGCGACGCGGACGAGGGCCGCAGCGGACTGCGGCGCTCCGTCCTGGCCGAGACCGCCGTCGCCGTCGTCCTGCTCGCCGTCACCACCCTGCTCACCGGCACCCAGCCGGGCCGCGCGGAGACCGAGCAGAAGGAGGCGGCCCGCAGCGCGTCCCCAGCGAACGCGGTCCCGGCCGAGGTGAAGATCCCCTACGACACCGGCGGCGCGAACGGGCGCGGCACGGCGACCGTCCGGATCGACCCGGCCCGCTCCGGCAACAACACCGTCGGCGTCACCGTGACCGACCCGGCCGGTCGCGCCGTTGAGGTACCGGAGCTGGACGTGTCGTTCACGCGGACCGAGCGGAAGATCGGCCCGCTGCGCGCCACGCTCAAGCACATCGCCCCCGGCCGCTGGGAGGCCACCGCCTTCCAGCTCCCCATGGCGGGCGAGTGGCAGCTCACCCTGACCGTACGGACCTCCGACATCGACCAGATCACGGAGCTCAGGAACGTGAAGATCAACTGATGGCTGAACAGACCGAGAAGCACGGAATGAGCCGCCGCCGGCTCCTGGGCACCGCCGGAGCGGCGGGTGCCGCCGGGCTCGTCGTGGGCGGCGCGGGCGGCGCCTTCGCCACCGAGGCCGCCCGGGACAAGCCGGCGCCCCTCACCGGGGTCGGCACCACGTCCGTCCCGTTTCACGGGAAACATCAGGCGGGCATCGCCGACCCCGCGCAGGCGTGCGGCCACCTCCTCGCCTTCGACCTCGCCCCCGGCGCCGACCGCAAGGCCGCGGCGGCGCTGCTGCGGCGCTGGTCGGCGACGGCGGCCGACCTGACGGCGGGCAACGCGCCGAAGGGCGACGACACGGGCGTCGCGCTCGACGCCGGCCCCTCCTCCCTGACCGTCACCTTCGGCTTCGGCAGTACGTTCTTCGACCGGACCGGGCTCGCCGCCAAGCGGCCCGCCGCGCTGGAACCGCTGCCCTCCTTCACCGGGGACGCGCTCGACGCCAAGCGGAGCGACGGCGACCTGTGGGTGCAGATCGGCGCCGACGACCCGCTCGTCGCCTTCCACGCGCTCCGGCTGATCCAGAAGCAGGCCGCGGACACCGCCCGGACGCGCTGGCAGATGAACGGCTTCAACCGGACACCGGGCGCCACCGCCAAGCCGATGACCGGGCGCAATCTGATGGGCCAGATCGACGGTACGAACAATCCGAAGCCGTCGGACTCCGACTTCGGCACCCGGATCTTCGTGCCCGACGACTCCGGCGACTGGATGGCGGGCGGTTCCTACGCGGTCGTACGGCGCATCCGCATGCTGCTCGACAGCTGGGACCACCTGTCCCTGGAGCGCCAGGAGAAGGTGATCGGACGGCGCAAGTCGGACGGGGCACCGCTGTCGGGCGGCACGGAGACAACGCCGGTCGACCTCAACAAGATCGGCGCGGACGGCTCGCTGGCCATCGCCGGGGACGCGCACATCCGGGTGGCCGCGCCGGAGTCCAACCGGGGCGCGGCGATGCTCAGACGGGCGTTCTCCTACCACGACGGCTTCCTGGACGACGGCGCTCCGGACGCGGGCCTGCTCTTCATCGCCTGGCAGGCGGACCCGCGCAAGGGCTTCGTCCCGGTGCAGCGCAAGCTCGACCGGGGCGACGGCCTCTCGCGCTTCCTGCGCCACGAGTCGAGCGCGCTCTTCGCGGTGCCGGGCGGCTGCGCGGAGGGCGAGTACGTCGGACAGCGCCTGCTGGAGGGCTGACCCCGGGCGGTGCCGGGTGCCCCGGCTTCCCCAGGGGCACCCGGGGAGACCTGGGTAGTGTGGCGGGGCCCGCCCCGTACCCACCGCGAGGAGCGCCACGCGTGATGCCGGCCAGCCGCTACACCTATCTCGGACCCGAGGGCACCTTCACCGAGGCCGCCCTGCGCACGCTGCCGGAGGCGGCCACGCGCGAGCTCGTGCCCATGGTCTCCGTGCCGGCCGCGCTCGACGCCGTGCGCAACGGCGAGGCCGCGGCGGCGCTCGTGCCGATCGAGAACTCCGTGGAGGGCGGGGTCACCGCGACCCTGGACGAACTCGCCACCGGCGCGCCGCTGATGATCTACCGCGAGGTGCTGCTCCGGATCGCCTTCGCGCTGCTGGTGCGCCCCGGCACGCGGCTGGCCGGCATCAAGACGGTGACCGGCCACCCCGTGGCACAGCCGCAGGTGCGCAAGTGGCTGGCCGCGCACCTGCCGGACGCCGTGTGGGAGTCCTCCGCGTCCAACGCGGACGGCGCGCGCCTGGTGCGGGAGGGGCGCTACGACGCGGCGTTCGCGGGCGAGTTCGCGGCGGCGACGTACGGGCTGGAGCCGCTGGTCAAGGACATCCACGACGCGCAGAATGCGCAGACCCGCTTCGTGCTCGCCGGGCGCCCGGCGCGGCCGTCGGCGCGCACCGGCTCGGACCGCACGTCGCTGGTCGTCTGGCTCGGCGACGACCATCCGGGCGCGCTGCTGGAGCTGCTCCAGGAGTTCGCGGCGCGCGGGGTGAACCTGATGCGGATCGAGTCGCGGCCGACGGGCGAGGGCATGGGCCGCTACTGCTTCTCGGTGGACTGCGAGGGGCACATCACCGACCGCCGGGTGGGCGAGGCGCTGATGGGACTCAAGCGGACGTTCCCGAAGGTGCGCTTTCTGGGCTCGTATCCGCGAGCGGGCACGGAGGCGACGCCGGCGCCGCGGCCCGGGACGTCGGACAGCGCGTTCCTGGAGGCGGCGGAGTGGCTGGCGCGGTGCGCGGACGGCGGGCTCGACGCCGACGGGGCCTGATCGACCCGCGTATGATCGACGATCTTCGGCAGAGCCGCCCAAGATCATGATCCACAGGGTTATCCACAGGATCCCCCCACCCTGGGGATAAGTCGACAGATCGAGGGTCCCGAAGCGCGATCCGGTCGCCCAAGGTCGACAAATCGCTCTAACCACAGGCCCGTCATCCACAGCGCCAAGCCGCACCCTGTGTGCCCAACACCCCTCGTTCGTCAGCCGAATACCGGCTATCAACCCTTTAGAGCGAGGCAATACCACCCGAATGAGTGGCTAAGCGGGGTTTGGGTGGGCAATTCATGGTGCCGGAGAGGCCCGGATGGAACGTTCGATTCCAGTGTCCACAGATTTCGCGCACAGCCTGTGGACAAAGAAAACGGAGGATCCGGCTCCTGTGGACAACAGCTCCGTCAACTCCCGCTGCCCACAAGGCCGATCGACCCACCGGGCCGTCTCTATGCCCCATTTCGCCAAAAGCGCTGGAATTTCCCGGCACGGCGGCGGGCCCGGTTATTCACAGCCTTTTCCACTCTCCCCAAAATGGGACAAAACGCAACGAAGGGGAATATCGCGTCGAGTGATCGCGCCCGCAACGGTAGCCTGGTGGGGTGATTGACCTTCGCCTGCTTCGTGAGGACCCCGACCGTGTGCGCGCCTCCCAGCGCGCCCGTGGAGAGGACGTCGACGTCGTCGACGCGCTGCTCTCCGCCGACGAACGGCGCAGGTCGTCCAGCGTCCGCTTCGACGAACTCCGCTCCGAGCAGAAGTCGCTCGGCAAGCTCATCCCCAAGGCCGCCGGTGACGAGAAGGCCGAGCTGCTGAAGCGGGCCGGCGAGCTGTCCGCCGCCGTCAAGGCCGCCGACGCCGAGCAGGACGAGGCCGCCGCCGAGGCGCAGCGCCTTCTGCTCCGGATCGGCAACATCGTCCACCCGGACGTCCCGCGCGGCGGCGAGGACGACTTCGTCGTCCTGGAGACCGTCGGCACCCCCCGCGACTTCGCCGCCGAGGGCTTCGAGCCCAAGGACCACCTGGAGCTCGGCCAGGCGCTCGGCGCCATCGACGTCGAGCGCGGCGCCAAGGTGTCCGGCTCGCGCTTCTACTACCTGACGGGCGTCGGCGCGCTGCTGGAGCTCGCCCTCGTCAACGCCGCCATCGCGCAGGCCACCGCGGCCGGTTTCACGCCGATGCTCACCCCCGCGCTGGTCAAGCCGCGCGCCATGGAGGGCACCGGCTTCCTCGGCCAGGCCGCGCAGGACGTCTACCACCTGGAGAAGGACGACTTCTATCTGGTGGGCACCTCCGAGGTGCCGCTCGCGGCGTACCACATGGACGAGATCCTGGACGCGTCGCAGCTGCCCCTGCGCTACGCCGGCTTCTCGCCGTGCTTCCGCCGCGAGGCCGGCACGTACGGCAAGGACACCCGCGGCATCTTCCGGGTCCACCAGTTCGACAAGGTCGAGATGTTCTCGTACGTCGCGCCGGAGGACTCCGAGGCGGAGCACGCGCGCCTGCTGGAGTGGGAGAAGCAGTGGCTGAACAGCCTGGAGCTGCCCTATCAGGTGATCGACGTCGCCACGGGTGACCTGGGCTCGTCCGCCTCGCGCAAGTTCGACTGCGAGGCGTGGATCCCCACCCAGGGGAAGTACCGCGAGCTGACGTCGACGTCCAACTGCGACGAGTTCCAGTCGCGCCGCCTGTCGGTGCGCATGCGCGACGGCAAGACCGTCAAGCCGCTGGCGACGCTCAACGGCACGCTCTGCGCCGTCCCGCGCACGATCGTGGCGCTCCTGGAGAACCACCAGCAGGCCGACGGCACCGTGCGCGTGCCGGAGGTGCTCCGCCCGTACCTGGGCGGCCGGGAGATCCTGGAGCCTCTCGCCCGGTGAGCTGCGCACGCGTGGCCGCCGGGCCGTGGACGACGACGATGGCCGCACCGCTGCGCCACGCGGGCGGATGGGGGTGCCCCCGGACGGAGTCCGGGGGAGAGCGAGGACGACACCGTGACTGAGCTGCCCTACCGCCTGATCGCGACCGATCTCGACGGCACGCTGCTGCGCTCCGACGACACCGTCTCGGAGCGCACCCGCGCCGCGCTCGAACGGGTGACGGCGGCGGGCGCCTCGCACATCATCGTCACCGGGCGCTCCGTCCCGTGGACGAAGCACATCCTCGACTCCCTGGACTATCAGGGGCTCGCGGTGTGCGGGCAGGGCGCGCAGGTTTATCACGCGGGTGAGCACAGACTGCTGACGTCGGTGACGCTGGACCGGCAGCTCGCCGGGCTGGCGCTCGCCAAGATCGAGGCGGAGGTCGGGCCGCTCTACCTCGCGGCCAGCCGCGACGGCATGGACGGCGACGTCCTGGTCGGCCCCGGCTACCGCATCCAGGAGGGCCCGCTGCCGGCCGTCCCGATCACGGACCCGGCCGGCCTGTGGGCCGCGCCGCTGAACAAGCTCTACCTCCAGCACCCCGACCTGGACGACGACGGCCTCGCCGAGGTCGCGCGCGCCGTCGCCGGTGACCTGGTGGGCGTGACCATGGCGGGCGCCGGGATAGTCGAGCTGCTGCCGCTGGGCCTGAGCAAGGCCACCGGCCTCTCGCTCGCAGCGCGCCGCCTCGGCATGAAGGCGGCGGACACGATCGCCTTCGGCGACATGCCGAACGACGTCCCGATGTTCGCCTGGGCGGCACACGGTGTGGCGATGGCCAACGCTCACCAGGAGCTGAAATCCGTGGCGGACGAGGTCACGGACTCCAACGAGGACGACGGCATCGCGACGGTCCTGGACCGCCTCTTCGCCTGAAGGCGCGTCCCGCGCCTCGCCTGAGGCCGGCCCGCTCCACCCTGACCGGTCTCCCGCTTCACCTGACGCCGGTCCCCCGCCCGCGGAGAGGCTCACAGGCCCTCCGCAGATGCTCGCGGCCCGCGGCGAAGTCCCACGGCGGGCGGCCGCGCGCCAGCGGCCCGCACGCCAGCCCGATCGCCAGCGCGATCGCGTGGCCGAAGTCCGTGTACGTCCCGCCGGTCAGCAGCGGCACCGCGAAGAAGAGCACCACGCCCGCCAGACACGGCCACCGCCAGGGCCGCGGCACGCGGTGGACGAGGAGCCCGGCCGCCGCCGCCAGCCCGTACGAGACGCCTATGTCGACAACGTGCTTCATCGAGCGGGGCAGCGCGTGCTCCTGGATCGACAGCAGCACGACCTCCTGGCTCACGAGCGTGGCCACGATGTGCGCGACGGTGACCGTGACGAGCCAGCGCAGGGTGCCGATCCAGCGTTCGACATTGGCGTGGAAGATCTCGAAGAGCACGACGTAGAGCAGGAACGACGACGGGTTCTCGATCCAGAAGCCGCTGATCAGCAGCGACTGCACGGGGTGCTTGTTCAGCTCGTGGATGTTGCTGCTGTTGCGGTGCAGGAGGAACGTCTCCAGGCCCTGGCTGGCCGCGGCGATGACGAGGCTGGTGACGCCGATGATCAGCAGCCAGATGTGGGTACCGGGCGCCGACCGCACCCAGGCGGACATCCGGGCGTACATCCGGAGGCAGGGTTCGCTGCGGAGCACCCTCCGAAGGTAGCCCGAAGAGCGCTCGCGCGCAGTTGTAGGATGACTGGGCAACCGGTTGAGTCGGGGAAAACGGCAAGAGGAGCAGCGGAATGGCACTGCGTGCGGCGGGACGGCAGTCCCTGGTGGACACCGTCGTGGATCAGTTGCGCGCGCAGGTCGCCGCCGGGGAGTGGAAGGTCGGCGAGCGCATCCCGACCGAGCACGCGCTCGCCGAGCAGCTCCAGGTCGGACGGAACACCGTCCGCGAGGCCGTCCGCGTCCTCGTGCACGCCGGGATGCTGCGCTCCCGCCAGGGCGAGGGCACCTTCGTCGTCTCCATGGCCGACCCCGCCGAGATCATGCGCGGAGTGCGGCGCGCGGGCATCCGGGACGTCCTGGAGCTGCGCATCGCCCTGGAGGCGGAGGCCGCCCGGCTCGCGGCGCTCCGGCACGAGCCCGCCGACCTGGAACGGATGCGTGCCGCGCTGGACGCGCAGGAGGCCCTGGAGGACACCGAGGGCCAGCCCGGCTCGGGCGATCTGGAGCTCTACGCGGACCACGACATCGAGTTCCACAAGGCTGTCGTGGACGCCGCCCACAACAGCGCGCTGTCCGCCACCTACTCGTGGTTCAGCAGCTCCGTGCGCGAGGCCCTGCTCACCGCACTCGACGACCGCGAGATGCCGCGCGTCCTCCACGGCGACCACCACGCCCTCATGACCGCCATCGCCTCCGGCGACCCGGACGCGGCGGCACACGCCTGCCGCCTGCTGCTCGAACGTCCGAAGCAGGCGGTGGAGTCGCTCCTCTCGGAGAGCTGACCGCCCGCTCACCACGCCCCCTCACGTACCACCGCACTCCCTGGAAAGGCCCCCATGTCCGAAACGAGGTCGCAAGCACCACTGACCGTCACGGAAGACGCCGTGGCCGCCGGGGAGTTCGCGCCACCCGCTGCCGCCGCCCGGCGGATGCGGGCCCACCCCCTGCTCGTCCTGCTGGGCATCGTCCTGGCCTCGCTCAACATGCGGGCCGCGCTGGCCGGTGTGTCGCCGCTGCTCGGTGAGATCGGCGACCACTTCCACCTGGCGGCGACCGCGAGCAGTCTGGTGACCACCATTCCGCTCGTCTTCATGGGGCTCGGCTCGATCCTCGCGCCGAAACTGGCCCGCCGGTGGGGCACGGAGGCCGTCCTCTGCGGCGCGCTCGTCCTGCTGTGCGGCGGCATCCTGCTGCGCATCGCGCCGCCGGTCGTCGCGCTGTTCGTCGGCTGCGCGCTCGTCGGCACCGCGATAGCCCTGCTCAACGTCCTGATGCCCGGCCTGATCAAGCGGGACTTCCCCGAGCGGGCGGCGGGCATGACCGCGCTCTACTCGACCGCGATGATCCTCGGCGCCACCGTCTCCGCCGCCGGCGCCGTGCCGCTGGAGAACGCGCTCGGCGGCTGGCAGGGCTCACTCGCCTCCTGGGCGGTGCTGGCGGCCGTCGCGGCGGCCGCGTGGGCCCCGCAGGCCGTCCTCGCCCGTGGCGCCGCCCGCCAGGCCGCGACGGAGCGCCCAGGGGCCGCCCCGGCGCCCCGGACGGCCGATGACGGACCGCGGCTGACCCGCATCCCGCTTGCCTGGCAGATCACGCTGTTCATGGGCTCGCAGTCGCTCGTGGCGTACGTGATCATCGCCTGGCTGCCGACGATCTTCACCGACCACGGGATGAGCAAGGCGCAGGCCGGACTCGTCTTCGCGTTCAGCACGCTGGTGCAGGCCGTCGGCTCGTTCGTGGTGCCGATGCTCGCCGGCCGGATGCGCTCCCAGCGGTCGCTGGCGGCCGGTGTCGTGGTGTTCATGGCGGCCGGTGTCGCGGGCCTGCTCGTGGCGCCGGTCGCCGGCGCCTGGCTCTGGGCGACGCTGCTCGGCGTGGGACAGGGCGGCGCCCTGGGGCTCGCGCTGACGATGATGGTGCTGCGCACCCGCGACGCGCACACGGCGGCCAGGCTGTCGGGCATGGCCCAGACCTGGGGCTATCTGCTGGCCGCCGTCGGCCCGTTCGCCCTCGGCGCCGTGCACCAGGCGACCGGCGGCTGGACCGTACCGATCGCGGTGCTGCTCGTGGTCTGCGCGGGTCTGCTGTGTCTCGGGCTGGGAGCCGGGCGCGATCGGAAGATCTGAGACGTTGGGATGACAGGGAGGCCCCCGGGGCCTCCCACCTGTCACGAGGAGTGCGCCACCCATGTACGTGCCTTCCCGGATCACCGTCCCCGCCGAACTCGCCGGCTTCCACGACACCTTCGACGGAGAGGTGGGGCGCGCCTGGGTCGCCGCCCTGCCGGACCTCGCGGCGGACTTCCTGGACCGCTGGGGGCTGCGGCTCGACGGTCCGGCCTCGCACGGCATGGTCGCGCTCGTCCTGCCCGTACGCCGCGCGGACGGCTCCCGGGCCGCGCTCAAGCTCCAGCCGGTCACCGACGAGAGCGTCGACGAACCGGCCGCGCTGCGCGCCTGGGGCGGCGACGGCGCCGTCGCCCTCCTCGACCACGACGCGGAGTCCGGCACGATGCTGCTGGAGCGGCTGGACGCCGACCGCTCCCTGCTGTCCGTGCCGGATGCCGAGGACGCCGTCCGTACGCTCTCCGAGTTGCTCGCCCGGCTGCTCAAGACCCCCGCCCCGGCCGGGCTGCGCACTCTGGCCGACGTCAGCGCCGCGATGCTGGCCGAAGTGCCCTCCGCACTGCCCGCCGTGCCCGACGCCGCCGAGCGCCGTGTGATGGCCGACTGCGCGGCCGCCGTACGGGAGGTGGCCGCCGAGCCCGGCGAAGGGCGGTTGCTCCACTGGGACCTGCACTACGCCAACGTGCTGGCGCCGCTGCCCGGTTCCGGCCGGGAGCCCTGGCTGGCCATCGACCCCAAGCCGCTCGTGGGCGACCCCGGCTTCGAGCTGCTGCCCGCCATGCACGACCGGTGGGACGACCTCGCCGCGACCGGTGACGTGACACGGGCGGTCCTGCGCCGCTTCGACCTGATGACCGAGGTGCTCGGCCTGGACCGGCGGCGCGCGGCGCGCTGGACGCTCGGGAGGGTGCTCCAGAACGCCTTGTGGGACATAGAGGACGCCGAGGACGGCGAGGTCGTCGCGCTCTCGCCGGTGCAGCTGGACCTGGCGCGAGCGCTGCTGGACGGGCGCGTGTAGGCGGCGACTTGGCGAGAGGTAAGGGGCGGTCTCCTATGGAGACCGCCCCTTACCTCGTCCGTCCGGGTGTCACTCCTCGCCGGCGAGCGTGAGCGTGCGCAGCTTCCGGCTCGCGTACCAGGTCGCCGCGGCGGTGACGGCGATCAGCAAGGTGACCGCGACGGGCAGGCCGACATCCGAACTGACTGCGCCCTCCGCGCCGATCTTCTGCGCGAGGGCGAGCGACCACTGCTGGACGCTGAGCGTGCGGGCGCCGGGGATGAGGCTGCCGAAGAGCGACTCCCACACCAGGGCGTAGACGAGACCCGCCACGACGGCGTGCCGGGTGACGGTACCCAGCAGCAGGAAGATCGCGCTGTAGGCGACGGAGGCGACCGCGGCGGCCACCGCGTAGGCCACGGCGATCTGCCGGCTGTTGCCGTTCAGCAAGAAGCCCGCGATCAGGGTGGGCACCGCCGAGAAGGCCACGGTGACGCCGATGGCGACGATCAGCTTGGTGAGGATGACCGTGTGGCGCGGGACCGGCTTGGAGAGCAGATAGATCACCGAGCCGTCGTCGATCTCCGGGCCGATCGCTCCCGTACCGGCGATCACGCCGATGAGCGGCACCATGGTGGCCAGCGCGAAGCCGCCCAGGACGTTGGTCGCGGTGTCGTCGTCGGCTCCGGTCAGCGCGCGGATGACGGCGGAGATGACGATAAGGAGCGCGGGCAGCGCGAAGAGGATGAAGGCACGGCGGCGGCCGAGGAGCCCCCGGTAGGTGAGCCGGGCGACGGTCGGGTGATACATGGCGCCAGGGCTCCTTTCAGGCCGCTACGAGATAGGAGAAGACCGATTCCAGGGACTCGTCGGAGGGCGAGACCGTCAGGAGCCGGATACCGTGCGCGCGGGCGAGCCGCGGCAGCAGCGTGGTGAAGCGGTCGAAGTCGACGGCCTGGACGCGCAGCGCGCCCTCCTGGACGTCCACCTCGATGCCCGAGGTCGACGCGTCGGCGATGAGCGCGGCGGCGAGGGCCCGGTCGTCGCTGGAGCGCACCAGATAGCGGTGCGGCCGGTCCGTCATCAGCCGACGGATCTTGCGGAAGTCGCCGGAGGCCGCGTGCCGTCCCGCGACGACCACCTCGATGTGGGCGGCGAGCTGCTCGACCTCCTCCAGGATGTGGGAGGAGAACAGCACGGTGCGGCCCTCGGCGCCCATCTGGCGCAGCAGGTCCATCAGTTGCATGCGCTGCCGCGGGTCCATGCCGTTGAACGGCTCGTCGAGGAGGAGCACGGACGGCTCGTGGACAAGCGCGGAGGCCATCTTCACCCGCTGGCGCATGCCCTTGCTGTACGTGTCGATCCTGCGGTCCTGCGCGTACTCCATCTCGACCGTGGCGAGCGCCCGTTGGGCCTCCTTGGCGCCCAGGCCGTGCAGCTCGGCGTTGGCGCGGACGAACTCCAGGCCGGTCAGGAAGTCGTACATCGCCTCGCGCTCGGGGACGAGGCCGATCTCGCGGTAGACCTGCTCGTTGCGCCAGATGGTCTTCCCGTCGAGGGTGACGGTGCCGGTGGAGGGCGCGAGGAAGCCGCCCATCATGTTGATGAGGGTGGACTTCCCGGCGCCGTTGGGGCCGAGCAGACCGGTGACGCCGGGGCCGACGGTCATGGAGACGTCGTTGACGGCGACCACATTGCCGAACCAGCGGGAGACGTTGTCGATGTGCAGAGTCGTCATGGGCGCGGCCCATTCCTTCGGAGGGTGGCGGTGGGCGGCGGGAGGGCGGTCACAGCCCGGCCTTTCGGTAGCGGCGCAGCAGCAGCCCGAACGATCCGGCGATCAGCGCGAGCAGGACGACGGCGTAGACGACACCGGTTCCGGTGCCGGGGCCGTTGCCGCCGGGGAAGGCGGAGGTGGCCGAGAGGAACGCCGTCTGGACCCCGTCGATGATGGTGATCGGCGAGAACAGGCCCATCCAGCTGATCGCCTCGGTGCTGTCGCGGGCGAGCGCGATGCCCTGCACGGTGGAGACCGCGCCGTAGGAGATCGTCAGCACGGCGATGACGGCGGCGACGCCGAAGCCGCGGCGCGGTGTGACGGCGGCGACCACCAGGCCGAGCCCGGCGAAGAGCAGGGACAGCAGTGCCACGGAGACCAGCCCTTGCACGAAACCCTCCGTCTGCGCGGTGAAGTCCAGCTTGGCGAGCAGGGCGCCGACGTAGAGGATCAGCAGGGGCGCCGCGGTGAGGATGAACAGGGCGGAGGCCATCGCGGCGAACTTGGCCACCACGTAGTCGATCCGCTCGATCGGCCGCGAGAAATAGAGCGGGATCGACTTGAACCGCAGGTCGCGCGAGACGGACTGCGGGGCCTGCGCGGCGAGGTAGAGGCCGATGACGGCCTGGAGGATGATCGCGTAACGCGTGTACTCCACCGGCAGTTTGGTCGCCTTCGTCGTCACGGCGACGGCGACCATGATGGCGGCGGGGACGCACATCACGCCGAACAGGGTCATCGGCAGGACCTTGGACTTCGCCGACCGGCCGAGGCCGTAGGCGCCGCGCAGGCTCTGCGAGAAGAGCGAGCGGCGCGCGTACGCGCGGCCGAGGCGGGGCCCGGAGTAGTTGCGGTAGCCGATGTTGTGGATGACGTCCTGGGCGGGCGCCGTGATGCTCTCAGGCGGCATCGGAGCTGCCCCTTTCGTGTGCGCTGTCGGCGCTCTGGAAGACCTCCGCGATGCGGTGCCTGCGCTGTTCCATGCGGACCAGGCCGAGGCCGAGATCGGTCACCGCGTCGCGCACGGTGTCGTAGGTGTCGTCGCCGGCGACGTCGACCAGCACGACATGGCCGGAGCCGGCCGCGGCGAACTCGGCGGCGCGGCCCACGGGCTGGACCGTCAGCCCGGCCGCCGCCAGCGCCCCGATGAGGGCGGACGTGCCGTCCGGATGCGCGTCGGAGTCCGTGACCTCGACCGCGAGCGAGCCCGTGGCCTGGGTGAACTCGGCGGTGGTGGAGGACCGCAGCAGCTTGCCGCCGTCGATGACGACGACCTGCTCGCAGGTGCGCTCCAGCTCGCCGAGCAGGTGGGAGGTGACCAGGACCGAGATACCGAAGTCGGAGTGCACCCGGCGGATCAGGGCGAGCATCTCGTCACGGCCGACCGGGTCGAGGCCGTTGGTCGGCTCGTCCAGCAGCACCAGCTGGGGGTCGTGGACGAGCGCCTGGGCCAGCTTGACCCGCTGCTTCATGCCCGTCGAATAGCCGCCGATGGGGCGGTACCGCTCCTCGTAGAGCCCCACGTGGCGCAGGGTGTCGGCGGTGCGCTCACGGGCGGCGCTCGCGGGCAGCCCGGACATCCGCGCCATGTGGACGACGAACTCCGTCGCCGAGACGTCCGGCGGCAGGCAGTCGTGCTCGGGCATATAGCCGACCCGCTCGCGGATGGCGGCGCCCTCGGTCGCCACGTCGAGGCCGAGCACCCGGGCGCGGCCCTCGGTGGCCGGGGACAGGCCGAGCAGGATCTTGATCAGCGTGGACTTGCCGGCTCCGTTGGCACCCACCAGGCCGGTCACGCCCGGCGTGATGTCGACGGACAGCCGGTCGAGCGCGGTCACCCGGGGGAACCGCTTGCTGAGGCTTTCGGTAGCGATCACAGTCACGCCCTCGACGTTAGTGGCCCGCGCCACAGCGGTCGTCAGCCCAGATGAGGGGATGCGCGTAGTCCTCGGGTCTGACATGCCCGTAGGGGAGGCGGGGGCGCCGAAGGGAGGGGAGCCACGGCCCAGGGGTTACCGAAAGTTATCCACAGGCCGTGCACAACCCTTGACGCAGCCGCGGAGCATTGTCACATTCATCAGTGTCAAGTTGCGGACGCTCCTCCGGCTGCTGTCCGGGGGCCCCGGCAGGCGGGACGGACGGTTGACGATGACCTCAGCAGTGGCTCGGGAACTCACCGCGGAGTTGCGGGGGTTCAGGCAGGTGCAGCGCCTCGCGTACGACTGCGCCGAGGCGGTGGCGGCACAGCTGCGGCCGGGGGTGACCGAGCGCGAGGCGGCGCGGATGCAGCGGGAGTGGCTGCGCGAGCGCGGCGTGCGGGACTGGTTCCACCTGCCCTTCGCGTGGTTCGGAGACCGCACGGCGTTCGTCGGGTTCCGGGTGCCGCTCCAGTTCTTCCCGACGGACCGCGGGCTGGAGCCGGGGATGCCGTTCATCCTCGACATGGCCCCGGTGCACGGCGGCTTCACCGCCGACATCGGCTACGCGGGCTGCCTGGGGCCCGATCCGCTGCACGAGCGGATGACGGCGGATCTCCCGGCGTACCGCGAGCTGATCCTGCGCGAGGTGCGCGAGCGGCGCTCCCTGCGCGAGATCTACGAGAACGTGGACCGCCTCATGGTCCGCCACGGCTACGCCAACCGGCACCGCGCGTATCCCTTCGGCGTCATCGCCCACAAGGTGGGCCGCGCGCGGGAGCGCCGCTGGTCACCCCGGCTCTTCGGGTTCGGCACCCAGGCGCTCAAAGGGCTGGCCTCCGACGCCGTCCGCGGGCACCGGGAGGGCTGGTCGCCGCTGTGGAGCCCGCACCGCTTCTCCGACCACCCGCCCCGGCCGGGCCTGTGGGCGGTCGAGCCCCACATCGGCTTCCGGGGCACCGGCGTGAAGTTCGAGGAGCTCCTGGTGGTCACCGACTCCCGGGATCCCGAGGAGAGCGCCTTCTGGCTCGACGACGATCTGCCGCACGTGCGGCGCGCGCAAGGGGAGAGGGCCGCATGACCGGACACGACACCGGACTCGAGGGCGCGCGGGAGCGCCGGGTCCGCACGGGCGGGATCGAGCTGTGCGTCGCCGAGCTGGGCGACGCCGAGCGGCCCACGGTGGTGCTGCTGCACGGCTATCCGGACAGCAAGGAGGTCTGGTCGGCGGTCGCCACGCGGCTGCGGGACCGCTTCCACGTGGTGCTGTACGACGTGCGCGGCTGCGGGCGTTCCACGGCACCGCGGCCCCTGCGCGGCGGGTTCACGCTGGAGAAGCTCACGGACGACTTCCTGGCGGTCGCGGACGCGGTGAGCCCGGACGCCCCGGTGCACGTGGTCGGGCACGACTGGGGGTCCGTGCAGGGCTGGGAGTTCGTGACGGTGCGGCGCACGGAGGGGCGGATCGCGTCCTTCACCTCCGTCTCCGGCCCGGGCCTCGACCACCTCGCGCTCTGGTTCAGGAAGCGCCTCACCCGGCCGACCCCGCGCCGTGTGGCCCACCTGCTCGGCCAGGGCGCCCGGTCCTGGTACGTCTCGGCGCTGCACGCCCCGGCCGTGCCGGAGGCGGTGATGCGCGGGCCGTTCATGAAGCAGTGGCCGAAGATCCTGGAGCGCTCGGAGAAGGTCCCCTCCGACGGCTATCCGACGCCCTCGCTGCCCGACGACGCGGCGCACGGCGCGTGGCTGTACCGCGACAACGTCCGGCCCCGCCTGCGCAGGCCGCGCACCGACGCCTACGCCCACGCGCCGGTGCAGCTGATCACCCCGACCGGCGACGCCTTCCTGTCGGTGCGGGTCTACGACGACCTGGAGCAGTGGGCGCCGGGCCTCGTCCGGCACACCCTGGCCGCGAAGCACTGGGTGCCGCGGACGCGCCCCGATCAACTCTCGGCCTGGATCGCCGAGTTCGTCACCCTCCATGAGCGGGGCGGCGCCGAGGGCGCCGCCGGGGCGCGGGGCCCGGTGGCGCGCGGGGTGCGGCGGGCCGTGGCCGGCAGCCCCTACGCCCAGGCGTTCGGCGGCCGGCTGGTGCTGGTGACCGGCGCGGCCAGCGGCATCGGCCGGGCCACCGCCTTCGCCTTCGCGGAAGCGGGCGCGCGGGTCGTCGCGGTCGACCTGGACGCGGAGGGCGCCACGCGCACGGCCGAGATGGCACGGCTGATCGGCGCCCCCGAGGCATGGGGCGAGTGCGCCGACGTCGCGGACGAGCACGCCATGGAGAAGCTGGCCGCGAAGGTCGCCGCCGAGTACGGCGTGGTGGACGTGCTGGTCAACAACGCCGGCATCGGGCTGTCCGGGGCCTTCCTGGACACCTCCGCGGAGGACTGGCGGAAGGTCCTCGACGTCAATCTGTGGGGCGTCATCCACGGCTGCCGGATCTTCGGCAAGCAGATGGCCGAGCGCGGGCAGGGCGGCCACATCGTCAACACCGCCTCCGCCGCGGCCTTCCAGCCCTTCAAGACACTCTCGGCCTACAGCACCTCCAAGGCGGCCGTGCTGATGCTCAGCCAGAGCCTCCGCGCCGAACTGGCCGGCCAGGGCATCGGGGTCACCGCGATCTGTCCCGGCCTGGTCAACACCAACATCACCGGGACCGCGCGCTTCACGGGCGTCCCGGAGGAGGAGCAGCGACGCCGCCGGGAGAAGGCCAGCCGGGCGTACGGCAGGCGCAACTACCCCCCGGAGAAGGTCGCCGACGCCGTCCTGCGCTCCGTGCTCCGCGACCAGGCCGTCGTCCCCGTGACCCCCGAGGCGCACGGCGTCCGCTTCATGTCCCGTTTCGCACCGCGGGTGCTGCGCGCCATCGCGCGGATCGACCCACCGCTGTAGCGGAAAGCCCGCAGAGGAGCAGAGATGAACCACGGTCACAGCGGCGGCCACCCCATCGCCCCGCGCCGCGTCGCCTTCGACTGGGACGACACCCCCCTGCACTGGATCCCTGACGAACCCACCGCCACCCACGTCATCAACGTCCTGCACCTGCTGCTGCCCGCCGGGGAGCGGTGGTTCGTCAAGGTGTTCAAGGAGGCCCTGCCCCTGGTGCGGGACGCGGAACTCCTCAAGGACGTCAAGGGATTCATGGGCCAGGAGGCCACGCACAGCGTCCAGCACGCCTATGTGCTGGGCCACCTCGCCCGGCAGGGCCTGGACACCGGCCCGTACACCCGCCATGTGGACTTCCTCTTCGACGCGCTGCTCGGCGACCGGCCGCCGCTCGGCCTCCCGGTGACCGCCCGGGAGTGGCTGCGCTTCCGGCTCTCGCTGATCGCCGCCATCGAGCAGTTCACCGCCGTGCTGGGCAACTGGGTGCTGCACGCGGACGGCCTGGACCGGGCCGGACCCGACCCCGTCATGCTGGACCTGCTCCGCTGGCACGGCGCGGAGGAGGTCGAACACCGCTCGGTCGCCTTCGACATGTACGAACACTGCGGCGGCGCCGAGGCCGGGCGCTATGCCCGCCGGGTCCTGGGCATGGCCTTCACCGCCCCCATGCTGTTCTACCTGTGGGGCTGGGGAGCCGCCTATCTGATACGGCACGACCCCCAGCTCGCGGGGCGGCTGCGCTATTCGCTGCGCGAGCACGACAAGGCCGTGGCCAAGGGCCTGCTGCCCAGCTGGCGTGAGCTCGGCTCGGCCGTACCCCGGTATCTGCGGCGGTCGTACCATCCCTCGCAGGAGGGGTCGCTGCGCCGTGCCGTCGAGTATCTGGCGACCTCACCCGCGGCACGGTCCGCGGCGGGCGCGATCGGCCGCGCGGCCATCTCGTAAGGAGCGCCCCTGTGACCACGAAGCACATGCGAAGGCCGGAGTCCGGGCCGGCACCGGTGCCGCCCGCTCCGGGCCCCGGTCCGGTGCTCGAACAGCCCCACCCCGACGAGCCGCCGGGACGGATGGCCGTCGAGTACCGGATCGACGACCTCGCCCACCACAGCGGGGCCACCGCCCGCACGATCCGCGCCTATCAGGACCGGGGGCTGCTCCCCCGGCCCGAGCGGCGCGGCCGCGCCAATGTCTACGGCGAGGCCCATCTGGCGCGGCTCCAGCGGATCGCCGGTCTCCTCGACCGCGGCTACACCCTCGCCAGCATCAAGGAACTCCTGGACGCCTGGGACGCGGGCCGTGACCTCGGCGGGGTCCTCGGTCTGGTCGCCGAGGTCGACGGCCCCTGGACCGACGAACAGGCCGAACGGATCACGCGCGCGACGCTGGACGAGAGGTTCGGCGGCGCCCAGGACGACGACGCCGTCTCCGAGGCCGTACGGCTCGGGGTGCTGGTCCCGGTCGCGGACGCGCCGGACGAGTTCGTGGTGCCGAGCCCTCGCGAACTCGCCGTCGCCGCCGAGCTCCACCTCGCCGGGGTGCCGCTGTCCGCGATCTCCGGCCACCTGCGCGAACTGCGCGCCCACGTCGAGCACATAGCCGCGCGCTTCCTGGACTTTACGACCGAGCACGTCTTCCACCCGTTCTTCGACCACCCGCCGACCGACGAGGAAGCGGCCGAGGCCGCCGCGCTGGTCCGCCGCCTGCGCCCGCTGGCCCAGCAGACCGTGGACGCTGAACTGGCCCGCGCGATGCGCTCGTTGGCGACCAGCTATCTCCGCCACCGCCTGGAGGAGCACGGAGGATCGGAGCCCTTCGCCGAACCGGCGGAGGATGCGGCCGCCGAGCCCCTGAACACGGGACCGGCCCCCTTGCCGCTTCCCGCCCCCGCCGCCCGGCCGCACACCCACCGGAGCCTTCGGCTCCCCGCCCGCACCCTCGAAGCCGTGCGCGAGCTCGTCGGGGAGGAGCACGTCGCGGACTTTGTCGCCGCCGCCGCCGAGCGCGAGGTGCAGGCCCGGGTGATGGACGGCCTGCTCCCGCGCGGCTGATGCCGCCGCCCGCGCCGTCAGTGGGCCGCTGCCGCCCTGAGCCGGGCGCGGACCCGGTCGGGGTAGCGGGCGGTGAATATCGCGGGGAGGACGAATCCGGCGACCTGGACCGGGATCGACACCTCGCTGCCGAGACCGGTGGCGGCGACCACGGTCATGGCGGCGGCGGTGAGGGCGAAGGCTCCGGCCCACACCGAGGTGAGCACGACGTTGATCCGGCGGAAGACCGGGCTGTCCCAGACCTCGGGCGGCGCCTGACGCTTGGCTGTCCCCGTGGTGAAGGGCCGTCCGACGGCCAGCGTGGCCCAGGCGGTGACGGCCAGCCAGCCCAGCGAGAGAGCCCCGACGAAGTGGCGCAGCCCGCTGTGCGGGAGAGCGAAGGCCAGCGTGGTGAGCGCGGCGAAGAAGAGGACTGTGCTGCGCTCCAGGATCAGCGAATCGGCGGCCACCCCCGCCTTGTGGTCCTTGACCAGCAGCAGGAGACCCGCGCCCAGCCCGACGGCCGCGCCCCACTGCCAGCCCCAGGACGAGACGACAGCCAACGCGATCCAGGGAATGAAGCCACGCAGGTAATTCATGGAGCTCTCCTCAGCCGATGCGGTGGACCCCCCGGTTGGCCGCCCAACCGACGTTCCAACTATGACATGTCAGTAGTGGAACGTCCAGCCTTGACCGGTCACCAGTGGAAGTTAGAGTGAGGCCATGAGCCTGAGACACGCGATGCTGGGACTGCTGGCCGACCGTCCGGCCAGTGGCTACGACCTGATGAAGCGGTTCGAGACCTCTCTCAGCAATGTCTGGCCGGCGACCCAGAGCCAGGTCTACGGCGAGCTGGGCAAGCTCGCGAAGGGCGGTCTGCTGGAGGTCGCGGCGGAAGGCCCCCGCGGCCGCAAGGAGTACGCCATCACCGAAGCGGGCCGCGCCGAGCTGCACAGCTGGCTCACCGAGCCGGACCCGCAGCAGGCTCGCCGGAGCGACGCGCTGCTGCGCGTCTTCTTCCTCAACCACCTCACGCCGCTGGAGGCGACGGCCTACCTCCTCGGCGAGGCGGACCGCGCCGCCGGGCAGCACGGCGCACTGGAGGAGCTGGAGAAGAAGGTCGACTGGGGCGACGACCCCCTGTCGGTCAACGGCCGGCTGGCCCTGGAGTACGGGCTGCGTTTCACCGCGATGCGCGAGGAGTGGGCCCGCTGGGCAGCCGACGAGATCGCGGCAGCGAAGGAGACGTGACGCACCGTCAATCGAGGCCGGGCGCACCCCACACGGGGAACCACCGCGCCAGGTCCTCCTCGATCCGCAGGTCGTTCGTCAGCAGCGCCCGGGCCTGCAGCTCCAGAGAGTTGTCCCGCTTGTCGCCCCCGCCCGGCATCGGCGCGAAGGGATAGAAGGTGCCGCGCTTGTAGAGATAGACGAGCGCCAGCGAACGCCCGCCATCGTCCCGGAAGCCGAGCAGCGAGCAGAGCAGCTGCGGTCCGAAACCGCCTTCCTGGAGCAGGGTGTTGACGGCGTGCAGGTCGTTCACCAGGCCCGCCACGTCGTCGGCCGGCTGCCGGGCGAGCAGCCAGGTGTAGCCGTAGCCGTCCTGGCTGAACTCCACGGGTGCCCCGCCGCGCTCCGTATCGGCGTCCAGCAGCTCCCGGACGTCCTGCTGAAGCCGGCCGAACGCCCCGCCCTCCACGCTCGCGAAGCACACCGATCCCAGCCCCGTCGGGGTGAATCCGGCGCCGGCCTGAAGGGTGACGGCGGCGGAGGGCAGGGCGAAGAGCTGGTCGAGGTCCGGGCGGACCGGCTTGCTGCGGCCGAGGATGGTGTCCAGGAATCCCACAGGCGAAGCTCCTTTTCCCGAGTTTCCGGAGGCTGCGGAGATTTCCGGAAGTTCCGGAGTCTCCGAGGTCCCGAAGGGCGTGCGGCGCGCTCAGGCGCGGCCGAGCTCTGCCGAGATCCGGCCGAGCTGGTCCAGTCGCTGCTCCAGCGTCGGGTGCGAGGACAGCAGCCGGCTCAGGCTGTCCTTGGAGAAGGCGGGCGCGAAATAGAAGGCGTTGAACGGCTCGGCCTGCCGCAGGTCGCGCGTCGGGATCTGCGCCATCTGCCCGGTGACCTTGGTCAGCGCGGACGCCAGCGCCGAGGGCCTGCCCGTCAGCAGGGCGCCCGCGCGGTCGGCCGACAGCTCACGATAGCGGGACAGCAGCCGCGTGAGCAGGAAGCTGATGGCATAGACGACCGCGCTGACCAGCGGGATCAGCACCATCAGGAGCGCGGTGTTCTGATCGCGGCCGCCCGCGCGGCGGAAGCCGCCCCACAGGCCGATGCGGGTGATGATCCCGGCCAGCACGCCCAGGAAGGACGCGATGGTCATCACGGCCACGTCGCGGTGGGCGACGTGGGAGAGCTCATGGGCGAGCACGCCCTCCAGCTCCTCGGGCTCCAGCCTGCGCAGCAGACCGGTCGTCGCGCACACCAGGGCGTTCTTCTGGTTGCGCCCGGTGGCGAAGGCATTGGGCACGTCGCTGTCGGCGATGGCCACCCGCGGCTTGGGCATGTCCGCGAGCGCGCACAGCCGGTCGACGGCACCGTGCAGCTCCGGCGCCTCCTGGGGGGTGACCTCGCGCGCGCCCATGCTGAAGGCGGCGATCTTGTCGCTGAACCAGAACTGGGCGATGAACATGCCGCCAGCGAGAATCAGGACGATCGGCCAGGCCCCGCGCAGCAGCACCACCAGCACGCCCACGAAGACGACGTAGAGCAGCCCGATGAAGAACATCGTGCTCACCATGCGGGTGGTCAGCCCCCGGTCGGGAGCGAATCGGGTCCGTGGCATGGGGTACCTCCAAGGCTCAGCGCGGTGTGCGCCCCCAGTGAGTGCCTCTGCCCTCGATTCTCCTCCTTCAGTGGTTGTGCGCGGGGTAAAGAAAGCGCGGGGTGAAGAAAGCGGGTGGAGAGAGCACGGCGATCGCCACGGGCCCGTCGGACCGCCGCGCCCTCACCGGAACGGCCCCTCGGACCGCCGTACCCCTCACGGGAACGGCCCCCGTCGGACCCGCCGTGCCGCCCTCAGGAGAGCTGCGCGAGCCCGTCCGTCGCGATCTTCTCGAAGACCGCGAGGTCGGCGGCGAAGACCGAATCGGCGATCGGCCAGTGCACCACGATCTCGTCGATGCCCAGCTCGGCGTGCGAGCCCGCGAAGTCGACGAAGGCGTCGAAGGAGTCCAGCGGCCGGTCCGGGGTGAAGCCCGTGAGCATGATCTTGTGAAGGCCCGCGGGGTCGCGGTCGATCGCGGCGCAGGCGGCTGAAAGCCGCTCGATCTGCCCGGCGACGGCCTTCAGCGACTGCTCCGGCGTGCCCGTCTCGAACAGCTTCGGGTCCCCCGTGGTGACCCACGCCTGCCCATGGCGGGCGGCGAGCCGGAGTCCCCGCGGGCCGGTGGCGGCCACGGCGAAGGGCAGCCGGGGGCGCTGCACACAGCCCGGTATGTTGCGCACCTCGGACGCGGAGTAGTGCTCCCCGTCGTACGAGACGACGTCCTGGGTGAGCAGCCGGTCCAGCAGCGGGACGAACTCGGCGAAGCGGTCGGCGCGCTCGCGTAGGGTCCACGGCTCCCGGCCGCCCCCCAGCAGCGCGGTGGCGTCGAAACCGGAACCGCCCGCACCGATGCCCAGCGTGACGCGCCCGCCGGAGATGTCGTCCAGCGAGATGAGCTCCTTGGCCAGCGTCACCGGGTGCCGGAAGTTGGGCGAGGTGACGAGCGTGCCCAGCCGCATCCGCGAGGTCACGGTCGCGGCGGCCGTCAGCGTCGGTATCGCGCCGAACCACGGGCCGTCCCGGAAGGTACGCCACGACAGGTGGTCGTAGGTGTAGGCCGCGTGGAAGCCCAGCTCCTCGGCTCGCTGCCACGTCTCGCGGCCGCCCTCGGACCAGCGGCGCTCGGGAAGGATCACGGTGCTCAGTCGCATGGGACCGAGCCTAAGCGCTGGGTATGACAAAAGCCCATGCCCCCGGCACGGGATCCGGCGTACGCGGCGGCCGTGGATTCCCGGCCGGCCCGGCCGCACACCCTTGCGCACGCCTGTGCGACACCTGTGGTCCGTGAACGAGAATGGAGCCGTGACTTCAGCTATCGAGCAGCCCGAGACCCCGGCGGTCCACCGCCCAGCCGCCTTCCCCCGGCTGATCGCCACCGACCTCGACGGCACCCTCCTGCGCGACGACAAGACGGTCTCCGAGCGCACCGTCGCGGCCCTCGCCGCGGCCGAGGCGGCGGGCATCGAGGTCTTCTTCGTCACGGGACGGCCGGCCCGGTGGATGGACGTCGTCCGGGACCACGTGCACGGCCACGGGCTGGCGATCTGCGCCAACGGCGCCGCCGTCGTCGACCTCCACGACGGCGGCCGCTGCGTCGAGGTCCGGCCGCTGGAGCGCACCGCTGCCCTCGCCGTCGTGCACGCGCTGCGTGCCGCCGCTCCGGGCACCTCGTTCGCCGTGGAGCGCACCGGGAGCACCCACTACGAGCCCGCCTACCCGCCCTTCTTCCTCGACCCGGAGGCGGTCTTCGCCCCCGCGGAGAAGCTGCTGGGCGAGGACTCCGGCTACACCGACCCCATCGTCAAGCTGCTCGCCCACCACCCCGAGCGTGAGCCCGACGAGTTCCTGGCCGTCGCCCGGGAAGCGGGCGGCGCGCACGGCGAGTTCACCCGGTCCAGCCCGACCGCCCTGCTGGAGATAAGCGGCCTCGGGATCAGCAAGGCCAGTACGCTCGCCCGGTGTTGTGCCGAGCGCGGCATCGCGCCCGAGGAGGTCGTGGCGTTCGGCGACATGCCCAACGACCTGGAGATGCTCGACTGGGCCGGCACCGCGTACGCGATGGCCAACGCCCATCCGGACGTCCTCGCCGCCACCGCGCACCACACCGCCGCCAACACCGAGGACGGTGTCGCCGCGGTCATCGAGCGGATCCTGGACTCCCGCTGAGCCCGGCGGCGGCCGCACCACCGTGCCGTCGCCGCCTACACCCGCACGCCGTGGGCGTTCAGCCACTCCACCGGGTCGACCGCCGACCCGAACTCGGGCGTCGTGCGGATCTCGAAGTGCAGGTGCGGGCCGGTGGAGTTGCCCGTCGTCCCCGCCAGCCCGATCCACTGGCCCGCGCGCACCTGCCGGCCCGGCGTGACGAGCGCCGCCGACAGGTGGGCGTACTGCGAATACCAGCCGCCTTCGTGCTGGATCACCAGGCTCATGCCGAAGGGGCCGCCGCACCCGGCGGAGACCACCGTTCCCGCGCCGACCGAGCGCACCGGTGTGCCGACCGGTACGGCGAAGTCCTGTCCTGTGTGACCGTTCGCCCAGTTCGCGCCGGTGCCACCGAAACCCGCCGAGAGTTCGTACGACAGCACGGGCCGGGTCCACTCCTCGTGCTCGTCGCCCGCCGCGCGTCCGTCGGTGTCGCCGACCCGCACGTCCTCGACGTCCAGCGGCTCGCAGCGGCCGCTCGCGACGGACGTCTGGGACAGGGTGTTCAGCGTCTCGCGCGCGGCCTCGAGACGCGTCGTGAGCGAGTGCTGCGCGGCCTTCAGCCGTGCGCTGTCCTGCTCCAGCAGGGGGCGGGAGGCCGCCAGGGCCCGTCTCTCGGCCGCGAGCTTCCCGGTCAGGCGGCCGCCCTCGTCCAGCAGCCGTCCCAGCGCCGCCCTGCGGCGCACCGCGGGCTCCTGGAGCTCCAGCAGTTCGACGGGGTCCTCGACGTCCTCGGCCCCGGCCTCGACGGTGAATCCGCCGGTGCGGTACTGCGCGCGGGCGGCCGCCCCGGCGTCGTCGCGCAGGGCCGCCGTGACGACCTCGCGGCCCCGCAGCATCCGGTCGAGTTCCTCGGCCCGCGCCTTCTGCTCCCCGGCCGCGCGCCGCGTCCGCTCGAACCGCTGCTTCACCTCCCCCGCCTCCTCCGCCAGCCGGAACACCTCGGAGGTGACCCGGGTGATCCTGTGCGGGGTCCTGCCGGCCGCCGGGAAGCCGGAGCCGAACGGCGGCCAGACCACCGTGCAGAGTGCGCACAGCACACAGAGCACGCGGTCGCGGGTTATCCACGGTCCGCGCGATATGAGCAGGCGGTACAGGCGTCCCATGAACGCGATCGTGTCCCGCGGCGCAGCCGAGCGCGCCCCGTGAGGGTCCGATCGGAGGACGGGGGAGCCCCACGAGGCGGGCGCCGGGAGGGCTCTGAGCGCCCGCTACAAGGGCGCTTCCCACATCACCCGCGTGCCGCCCCCGTCCGGCCCCAGCCCCGGCCCGTACGCGCTGGAGCCGCCCAGCGACTCGGCCCGCTTGGCGAGGTTCCGCAGCCCGCTGCGCCGGCCGCCCTCGGGGATGCCGACGCCGTCGTCGGCGACCGTGAGCCGCACCGCGTCCCGGCCGTCCGGCAGGGACGCGGTGGCGTCGACGACGACCTCGATGCGGGAGGCCCGCGCGTGCCGGAAGGCGTTGGAGAGCGCCTCGCGCAGCGCGGCGACGAGGTTTTTGCCGGTGAGCTCGCCGACCTTCGCGTCGACCGGTCCGACGAAGCTCGCGGAGGGCTGGAAGCCGAGCGGCACCGCTGCCGTGCCCAGCTCCCTCAGCACCCGCGTCCGCAGCCCCGCGGGCGCCTCCGCGGGCCCCTGCTGGAGCGCGAAGATGGCCGTACGGATCTCCTGGATGGTCACGTCCAGCTGGTCGACGGCCTGGCCGACCTTCGTCCGGACGTCGGGCACCTCGGCGTTGCGCTGCGCGCTCTCCAGCATCAGCCCGGTGGCGAACAGCCGCTGGATCACCAGGTCGTGCAGGTCCCTGGCGATCCGGTCGCGGTCCTCGTAGACGGCGAGCCGTTCCCGGTCGCGCTGCGCCTCGGCCAGGACGAGCGCGAGGGCGGCCTGCGCGGCGAACTGGGCGGCCAGGGTGCGCTCCGCCGCGGTGAATCCCCGTGCGCCACGCGCGCGTGGCGTCGCGAGCGTGCCGAGCACGCGGTCGCCGCTCTTGAGCGGCAGCAGCATGCTCGGGCCGAAGCGCGGGGCCACCCCGGTGATCATGCGCGGGTCGGTGGCGGAGTCGTCGATGAACACCGGCTCGCCCGCGAGCAGATGGGACACCACGGGGCTGTGCGGCGGCATCACCGTGCCCAGCAGCCCGGTGGGGTCGTCCGCGGAGACGGCGACCATCTCCAGCCCGCCCTCGCCGTCCGGCAGGAGCACGATGCCGGCCGCCGAGTCCGCGAGCCTGCGCGCCTGTTCGGCGACGACGGACAGCGCGTCCTCGGCGTCGCCGGCGGACAGCAGGGCCGTGGTCACGGCCACGGAACCGTCGATCCAGCGCATCCGCTGGCGGCCCTCGTCGTACACGCGCGCGTTACCGATGGCGATGCCCGCCTCGGTCGCGAGGATCTTCACCATGTTGAGGTCCGCGAGGCTGAACTCCCCGCCGCCGAGCTTCTCGGTGAGGTAGAGATTGCCGAAGATCTCCCCCTCCACCTGGATGGGCACCCCCAGGAAGTTGCGCATCGGCGGGTGTTCCGGCGGGAAGCCGGCGGAGCGCGGGTCGGCCGCCAGGTCGGAGAGCATCACCGGCGCCGGCTGGTGGATCAGCGCGCCCAGCAGCCCGCGATGGCCGTCGGGCAGCGCCCCGATGCGCTCGCGCTGTTCGTCGGTGACGCCATGGGTGATGAAGTCGGACAGCCCCTCCCCGCTGGCGTCGATGATCCCGATGGCGGCGTAGCGGGCGGCGGCCAGCTCGGCGGCTGTCTCGGCGATCCGGTCGAGCGTGGAGTGCAGCTCCGGGCCGGTGCCCACCGACCGCATGGCCTCCAGCAGCCGCGGCACGCGCGCGGTCAGCTCGGTGGACATCCCCTGGAGGCTGCGGGTGGCCTCGGTGGCGATGGCCAGCGGGTCCATCGGGCCCTGTGCGCCCTGCGGCGCCCGCGCGCCGGCCGGGCCGGAGGGGTCCTGCGGGCCGGAGGGTTCTGCCGTGGCTGCCATACCGCAGAGCCTAATAAGCACTATTTGTCATGGAAAGTGGCCACAACCGGTGTCCCGTCCCACAGCGGGGGCGCTCACCGACCGGAGAGCGCCCCCGCCACCGCCTCCGCGCCCTCCGGTCCAGCCGTCCCGGACGTCCCCCAGGCGTCCGCCACGCGCTCGCGCTCCAGCATCCGCCGGAACGGCCCGTCCGCGGCCACCAGCTCCCCGTAGGCGCCCCGCTGCACGGTCCGCCCGCGCTCCAGCACGATCACCTCGTCGACCGCCTCCAGCCCGGCCAGCCGGTGGGTGATCAGCACGGTCGTACGGCCCTCGGTGGCCGCCAGGAGATCTGCCGTGAGCGCGTCGGCCGTCACCAGGTCGAGATGCTCGGCGGGCTCGTCCAGCACGATCACGGGGAAGTCGGCGAGCAGCGCGCGGGCCAGCGCGAGCCGCTGCCGCTGCCCGCCGGACATCCGCGCCCCGTGCTCGCCGACCAGCGTGTCGAGCCCCTCCGGGAGGCTGTCGGCCCACTCCAGCAGCCGTGCGGCCCGCAGGGCGGACCGCAGTTCGGCGTCGTCCGCCCCGGGGCGCGCGAGGCGCAGGTTCTCGCGCACCGAGCTGTCGAAGAGGTGCGCGTCCTGCGCGCACAGGCCCACCAGCTTCCGCACGGCGTCACCCGCCATGGGCCCGGTGTCCCGGCCCGCCAGGGTGTACGTCCCGGACTCCGCGTCCAGGAAGCGCAGCAGCACCTGGGCGAGCGTCGTCTTGCCCGCCCCGGAGCGGCCCACGACCGCGACCCGGCGGCCCGGTACGAGCTCCATGCCGAACCCCTCCAGGGCAGCCCCGGACTGCCCCGGATACCGCGCGCCCAGCCCCGTCACCCGCAGCGGGAACGGCGACGCGGGGGCGTCGTCCGTCCCTTCCCGTACGGGCACGGGCGCGTCCAGCACCTCGTACACCCGCTCCGCGGACCGCCGCACACGCTGCCGGTACTGCACCGCGAGCGGCAGGCCGGCCACCGCCTCGAACACGGCAAGCGGCATGAGCACCACCACCGCGAGCCACACGCCGCCCAGGCGGCCGTCGTGCACCGCGCTCACGCCCGCCCAGGCCGCGGCCGCCACGGTCAGGCCGCAGGCGAGGGCGGAGAGTCCGGAGCCGAGCGCGGTGGCGGCCGAGGCGCGCCGGGCGATCCCGGTGAGCCGTCCGTCGGCCTCGCGCAGCCGCGCCAGCCGGGCGGGCAGGGCGCCCGCGACCGTCAGTTCCGCCGTGCCCGCCAGGACGTCGACGACCTCGGTCGACAACGCGCCGCGGGCGGGCGCCAATTGCCGCTCCGCGCGCCGCGCGAACGCGCCGGTCAGCGCGGGTACGGCCACTCCGGCGGCCAGCAGCCCGAGCGCCAGCGGCAGACCGGCCTCCGGCAGCAGCCACGCGGTGAAGGCGACCGAGGCGGTGCCCACGGCGACGGCCGAGCCCACGGGCAGCAGCCAGCGCAGGAAGTAGTCCTGAAGGGCGTCCACGTCCGCGACCAGCCGGGAGAGCAGATCGCCCCGGCGGGTCTCCCGCAGCCCGGCGGGCGCCAGCCGCTCCAGGCGCCGGTAGACCTCCACCCGCAGCCCCGCGAGGGCGCGCAGCGCGGCGTCGTGGGAGACAAGGCGCTCGGCGTAGCGGAAGACGGCGCGTCCGATTCCGAACGCGCGGGTCGCGGTGACGGCCACCATCAGATAGAGCACGGGCGGCTGTTGGGAGGCCCGCGAGATGAGCCAGCCGGAGACGCCCATCAGGCCGACGGCGCTGCCGAGGGCCAGGGCGCCCAGCAGCAGCGAGAGCGCGAACCGCGCCCGGAGCGGCTTCCCGGTGCCCCGCACCCGGGCCAGCACTCCGCCGCCGCGTACGGGCAGGGGCTCGCCCGGCACGTCGTACGCCTCCGCCTCGTCCGCCGCGCCCGGCCGCTCGGTCCGTGCGGGCGGGACGGCCGGGGCGGCCGCCTGCCGCTCCAGGGGCCGGGCGTCGACGCGGATGACGCGGTCCGCGACCGCGAGCAGCGCGGGGCGGTGCACGACCAGCAGGACGGTCCGGCCCTCGGCGAGCCGGCGCACGGCCTCGACCACGGCGGCCTCGGTCTCGCCGTCGAGGTTCGCGGTGGGCTCGTCGAGGAGCAGGACGGGCCGGTCGGCGAGGAACGCCCGTGCCAGCGCGATCCGTTGCCGCTGCCCGGCGGAGAGCCCGGCGCCGTCCTCGCCGAGGCGGGTGTCAGTGCCGTGGTGCAGCATGGAGACGAAGTCGAGCGCACCGGCCGCGCGCAGTGCCTCCCGCACCTGCGCGTCCGTCGCCTCGGGCCGGGCCAGTCGCACGTTCTCGGCGACCGTCCCGGCGAAGAGATGGGGTCGTTGCGGGACCCAGGCCACCTGGTCCCGCCAGCTTCCGGGGGAGAGCGATGACAGATCCGTACCGCCTACGAGCACCCGCCCGGCCGCCGGGCGCGCGAATCCGAGCAGGACGTTCAGCAGCGTCGACTTCCCGGCGCCGCTGGGTCCCACGAGCGCGACCGTCTCCCCCGGCCGCACCTCGAACGACGTCTCGGGCAGGGAGGGTTCGGCCCGCCCCTCGTGCCGCACCACCAGCCGGTCGACCGTCAGGGTCGCGGTCCCGGCGTCGGGGGCGGGCAGCGTGCCGGATGGCGCCGGCTCCGTCTCCAGCACCGCGAAGACCCGGTCGGCGGCCGCCAGCCCCTCCGCCGCCGCGTGGTACTGCGCGCCGACCTGCCGCAGCGGGAGATACGCCTCGGGAGCCAGGACCAGCACCATCAGCCCGGTCTCCAGGTCGAGTTCGCCGTGCACGAGCCGCATGCCGACGCCCACCGCGACCAGGGCCACCGAGAGCGTGGCCAGCAGCTCCAGCGCGAAGGAGGAGAGGAAGGCGATGCGCAGCGTCCGCAGCGTGGCGCGCCGGTAGTCGGAGGTGATCGCGCGGATCGACTCGGCCTGCGCCTTGGCCCGCCCGAAGACCTTGAGGGTGGGCAGCCCCGCGACGACGTCGAGGAAGTGGCCGGACAGCCGGGACAGCAGCCGCCACTGCTTGTCCATCCGGGACTGCGTCGCCCAGCCGATGAGGATCATGAAGAGGGGGATGAGCGGCAGCGTGAGGACGATGACCAGCGCGGAGAGCCAGTCCGCCGTGGCGATCCGCGCGAGCACGGCCACCGGCACGACGACCGCGAGGCCGAGCTGGGGCAGATAGCGGGCGAAGTAGTCGTCCAGCGCGTCGATCCCCCGCGTGGCGAGGGTGGCCAGCTCACCGGTCCGCACCGTCTCCAGCCGGTCGGGCCCGAGCGCGGTGGCCCGCGTCAGCAGCCGCGTGCGCAGCTCGGACTTCACGGCCGCGCTCGCGCGGTGCGCGGTCAGCTCAGTGAGCCAGGTGACGGCCGCCCGGCCCAGGGCCACGGCGGCCAGCAGCGCCAGCTGCGCGGCCAGGTCGCCGGTGGACCGGCCGTGCCGGAAGGCGCCGGTCACCACCTCGGCGATCAGCATCGCCTGCGCGATGACCAGGCCGGCCCCCGCCAGCCCGAGCACGACGGAGGCGACCAGGAAGCGGCGGGTCGCGGAGGCGTACCGGAGCAGCCGGGGATCGACGGGCTTCATGCGCGTTCCGTCCTAGTGGCCGGCGGGTGCCGGGATGTGCTGGGTGCCGATCCGCTTGCGGAAGACCCAGTAGGTCCACGCCTGGTAGCCGATGATCAGGGGCGTCATGGGGACCGCGACCCACGTCATGATCTTCAGTGTGTACGGGCTGGAGGCGGCCTCGGCCGCGGTGAGGCTCCACGCCGGGTTGACCGAGGACGGCATGACGTCGGGGAAGAGGGCGAGGAAGACCAGGGCGAAGGCCGCCGCGACCGTCACCCCGGAGAAGCCGAACGCCCAGCCCTCGCGCCCCGCGTGGTTCATCACCAGCGCCGCGCCCAGGGCGACCACGGCGACGATCAGGGCGGCCAGGCTGCGCCCGTTGCCCGACTCGGCCTGCGTCCAGCCGAGGAAGGCCACGGCGAGCACGCCCGCGGTCATGCCGAACACGGTGGCGTAGGACCTGGCCCGGTGGCGGATCTCCCCCGTCGTCTTCAGGGCGGCGAAGACCGCGCCGTGGAAGGTGAAGAGCACGAGCGTGAGGAGGCCGCCCAGCAGGGCGTACGGGCCGAAGAGGTCGAGGAGCGTGCCGTTGAAGTTCTTGTCCGAGCCGATCGGCACCCCGCGGACGATGTTGGCGAAGGTGAGCCCCCACAGGAAGGCGGGCAGCAGCGAGCACCAGAAGATCGCGTGCTCCCAGTTGCGCTGCCAGCGCTCATCGGTCCGCTTGTGGCGGTACTCGAAGGCCACGCCCCGCACGATCAGGCAGACCAGGATGGCGAGGAAGGGCAGGTAGAAGCCGCTGAACAGGGTGGCGTACCAGTCGGGGAAGGCGGCGAAGGTCGCGCCGGCCGCGGTGATCAGCCAGACCTCGTTGCCGTCCCAGACGGGTCCGATGGTGTTGATCAGCACCCGGCGCTCGGTGCGGTCCTTGGCCAGGACCTTGGTCAGGACGCCGATGCCGAAGTCGAACCCTTCGAGGAAGAAGTAGCCGGTCCACAGGACGGCGATCACGAGGAACCAGAAGTCGTGGAGGTGCATGGTTCGTTGTCTCCGTTCCGCCGCCGCGTCAGTACGCGAAGGTCATCGGCTTGTCGGCGTCCTCTGGCCGCTCCGCCCCGGCTCCCCCGGACGGCAGGCGCAGCCTCGGGTCCTCCGCGGGTGGCTTCTCGTCCGTGTCGGGCCCGGCCTTGGCGTACTTCACGAGCAGCTTGACCTCGACCACCGCCAGCACGCCGTACAGCAGGGTGAAGACGCCCATGGAGGTGAGCACTTCGGTCTGGCTGACACCGGGGGAGACGGCGTGGCCGGTCTTCATCAGCCCGTAGACGGCCCACGGCTGGCGGCCCATCTCGGTGAAGATCCAGCCGAAGGAGTTGGCGATGAGCGGGAAGCCCATGGTGAGCAGGCCGATGCGCCAGGACCAGGCGGTGAAGAAGGGGCTCATCTCACGGGTGCGCGTGAGCATCAGCCGCGGCACCTCGTTGTCACCCGTGCGGTATTCGGGGTCGAGCCAGAATTTCTTGCGCGTGGTCCACAGGCCGATGAGCGCGGCGACGAAGGAGGTCATCCCGAAGCCGATCATCAGCCGGAAGCCCCAGAAGGTCATGAAGATGCTGGGGATGTAGTCCTCCGGCTTGCCGCCGTACCGCGCGGCCTCCTGCGCGGCGACGTCGTTGATGCCGGGGACGGCCTCGGAGAAGTTGTTGTGGGCGAGGAAGGAGAGGACTCCCGGAACCTCTATCTCCACGCTGTTGTGGCCCTTGGTGACATCGCCGACCGCGAAGACCGAGAAGGGCGCGGGCGCCTGGGTTTCCCACAGCGCCTCGGCGGCGGCCATCTTCATCGGCTGCTGCTCGAACATCACCTTGCCGAGGCTGTCACCGCTGAGGGCGGTGCCCAGACCGGCGATGACCGCGACCACCAGGCCGACGCGCAGCGAGGCCCGCATGGCCCCGACCTGTGACCGCTGCTTCTCGCCGAGCTCCTCGCCCCGCAGCTGCCTGCGCTTGGCGCGCCACAGGTGGAAGGAGGCGATGCCGACGATGAAGGCGCCACCGGTGAGGAACGCAGCTGTGAGCGTGTGGAAGACGACGACCATGGTGGTGTTCTGGGTGAGCACGGCCCAGATGTCGGTGAGCCGCGCCTTCCCGGTCGCCTTGTCTATGGCGTAGCCCACCGGGTGCTGCATCCAGGAGTTGGCCGCCAGGATGAAGTACGAGGAGAGCACGGTGCCGACGGCGACGATCCAGATGCACGCACAGTGGATCTTCTTGGGCAGCTTGTCCCAGCCGAAGATCCACAGGCCGATGAAGGTGGACTCGAAGAAGAAGGCCAGCAGCGCCTCCATCGCGAGCGGCGCGCCGAAGACATCACCGACGAAGCGCGAGTAGTCGGACCAGTTCATGCCGAACTGGAACTCCTGCACGATGCCGGTGACGACACCCATCGCGATGTTGATCAGGAAGAGCTTTCCCCAGAACTTCGTCGCGTGGAAGTACTTGTCCTTGCCGGTGCGGACCCAAGCCGTCTCAAGACCGGCGGTGATCGCCGCGAGACTGATCGTGAGCGGGACGAAGAGAAAGTGGTAGACGGTGGTGATGCCGAATTGCCAGCGCGCCAGCGTCTCCGGCGCCAAAGCGAGGTTCACGCGGTCTCTCCTTGCCTCTTGCGTCACCGACGCCTCACGCCTCGGTGATATGCCCCTTTTGCCCCAACGAAAGCGGGAGGTAAAGGGCATGCTTGTGAACGCGTTCACATTCACAAGCAATTATGACGCACAGGTTTTCGCGCTCGACAAGGGGGTCCCCCCAGCCGGAGACCCGACGTTCTTCGGCCAAATCCGGAACGCTTGCTTCGACCGACAGGACGGCCACCGGCGGCGCGGGCAGCCGGGCAGCCGGGCAGCCGGGCAGCCGGGCAGCCGGGCAGCCGGGCAGCCGGGCAGCCGGGCAGCCGCACAACGACGGCGGGCCGGGGTGCGCGGTCTCCCCGCGCACCCCGGCCCGCCCGAAGGCCCCGCCTTCTACAGCTCCTTGCGGAACGCTCCCGCGACTTCCAGGAAGAGGTCGTTCGCCGCCGTCTCGCCGACCGTCACCCGGACACCCTCGCCCGGGAACGGCCGTACGACCACGCCCGCCCGCTCGCAGGCCGCCGCGAACTCCGCCGTGCGCTCCCCCAGCCGCAGCCAGACGAAGTTGGCCTGCGTCTGGGGCACGGTCCAGCCCTGCCCGGCCAGCGCGTCGACGACCCGGGCGCGCTCCTCCACCAGCGCCTGCACCCGCTCCCGCAGCGCGTCCTCGCTCCGCAGCGAGGCGATCGCCGCCTCCTGCGCGATGTGGCTCACGCCGAACGGGACGGCGGTCTTGCGCAGCGCCGCCGCGACGGGCTCGTGCGCGACGGCGAAGCCGATCCGCAGCCCGGCCAGGCCGTACGCCTTGGAGAAGGTGCGCAGCACGCAGACGTTCGGACGGTCGCGGTAGAGGTCGAGGCCGTCGGGGACGTCCGTGTCACGGACGAACTCGATGTACGCCTCGTCGAGCACGACCAGCACGTCGGCGGGGACGCGGTCCAGGAAGGACTCCAGCTCGGCCCGGCGCACCACGGTGCCGGTGGGGTTGTTGGGGTTGCAGACGAAGATCAGCCGGGTCCGGTCGGTGATCGCGGCCAGCATCGCGTCGAGGTCGTGGACCTCGTCGCCCGTCAGCGGGACCTGCACCGGAGTGGCCCCGGAGACCTGGGTGATGATCGGGTACGCCTCGAACGACCGCCAGGCGTAGATCACCTCGTCGCCCGGCCCCGAGGTGGCCTGCACCAGCTGCTGGGCGACGCCCACCGAGCCGGTGCCGGTGGCCAGGTGCGTCACCGGCACGGAGAAGCGGTCCGCGAGCTCGGCCATCAAGGCCGTGCAGGCCATGTCGGGGTAGCGGTTGATGGTGCCCGCCGCGTCGACCGCCTTCTCCAGCACGCCGGGCAGCGGCGGATAGGGGTTCTCGTTGGAGGACAGCTTGTACGCCACGGGGCCGTCCGCGGCCGCGGGCCGGCCCGGCTTGTAGGTCGGCACGCCGTCCAGGGCGGGGCGCAGCCTCGGGGTCTTCTCGGTCACCGCGGGTCCTCCTCGACATCCCGTGCGCTCGCACCCGCACGGGCAGGCCGCACACGAATAGCGGACATGAATACTGCACACCTTAAGAGGATTCACCGGGGCGGCGTCCAGAGCAGGGGGAGCGCTCCCGAAACTTCTGCACGCCGGTGGCGGGCGCCGTGGCGCGCATCACCCGTGAAGGTGAGTTGAGACCTCTTCGAGACTTCGGGTGATAACCGGAGGCGGATATGCCAGAGGCCAATGGTTCACCGTCGATCCGGACAACTCTCTGTATTTCCATGGTCATTGAGTGGAATTGCGCTTGCAGAAACGTGCCTGTCAACAGCCAAACGGAGCACGCCGCCCACGCACTACCCGAGCCCTACTATCGGCTCGCCATGACAGCAGCAGGGAAGCATCAGGTGAGCCGGCCCACCGGCCGCCGGCTGGGACGGGCGGGCATCCGGGACGTGGCCGCCGCCGCCGGCGTCTCGATCACGACCGTCTCCGACGCGCTCAACGGCAAGGGCCGGCTACCGGACGCGACCCGCCGCCATGTCCGCGAGGTCGCCGACCGGCTGGGCTACCGCCCCTCCGCCGCGGCCCGCACCCTCCGCACGGGCAAGTCCGGGCTCATCGGCCTGACGGTGACCACGTACGGGGATGAACCTTTCACCTTCACCGAATTCGCCTACTTCGCCGAGATGGCCAGGGCCGCCACCTCCGCCGCGCTGGCCCGCGGCTACGCCCTGGTGATCCTCCCCGCCACCTCGCGTCACGACGTGTGGTCCAACGTCGCCCTCGACGGCACCGTCGTCGTCGACCCCTCCGACCACGACCCGGTCGTCTCCGAACTGGTCCGCCAGGGCATCCCGGTGGTCTCCGACGGCCGGCCCGCGGGCAGCCTCCCGGTCACGGCGTGGGTCGACAACGACCACGAGGCCGCCGTCATCGGCATCCTCGACCACCTCGCGGCGGCCGGCGCCCGCCGGATCGGCCTGCTGACGGGCACCACCACCGACACGTACACCCGGCTCTCCACCCACGCCTACCTGCACTGGTGCGAGCGGGCGGGCCAGGACCCGGTCTACGAGAAGTACCCCGCCCACGACCCCTGCGCCGGCGCCGTGGCGGCCGACCGGCTGCTCGCCCGGCCCGACCGGCCGGACGCCGTCTACGGCCTGTTCGACCCCAACGGCACGGACCTGCTCGCCGCCGCCCGGCGCTACGGCCTGCGCGTCCCGGACGACCTCCTGCTCGTCTGCTGCAGCGAGTCCACCGTCTACGCCGCCACCGAGCCGCCCGTCACCACCCTGTCGCTGAAGCCCCGGCGCATCGGCACGGCGGTCGTCCAGCTCCTCATCGACGCCATCGAGGGGCTCGACAGCGGGCACCTGGTCGAGCAGGTGATACCGACCGAACTGATCGTCCGGACGTCCTCCCAGCGCCGCAGGCCACGCACCACGGTCAGCCCGCCGCGCGGTCCCGCCCCGGGTTGAGGGGCACCGCGGGGCCGCTCGGGGTCAACGCGCCGTTTCCGGGCTGCCACACCTTTGCCAAAGCCGCGCGGAGGGCGCAGGGGGCGCGGAGACCCGGGGGCGAATGACTCAATTGGGGAGAAATGACCGACGCGCGCACCCTCCCGCCCCGATTGACGGCCCCTGGTGCGTCACAAGGCGCGACGGTCATTCCTATGATGGGCGCACGACACCACGGACCGCCGTCGACCAGGCAAGGTCCACAAGGTGCACGGCGGCGCGATGGTGGAGGGGTCGATGACTCAGGGGGCCGGTCAGGGACCCGCGGCACGGACCACGGCGGCGGTGCCGCCCTTCCCCGGGTATGCCGCGCCCCCTCCGCATGCCCCCATGCCGCCGTACGACCACACGGCCCCGCCCGTGCAGCCGCCGGTCGACGCACCGGAGGGCTACACCCCCACCGAGCGCGACCTGCCCGTGATCGGCCGGCCCGTCCCCGACGACGTGCCGACCGTCGCCCTGACGCCCCTGGCCGAGCAGCACGCGGCCCCGCGGCCCGGCCTCGGCCCGCTCTTCGTCGTGGGCGACGTCCACGGCTATCTCGACCAGCTGCACGCCGCGCTGGAGGCCCAGGGCCTCATCGACGCGAACGGCAGCTGGTGCGCGGGCAACGCCCGCCTGTGGTTCCTCGGCGACTTCACCGACCGCGGACCGGACGGCGTCGGTGTGATCGACCTCGTGATGCGGCTGTCCGCCGAGGCCGCGGCGGCCGGCGGCTACTGCAAGGCCCTCATGGGCAACCACGAGCTGCTGATCATCGGCGCCAAGCGGTTCTCCGACACGCCGGTCAACTCCGGTGCGGGAACAGCCTCCTTCCAGGCGGCCTGGCTGCTCAACGGCGGCCAGCGCACCGACATGGAGCGCCTGGAGGACCACCACCTCCAGTGGATGTCGCGGCTCGACGCCATGGCGGAGGAGGACGGGCACCTGCTGGTGCACTCCGACACCACCGCCTATCTGGAGTACGGCGACTCCATCGAGGCCGTCAACGACGCCGTCACCGAGGCGCTCCAGCGCAACGACCCCGACGAGTGCTGGGACCTCTTCCGGAAGTTCACCAAGCGGTTCGCCTTCCGCGACGAGGCCGGACCGCTGGCCGTACGGGAGCTGCTGGACACCTACGGCGGCCGCCGTCTGGTGCACGGCCACAGTCCGATTCCGTATCTCCTGGGCGAGGTCGGCGCGGAGGACGCGGACGGCGAGGAGGGCGGCACGCCCGCCGTCGACGGCCCGCATCTCTACGCGGACGGGCTCGCGCTGGCGATGGACGGAGGGGTCACCATGGCCGGAAAACTGCTGGTGGTGCAACTTCCCCTGGGTGGATGAGGGTTCAGGGGGTAGGTCCACGGGCAGGTAGGGAGTTCCACCGGCGCGGGGCAATTCACGAAACACACTGTCACCGTGCGCCGGTACCGCTCTACCATCGGCTTATCCGTAGCAGGCTCTCCTCCGTTTCCGCCCACTGCCCGGTGTAAGCCGGCAAGAAGGCCCTACGGAGCATCGGGGGATGCACATGAACAGCGCTCCGCACCTACTGGCCGAGGACCGCCCGGAATTCGAGCGTGTTCTCGACCAGGCGTTGCGTACCGCCGACCATGACCCGGAACTGGCCGCGGCGATAGGACAGCGGCTCAATGCGGAACAGCTGCGCACCATGGCGCTCAATGCCATGACCGCCATCTCGGCGTGCGCGACCACCGAATATCAGAACTACGTAAGGGCGCGCGACGCTCTGCGCGCGCTCTCCGCGAGCATGCACCCGCAAAGCGTGAGCACCGGGGGCGCGCACGGCGATGAAAGCGCCCCCGATGGATTCGGCCCCGCGGACAGCGAGATCGTGGAGTCCTCCGGCGCGGGCGCGGGCGCGGTCGTCGCCGTGCTGGCCCCCGTGCTCGCCGGGATAGCCGCCCTGATCTTCCTCCTCGTCGGCTACGTCCTGCGGACGGTCGGCTCCAACCCGTCCGTCGGCCAGCCGATGATCACCATCGGCTGGTGGTTCGCCGGACTCACCGCCGCCGGTGCGTTCGTCGCCATGATCGGCATGGTGGTGACCGCCCTGCGCAACGGCGTCGGCCAGGGGACGGACGCCCGGGGCGCCGGGCTGAGCGAGGAGGCCGACCGGGCCGGTGAGGCATGGCGGCAGGCGCTGCTCCACCGCGGCATACTGCCCTTCCTCCGCGAGGCCCTGGCCAACGCCCCGCTCAACTCACCGTCTTCGTACGTCCCGAGGCAGCACGAGAGCCAGAGCCGCACCCCCACGCTGGGATACTCGCGCCCCGGCTTCACCAGCCCCGACAGCGAGTCCTCCCCGCACCTCCGCCCGCGCTACACCAGCCCCGACTTCACCAGCCCGGACTACGGCGGCCCGGACAGCCGACCGGAGTGACGCACCGGACCACCGCACGGCACATGCGAGAGGCCCCGACACCGGCCGGGGCCTCTCGGACCGTGCGGCTGACCGCCCCTGCGCTCCGTCGGCAGCGCGGTCCGGCCGCTGCGGGACAGCGGGCGCGGTTCCCCGCGCCCCTCACGGGGCGTGGTGCAGCACCGGGCTCCGGCGCGAACGCCTAGTCGGCGATCGGCAGATAGACGCGGTTGCCCGCCGCCGCGAACTCCTTGGACTTCTCCGCCATGCCCGCCTCGGGGTCGACGGCGAGCTCCCCGCCGTGCTCACGGCGGATGTCCTGCGAGATCTTCATCGAGCAGAACTTGGGCCCGCACATCGAGCAGAAGTGCGCCGTCTTCGCGGGCTCCGCCGGCAGCGTCTCGTCGTGGAAGGCGCGTGCCGTGTCCGGGTCGAGCGCCAGGTTGAACTGGTCCTCCCAGCGGAACTCGAAGCGGGCGTCGGACAGCGCGTCGTCCCACTCCTGCGCGCCCGGGTGCCCCTTGGCGAGGTCCGCCGCGTGGGCCGCGATCTTGTATGTGATCACACCGGTCTTGACGTCGTCGCGGTCCGGCAGGCCCAGGTGCTCCTTGGGCGTGACGTAGCAGAGCATCGCCGTGCCCCACCAGGCGATCATCGCCGCGCCGATGCCCGAGGTGATGTGGTCGTACGCGGGCGCGACGTCGGTCGTCAGCGGGCCGAGCGTGTAGAACGGCGCCTCCTCGCAGATCTCCTGCTGGAGGTCGATGTTCTCCTTGATCTTGTGCATCGGGACATGGCCCGGGCCCTCGATCATCGTCTGCACGTGGTGCCGCTTGGCGATCGTGTTGAGCTCGCCCAGCGTCCGCAGCTCGGCGAACTGCGCCTCGTCGTTGGCGTCCGCGATGGAGCCGGGGCGCAGGCCGTCGCCGAGGGAGTACGTCACGTCGTACGAGGCGAGGATCTCGCAGAGCTCCTCGAAGTTCTCGTAGAGGAACGACTCCTTGTGGTGCGCCAGGCACCAGGCGGCCATGATCGAGCCGCCGCGCGAGACGATGCCGGTCTTGCGGCGCGCCGTCAGCGGGACGTAGCGCAGCAGCACGCCCGCGTGGACGGTCATGTAGTCCACGCCCTGCTCGGCCTGCTCGATGACCGTGTCCTTGTAGATCTCCCAGGTGAGCTCCTCGGCCTTGCCGTCGACCTTCTCCAGGGCCTGGTAGAGCGGCACGGTGCCGATCGGCACGGGGGAGTTGCGCAGCACCCACTCGCGGGTGGTGTGGATGTTGCGGCCGGTCGAGAGGTCCATGACCGTGTCGGCGCCCCAGCGGGTCGCCCAGGTCATCTTCTCGACCTCCTCCTCGATCGAGGAGGTGACGGCGGAATTGCCGATGTTGGCGTTCACCTTGACCAGGAACTTCTTGCCGATGATCATCGGCTCGATCTCCGGGTGGTTCACATTGGCGGGGAGCACGGCCCGGCCGGCCGCGATCTCCTCGCGGACGGTCTCCGGGGAGACGTTCTCCCGGAGGGCCACGTACTCCATCTCCTCGGTGATCTCACCGCGCCGGGCGTACGCGAGCTGGGTCACCGCGGCGCCGGAACGGCCCCGGCGGGGCTGGCGCGGGCGGCCGGGGAAGACCGCGTCGAGGTTCTTGAGCCCCCCGCGCGGAGAGGTGTGCTTGAGGCCGTCGTCCTCGGGGCGCATCGGTCGCCCCGCGTACTCCTCGGTGTCACCGCGGCCGATGATCCAGCTCTCCCGCAGCGGCCGGAGGCCACGGCGGACGTCCGTCTCGACGGCCGGGTCGGTGTACGGGCCGGAGGTGTCGTACAGCCGTACGTCCTGCCCGTTGGTGAGATGCACCCGCCGCACCGGAACCCTGAGGTCCGGCCGCGAGCCGGTCACGTAGTCCTTGTGCCAGCCGATGGGACCGGTTTCGGACGTGCGCGCATCCTGCGAGGTCATGAGACCAGAACTCCCTACGCCGGCATTACCCGGTAACAGGTTCGGCGGTCGACGCAGCGATTCCCGTACGTGCCAGCCGTACGGAGGTTCAGCGCCCTCTCAGCCCGGTGCTCCGAGCTCCCGCGATTGCAAAGGTGCCACCACGCTAGCGCTTCCCCCGTACGGAGGACCAGAGGGGGTTGCGATGATGCGAGGCGTGACCCCCACGGAACCGCAGACCCCGACCGATCTCCCCGGACCCAGATCCCATGGGCACTCCCACGGCCACTCGCACAGCCACGGCCCGCCCACGCCCGTCTCCGCGCACCTGCGCAAGGTGATCGCGGCCGTGCTCATCCCCTTCGCCGTCGCGGTGCTCGCGGGGCTGGTCGTGATGTGGCCGGGCGGAGCGCCCCCGCACAAGCACTCCGGGCTCGGCCTCGACCAGCAGACGCGGTCGGGCCGGGTGGTGAAGATCGAGGAGATCGACTGCGCGAAGGCGGGTGCCACGCCGCAACAGCAGTCCCCGCAGCCCGGCGGCGGCCCGCCGGCGGCGCAGGGGCCGTGCGAGAAGTCGGAGATCGAGGTCACCTCGGGCCCGGACAAGGGCCGCACCTTCACCGAACTCGTGCAGCCGAGCGCCTCACGGCACTACACGGTGGGCCAGGAGGTCGTCCTGGCGTACGCGCCGAAGGCGCCCAAGAACCTCCAGTACGCGGTCACCGACGTGGACCGGACGCTGCCCATGGCGCTGCTCGCCGGGCTGTTCGCGCTGGCCGTCGTGGTGGTCGGCCGGCTGCGCGGGGTCTTCGCGCTGGTCGCCCTGGTGGTCAGCTTCGGGGTGCTGACGCTGTTCATCCTCCCGGCGATCCTGCACGGTTCGGACCCACTGCTGGTGGCCGTGGTCGGCGGCAGCGCGATCATGCTGATCGCGCTCTATATGTGTCATGGCCTCAACGCGCGGACGTCCGTGGCGGTCGTCGGCACGCTCACGTCGCTGATGCTCATCGGGCTGCTCGGCGCGCTGTTCACGCAGTGGGCGCACCTGACGGGCGACACCGACGACCAGACCGGCCTGGTGCACGGCCTCTATCCGGAGATCGAGATCCGCGGCCTGCTGCTCGCCGGGATCATCATCGGCTCCCTGGGCGTGCTCGACGACGTCACGGTGACGCAGACGTCGGCGGTGTGGGAGCTGAAGGAGGCGGATCCGGCCGCGAGTTGGCGCAAGCTCTACGGCTCGGGGATGCGCATCGGGCGGGACCACATCGCGTCGGTGGTCAATACGCTGGTGATGGCGTACGCGGGCGCGTCGCTGCCGCTGATGCTGCTGTTCTCGATCGCGGACAGCGGGATCGGGCGGGTCGCGACGAGCGAGATCGTCGCGGAGGAGATCGTGCGCACGCTGGTCGGCAGCATCGGCTTGGTGGCCTCGGTGCCGGTGACGACCGCGCTGGCGGCGCTCGTTGTCAGTGCCGACCGGCACAATACGAAGACGAGGGCGAAGAGCGGTCCGAGGGCGCGGGGGGCGTCCCGGGGCGGGAGGCGCCGTCGGGCGAAGTGATCGCGGGAGGGGGGAGCTGCCGGTGGTCGGGGAGCAGGGCAGGGTGACGGGGACGGTCGGCCCGGGGCTGGTCGGCGAGGTGATCGTGCGGGTCAGGGGCGGGGCCGAGGCGTTCCTGGCGTATGCGATGGAGGAGGGCGAGCGCCTGGAGCGGGGCACGGTGGTGGTGATCGTGGAGTATCAGCCGCCGCGCACGGTCTATGTGGCGGCCGCCTACGGCTGATTCACCCGGGGTGAGCGGGGGTTCGCGGGGCGCCGGGCGTCAAGAAAGCGCCAAGACGCCCGGTCCTCTTCACCACCGGCCTGCGCGGGAGCACACTTTCGATCACAAGGCTCCGCACCCAGGAGCCGTCAAAGGGGGGATGAGCGATGCTCATCGGCATCGTGGCGGGGGTCGTCGTCGTAGGCGTCGCCGTCGTGATCGGTCTGTTCAAGCTGATGTGGCGGGTGGCGGAGCCCAATGAGGCGCTGGTCATCTCCGGCTCCAAGCACCGCACCGAGGGCCTTGAGGAAGGCATGGGCTTCCGGATCGTCACCGGGCGCGGCACGCTCGTGCTGCCCGGGGTGCAGGTGGTGCGGAAGCTGTCGCTGGATCTCAACGAGGCCGAGCTGAACGTGGATTGCGTCACCCAGCAGGGCATCCCGCTCAAGGTGCACGGCGTGGTGATATTCAAGGTGGGCGACGACTTCGTGTCGATCGCGAACGCGGCCCGCCGCTTCCTGGACCAGCAGAAGCACATGGGCGACCGGGTGCACAACGTCTTCGCGGGTCACCTGCGCTCCATCGTCGGCGGGTTGACCGTCGAGGACATGATCCGCGACCGCGAGCGGCTGACCGGTGAGACCCGGGCCGCCTCGGGCTCCGAGATGGAGAAGCTGGGTCTGATCATCGACTCCCTGCAGATCCATGAGATCCAGGACCCCACGGGCTACATCAAGAACCTCTCCGCGCCGCACGCGGCGGCGGTCCACCGCGACGCCCGGATCGCCCAGGCCGAGGCGGACCGGCTGGCCACGGAGGCGGAGCAGCAGGCCGCGGCCCGGATGTCGGAGGCGACGCGCGACAGCGAGATCCTCCGGGCCGGCTATCAGGCCGAGCGGGACAGCGCGGCGGCCAAGGCCCGGCAGGCGGGCCCGCTGGCGGAGGCCGCGGCGCAGCAGGAGGTCGTGGTCCAGGAGACGCGGGTCGCCGAGCTCGCGGCGCAGCGCAAGGAGCAGCAGCTCCAGGCGGACGTCCGCAAGCCCGCGGACGCGGCGGCGTACGAGAAGCGGACGCTGGCCGAGGCGGAGCGTGACGCCCGGATCTCCGCGGCGCAGGCGAAGGCCCGGGAGACGGAGCTGGCGGCGGCCGCCGAGGCGACGCGGGTGAAGACGGCGGCGGGCGCGGAGGCGGAGGCCACCAAGGCACGTGGCACCGCGGCCGCCGCGGCGACCCGGGCGACCGGTGAGGCCGAGGCCGCGGCCGCGCAGGCCAGGGGTCTGGCGGCGGCCGAGGCGGCGAGGGCGCAGGGGCTGGCCGAGGCGGAGGCGATCAAGGCCAGGGCGGCTGCCCTGGCGGAGAACCAGGAGGCGGTGGTCGCCCAGCAACTGGCCGAGAACTGGCCGGAGATCGTGCGGGCCGGGGCGGCGGCCTTCGGAAACGTCGATCATATGGTGCTGTTGAACGGGGCGGACGGGATGTCCGACCTCTTCGCGAAGGCCCTGACGATGGGTGGCACGGGCCTGGGCCTGGCACGGCAGCTGCTCGCGAGCATGGGCACCACGGAGGGCCCGGGGGCGAACGGCCTCGGCGGCCCGGCGGCGAACGGCGCTACGGCCCGGGGTGACAGCGGCGGGAGCCCGGCGGGCCGGGGTCCTGCGGCCGCGCCGCAGGGCGCGGCGCCCCGCCCGGAGCGGGTGCCGGTCGAGAAGGACGATGGTGCCGTTCCGGGCCGCTAACCAGCGTTCTGCCCCTCGGGGTTGCCGGCGAGGATGTTGTCGAGGGCGGCCGCGAGGTCGTACTCGAAGTCCGCGACCGAGCGCTCCTCGCCGAGGGGCGCGATGCGGTCGGTCCGGTCGAGGAACGCCACGAGAGGCGCGGCCCCGGCCCGGAACAGGGCCCCTTCGCAGCCCACTTGCAGTCTGATGAAGACGTCCGAGAGGTGCTCGGTGGAGGCGGGGGCGATGTGCACATCGCCCTCGCCGGACGGCTGGCTGAGTCCGTCGAGCAGCAGCTCCCTGGCGAACGCCCAGGTCACCGGGGCGTCCCCGGGCAGGTGAAAGGTGAATTTCACCGCATAAGGGTCACTGCTGTCGTAGACCAGCCCGACCGGAATCCGGAAGGACAGCTCCTCGGAGACGAGGAAGGTCATGATTACTTCTGCCTGAACCGTTTCACGCATCGCCCAATGCCCCGATTCGTCGTTTTGGCCGGGATTGGCTCCTTATGGCCATAGGCTCCGTCATTCGACGGCATCCATGGATCACAGGGAGTGATATTTCAGATACCGATAGAGATCGAGAGTGAGCTTACGAGCTCTATGACTCTGGAGCGTAGCGACTCGACTACGGGGCGGAGTCGTTCCGGGCGTTTCACGGCGGAGAAATCGCCTCAATCGTCAACACCGACCGTGGGCGACAGTCGGAAGGCGTTGCCGAGGGGCGGTGCGGGTGACGTACTCCTGTCTCCCGCACACCGATGGGACGCGTTTACCAGTCGCCCTTGGACGACGAGGACGACGTGAACTTCCTGACGACGAAGATCAGGCCACCGACGAGCGCCACCAGCAGCAGCGCCTTGAAGAGCAGCGCGATGACGAAACCGAGCGCGGTCATGATCAGGCCGCCGAACACCATCAGGACGAGGACCGGCACGGCGATCCACTTCACCCACCACGGGAGTCCTGCGAAAATCCCCTTCTCACCCATGTCGTCGTCCCTGCTTTCCGCTTCGTGGAGCTCTTCGGTGGAGCCGGAGCGGAACTGCCCCGGCCTCGCTCTCGATGCTAGGACGGCCCGGTGGGTCCGCGGGGGCCCCGCGGCCCCCGTCCGTCCCTGAGCGACCCCCTACGGGATCCCGGGGTGCCCCCTCAGCTCTCAGGCGGAGAGAAGACCACCAGAACCCTCAGGTCCTCGCTGATGTGGTGGAACCGGTGCGGCACGCCGGCGGGCACATAGACCACGCTCCCCCGCGCCACGTCGGTCGTCTCGTTCCCCACCGTGATCGCCCCACGCCCGCTCATGACCATGTAGACCTCGTCCTGCGCGTGCGGGGTCTGCGGGTCGGTGTCCCCCGCGTCCAGCGCGTAGAGACCGACGGACATGTTCCGCTCGCGCAGGAACTGCAGATAGGCCCCCTCGTTGGCGGCCCGCTCCGCCTCGAGCTCGTCCAGCCGGAACGCCTTCATCTCTCGACCACCTCGTTGACCGTCTCTTGCTGTCGCTTCGCTGTGCGTCGCAGCGCGGGACCTCGGCAGCCGATCCCGTCTGCAACGATCTCACCATGAAGAATTTCGTAGTCAAGACGATCGCCAACGCGGCGGCCCTGGCGGTCGCCATCTGGCTGCTCAAGGGCATCACGCTGTCCGGTGAGAACACCGTGCGCAAGGTGCTCACGCTCATTCTCGTCGCGCTCGTCTTCGGCGTGGTCAACTTCATCGTCAAGCCGGTCGTGAAGCTGCTGTCCTTCCCGCTCTTCATCCTGACCCTCGGGCTCATCACGCTAGTGATCAACGCGTTGATGCTGCTGCTGACGTCCTGGCTGGCGGGCAAGCTCGGGCTGGCCTTCCATGTGGCGGGCTTCTGGAGCGCCCTGGTCGGCGGCGTGATCATCTCGGTGGTGGCATGGGCGATGCACATGATCCTGCCGGACGAGCAGGACTGAGGACCGGGGCGCCGCATGCGCCCGGCCTCCGACGGAACGGGCGCGGCACGCGCGAGGCACCACCCGAGGGAGCACACATGACAGGCGACGGCACCCGCGTCGTACGGGCAGGTCTCCCGGAGCCGCGGCCGAACGAACCGGCCCTCCCCGGCCCCGCCTTCGCCGCCCACTTCCACCTGCCGGGCGAGGTCGGCGGGCCGTACACCTACGGCCGCGAGGCCAACCCCACCTGGACCGCGCTGGAGGACGCCATCGGCCTGCTGGAGGCCCCCGGCGGCGGGGCCGAGGCCGTGGTCTTCCCCTCCGGCATGGCCGCGATCTCGGCCGTGCTCCTGTCCCTGCTGCGCCCCGGCGACACCGCCGTGCTGCCGGGCGACGGCTATCAGCTGCTGCCCGCGCTGCGGGAGCGGCTGGAGGGCTTCGGCATCACCGTACGGACCGCGCCGACCGGCGGCGACGCCCAACTGGCAGCGCTGGAAGGAGCGCGGCTGCTGTGGATCGAGACGCCGTCCAACCCGGGGCTCGACGTGTGCGACATCCGCCGCCTCGCCGAGGCCGCGCACCGCGGGGGCGCGCTCGTCGCCGTCGACAACACCCTCGCCACCCCGCTCGCCCAGCGCCCGCTGGAACTGGGCGCCGACTTCTCCGTCGCCAGCGGCACCAAGGCGCTCACCGGCCACGGCGACATCCTGCTGGGCTACGTCGCCACGCCCGCCCCCGCGCTCGCGGCGGGCGTACGGGCGTGGCGCAAGGTCACCGGGGCGATCCCCGGGCCCATGGAGGCATGGCTGGCGCACCGTTCGCTGGCCACCCTCCAGTTGCGGGTCGACCGGCAGGCCGCGAGCGCGCTCGCACTGGCCGAGGCCCTGCGCGACCGCCCCGAGGTGACCGGCCTCCGCCACCCCGGCCTGCCGACGGACCCCGCGCACGAGCTCGCCGCGCGCCAGATGCACGGCGGACGCTACGGCTGCGTCGTCTCCTTCGCCCTTCCGGACCGCCCCCACGCGGAACGTTTCCTCGGCGCCTTGCGACTTGTCGACGAAGCCACGAGCTTCGGCGGCGTCCGGTCCACGGCCGAGCGCCGCGGCCGCTGGGGCGGTGACGCGGTACCGGAAGGCTTCATCCGCTTCTCCGTGGGGGTGGAGGACACCGAGGACCTCGTCGATGACGTGCTGACCGCACTGGACCGGGCCGCCGCGAGCGGATCCCCTGCGGAGAAGGCCCCGCCGGTCTCCTGAACCAGGCCGGGAAAAAGGCGCGTTGACCCCGCGCAGGAAGACGGCTCAAGCCTCCCCCCTCAAGAACCTAGCTCCCCCTGACTGACCTGGGGGGATGCGGCTCAAAGGGCCTCTGACCTGCGCCTTTGAGCGTTTCAGAGCGTTTCCCGCATCGCTGCGTTTTGGGGGCTCGCGCCCCCCAAACGCTCCCCCATTCTCCCCAGATTCTCCCCACGGGGAGGACCCGCTTCGCCCCCGCTCCGCACGTCCGAGCCGGGGGCGTTCTGCCATCTGGTCCCCCCGCGCGATGGCCGATCGCTGGCGGACGGGTCCGGGGCGGCGGTCGTCACAGCGTCTGTCGTCCTCATCAACTGGCGCCGACCCGTGGGCGAACAAGGCAGAGCCCCGCCCGGCACGACGGCCGGACGGGGCGGTTCCTGGCTCCCAGTTAGATCAGCGTGGGCCTGTGACGCCCCGAGGCGCGACTTTCGGGGCGCAGTCAGGGCAGGCAACCCGGGCGTACCCGGGACCACTTGCGCTCGGGACGTAGGCGACGGTCACCGGGGCCACAGTGTCTCTACCGCAGTTGCAGCAGCGGGCCGGGAGGTCCACGGGCACCTCGGGGAACAATTCGTCGTAGACGTTCATGCGGTCACCGCCGCCGGGTACGCCTGGGCTCCGTCGTAGGTGTACTCGTAGTCGTAGCCCATCGCGCCGGCCACGAGGGCCACGCATCGTTGCCGCTGCCGCTCCCGCTTCTCCAGCTCCACTTGCCAGTACTGCATGAAGAGGGGGACGAGCGGGCGCGTGCTCGGTGGAATGGGCATGGTCCTGGCGAGGACGTGAACCGGGATGGGGGTCCGGGGTGCGCAGATGACGGGGCGGCTCGGAGGGAGGGGCGAGGCGCTCCTCGTGAGGGCGGGTGAGGCGGTGGTCCTGGTGGCCCTGCCGCCGACGGCCCGGTGTTTCCCGGCGGTGGGCAGCAGGAAGCGAAGCACCCATTGGAAGGCGCGGGCGATAGGATCGCGCATTGAGTTGGTCAGCTCCTACGTAGCTGGTCGGCTAAGCCCCGTCGGACCGGTCGCAACGGTCCTTCGGGGCGCTTTTCGTTTTCAGGGGGACGCTATTCCGTACTTGTCTAACCTGTCCACCGTTACGCGCTGTCTGCTTGTCTAAGTGTTCGATCAATGGCCGGTTTGTCTACGCTCTGCCTATGCCTGAGCGTCCAAGTGACCCCCACAGCCCGCGCGCCCCTTACATGCGGGTGCTCGATGCGCTCGCAGCAGAGATCGAAGCGGGTAAGTACGCGCCGGGCGCCAAGCTCCCGTCCGAACCTGAGCTTGTCGAACGCTTTGGGGTGGCGCGGATGACTGCCCGCCGTGCGCTGCGTGAGCTTCGGGAACGCGGGCTGGTCGAGACCGAGTGGGGGAAGGGCACGTTCGTTAAGCGCGCCGGCGACGGCGAGGGGTGATCCGTCAGCCCTCGGTGGGTATGGCGAAGACCGCGTCCGCGCACGCCTTGCGGGCGCGGACGGGATCAGCGGAAATGCAACGGGCGCGGCTTAGTGGCCGGGTCCGCTGGGGCAGGGGCGGCCGGTGGGCGTGCTGGCCTCATGGCCGCTGAACAGGGCGCTCAGATCGGGCAGTCGTTCGGCGCGGCGTGCCATGAGGTAGACGCGGTTGCGGGTGCGCTGCACCTCGTGCAGCAGGGCGAACCCTTGGGTCTCGTAGTAGCGGACCAGTCCCGGGAACATGCAGCCGCGCCGGACCCACTCCTTACCCTCGCGGGCGGCGTGGTCCACTGCCCAGAGGGCGATCAGGGTTCCGGGCTTCTGATCACGGTAGGCCGGATCGGTCACCGTGGTGAAGAGGTAGTGGGCGGGCTCGGCGAGTTCTTCGGGCGTCCATCCCCAGGGCGGAGTCTGCTCCTGCACGGTGGTGCAGCCGACGATCCGCGAGGCGTCCTCTTCCAGCACCCACATGCCACCGTGGGAGTTCTCGGCTTGGGCGGCCAGGTTGTCGGCGCTCTCGCGCCAGGACGGCATGCCGCGGCCTTCCAGCCACGTGGAGCGGGACCGGATCATGGCCGCGACTCCGGGAATGTCTGCGGCCGTGGCCGGGCGCATGGCGAACATCTGTGACCTCCGCATCTTCGAGGGGCTGTGGCAGCCTCCCACGGTCAGGGTTTGCGTGTGGGGGGTTCCGAACCGGGAGGGCAGCGGAACCCCCGTGGGGATTACAGGTACGCGCGGGTGGCGAGGTGGAGGTCGATGACTTGAAGGAGTTGCGCGTCACCGTCCTCGCGGTACGTCCCTTCGCTGAGTCGGCGCACGGCCTTTCGGAGGCCGTCGGGCTTGACGAGGCCGTGGTCGAAGAGCGGTGATCCTTCGTGCAGCATGCGGGCGAAGAGGGGGCGGCCGTGTGTCGTCAGGGCGTGCTGGACGACTTCGGCGAAGGACTCGCGCTCCGCGGGATGGGTGACGTCCTCGCTGAGCCCGAGTGCGGCGAGCCGTCGGCGCTGGAGCTGTTTGAGTTCGCGCCAGTCCATCGGCAGCCACTCGCCGAGCCGGACCATGTCGGGGTCGGCGAACGGGTGGACGGGCCAGATTCCTTCGCGTAGGAGAACCGGGGCGGTGGTCTCCAGAGAGAGCAGGCTCATGGAGTTGACGACTGCCGGCGGGGCGATTCCGTCATCCGCGAACTCAAGGGCCACTTCCGCGCGCTCACCGATCCACGGGAGAAGGTGGACGTCCTTAAGGTCGCCCATGGCCTTGTGCGGGTACTCCTCCTGCGACAGGGCCACCATTTCGTCCCCGCAGAGTCCGGTGACCACGGTGTGGGCGCCGGCCGCGGCCAGGACCTTGGTCATGCGGGTGAACGGGTAGTGAAGCGGCTCCTCGTAGGGACTGATGAGGGCACCGCGGACCCGATCACAGTCGGGATGGAGGGGGGTGTCCCTCATGGCGTCGATCAGGTCGTCCCGGGCGGCGAAGGGAACAGCGGCGCGCATCTCCTTGCGCCGGCGAATCTGCTGGGCGCGACCGGGGCCGCCGATCAGGAGTGCTGACGTGTTCAGTTGTCCGGGGAAGCGTTCGGCGGCTCGGGTCGCCAGCGTGCCGGAGTCGAATCCCCCCGTCAGGTGGAAGACGGTCTTGGCGGGGTCCAGCGGGCGCAAGTCCATGGCGTCGTCCATGGTCGCGACGAAGGCGGCCAGGACGTCGGCGTCCGGGGCAAGTTCGCGTGGTCCGCTGTGCAGGGCGGGCGCGGGGTAGCGCAGAACGAGGTGGCCGCCGTAGTGGGCGGTGGCCCGTTCGGTGAGCCGGTGGATTCCGCGGAACGGGGTGTCGCTGCTGTAGCGCGGCCGGTAGATCAGCAGCCGCGCCACCTCGCGGGAGTTCAGTCCGGTGATGTGGGCGCGCAGGTCGGCCATGTCCCAGGACCCGTGAAGGCTGGTGTCGTCGTGAGCCAGGTAGAGCGGTGTCGTCCGGCACGCGCCAGCCGTGACCCGTACCGGCTCCTGCGGCGTGGTCTCCACCAGCACGTAGTCCGTCGGCCACTGCTCGGTCAGGCACCGTAACGTGTCGTACTCGCTGGGGCTGACAGCGCGGGGCGCGGGGGTGCAGGGGGGACGGCCCGCCACCCTCTCCCGGACGACGAGCAGGGTGCGGTGGCCGTCGCTGACAGCGAGCTGTTCCACCATGGGGTGGGCGTAGGGGGTGACCTCGCTGGAACGGTCGGCGGTGGTGTACCTGCTTCCGTTCCAGGACCAGCCGGTGTCGGCGGCGTAGGGGGTAAGACGCAGCTTGATCACGATGCCTCCAGATGGTCCGGGGCACGACCGCGCGGGCCGTGCCCCGGGGTGATCAGGGTGTGGTGGTCACACCTTGGTGGTGTCGTAGGTCATGGCGCCGTCGGACGAGCCGGATTCCTTCTTGTACTCGTGGGTCTCGGCCGGTGACTGGACCCGCCGCTGCACCTTGGTCGTGAAGAGCTTTTCGGCGTGTCGTACCCGCTTCGGCGGGGGCAGGAATTCGTCCACTGTGCTCCTCCTACGCGATGCGGTACGGGGAACGTCCCCGTACCGTCGTGCGGTGGTGCGGGTGGTGCACCCGCCCGGCCGAAACTCCCCAGGATCGGCCGGACGGGCGTCTTGGAGCCCGCCCCTTCACCAGGCGGACGCATCGGCGTCGCCCGGCATCCGGTGGAGGGGCAGGCGGCTCTAGGTGTTCCTGGCCCTGTCCTGGACGGCTTCCTTGGGGACATCGCTGCCGTTCGAGAGCACATAGGCGAAGCCCACCACGACCGTGCGGAAGTCGCGGTGCCAGTCCTGGGCGGCGTGCGCCATGCAGGCGTCCTGCACGGCTTCAGGCTCCTCCTCGCCCCTGATCTTCCACTGGCAGCCCAGACAGTCCGCGCTGTACGTCACCGTCTCCGGATGCACAGTGATCGTGCGGGCGGCTTGATCCGCGTTGCTGTCCGTCGCCACCGAGTCCTGGCGACCGGCGCCGGGGTCGTTCCGGTCACTGGCATCCGAGGGAACGTGAACCTTCGGCAACTTCGGCCGCTCGCGGGCGCCCGGGGGCCTGCGGAGCACGTAGGAAATGCCCTGGGCCCGGATGCGGAACTGCACGTGTCCAGACTTGCCGCCGCCATGCTCCACACACGCCTCGTGCATGGGCTCAGCCGACCTTTGCCCCTTGATCTTCCATGTGCAGCCGAGGCAGTCAGCGCCGTACGTCACGGTGGTCGGGGGCATGGTGATCTGGTGCTGAACATGTCGGAATCTGGCACGGGTTACCACAGGTACCCTCGGCGTTCTCTGTTGATCAGTGCGACGCGGGCCCTGAGTCGGTCGTTCGCGTTGGCGGGGCGGTAGGTGGTGGTGCGCCATGTCTCCCCGCCGTCCAGCGGGGCAATGCTGACGGTGTCGCCGTCTGAGCCGACGGCCTTACCTACGCGGTCGCGCGACGTGTCGGTCACCAAGTCGCCGATCTTCGGGGACCACTTCACGGTCCCGCTCCGGGACACCACGAACGTGGGACGCTCCTCACCCATGGTGCACCTGCCTCTCGTGGTAGGTGCGGACGACGGTGGCCTTCTGGATCTTGACCACGTCTCCCTGACGGGCAGCCTCGTGCTGAACGGCGCGGATCTCACCGCAAGTGCGGCACCCCGCGACTGTGCCCCTGATGACGCGTCGTCTACCTCTGGCCATGACGCGCCGCCTCTCGATCAGTGATCAAGCGGGCGCACTCCGGGCACTCAGCCACTTCCTTGCCGACGGTGGTGCCGGACGGGCCGGACGAGTGCGGCAGAGAAATCACCTTCGGGCCGTCCGCCGACTCCCCTATGTCTCGACTCACCACGAGAACGCCGTCAGCACCGCGGGTAGCGACGCGGACGAGGGCGGCCCGTGCCTTACTCGGTCCAAGGGTCACGGTGTCGCCTCGTTCGTTTCCTCCGGACCGGTGAGCCGCTTCGCGTACACGAAACCGCCGTCCTCGTCGATCTCGCGGAGGGTCCGCTTGTACTCGTCAACCGACGGCGAGATCATCGAGCGCCAGGCGGTCAGGATCGCGCCGGCTTCGCCGCGGCGAAGGAGGCCAAGGGCGGAAATCAGCCCTTCGCGCTCCCACGGCGGGACGGCGCGACGATCGTTCTCCACGATCACCGCGGCAACCTCCCAGCCGAGGACCTCGGCGGTTTCCTGGCACCCCTGGCGATGTAGGTCGACGTCGACGCCCTCGACACCCGAGAGGTAGATGACGCACCGGAAACGTTTGACCTTCGCCGTAAGGCCGGCTGCCGCGTCTGCCAGTGTGCGCCGTCGTTGGCGGTCGCCTTCCGTCCGGCGCGCGGACGGCGGGTGCTGCTGGGGTTCGGCCCTCTGGTTACTGACCATGCAGGCATGGTGCTAGCTCGTGGGGCCGAGCTGAAGTGACGGAGCGTACGACCCTGCTAGATCGTGGGTGACGACTCATATGCTCCGTATGACTCATGTGATCAAGGGAACCCCAATGACCTCGCTGATGTGGCGAACCTTGGCCGTGGAGACCTTCGCGATGCGCTGGCCGATGACGCCAGGCAGAGCCTGGTGCCGAACCCACTCGGGGGCGTCGAGACCCACCTCGATCAAGGTGCTGGCCGCCTGGTCGTGGAGGCCAGCAGCGCACTGGGCGAGGGCAACGTCGAGCTTGTACCTGTTCCGTGCAACCGTGGACATCTGCCGGGGGATGTCAGCCATGTCCTTCTCGTTCGCCAGCTTGAGGGCGCGCCCGTAGTTCTTGAGAGCCACGTGAATTCCAACGGCCTCCGTCTTCGCCGCGGTTGGCCCGAACGCGGTTCCGTACAGCTTCTCGTCACGGCCGAGTCGGGCGGCTGCCGCGTGAGCCTGCGAAATGTAGTCGTCGGCTGCCGCCTCGTCCTCCCGACGCGATGCCGCCACGGCCGCCGAGATCATCAGGCGCCCATAGGCAAGTAGTTGGGGGCGAGACGCCTTCCTGAAGGACGGCTCGATCGCCAGCGCGGCGCGTTCCGCCACGGCGACCGCTCGGGGCGTTTTGGCCCCGCGCAAGTAGATCCAAGACAGCGTGGATTCAAGGAGCGCCATCATGATGGGGTCGTCTACCTCCCGGGCGCGCAGCTTCGCCGACGTAAGTGCGCTCAATGCGAGGTCCCTCTGCCCGAATCCGTTAGCGCAGGATGCGGCTACGCGGTACGTGCTAGCCAGGATGAGGCCGACCTGCTCGCGTTCCCTGCCCGTTGCGCTGTCGTACCTGACGTGCCCCTCCATAAGCACCTTCGAGGCAAGGGTGCTAAGTGCTGCGGTGTCGCTCTTCCAAAAGGCGGACCAGGCGAGGTCACGAGCCCTGCCCAGTTCTTCGACCGAGCTCGGGTCATCGATGCCGTCCCACTCACCGAGGGCACTGTCATGCACCGCATCGGACAATTGGCGCAGTGCCGCGCGGTCGCTGCCGTTCATGCCGCGGCGGGGGGCTTGTTGCCCGAGGATCACGCCAACATCGGTGTTCAGTGCGCTGGCAAGCTTGAGGAGCGAGCCGACGGACAGCTCGCCGCGATCCTGTTCCGCCTTCTGCACGAGGGCAAGAGATACGCCTGCTGCCTCAGCTAGGCCCTGTTGAGTCAGATCAGAGCCCCGAAGGTGCTTGATTCGCTTACCGTTTGTCAGGTCAGCCCAGTTGCTCACGGTCACCTCGGGGAGTCAGCTAGAACTCTGCGGCGTCAATTCCGATGGTAGGCCCACGCCTGTGGGTTCATGGACCGAGCGTCAACGACGAAAGGCCCCCGGTACCGGCAGGAAGCCGGTACCGGGGGCAATGTTCAGTGGGTGGTGGTCGCCTGCCAGATGGACACGATCACCGCAGCGATGCTGACCAAGGCAGCGAGGGATGGCAGGGGCCATCGGCCGCGTTCGACGGCGTCGAGGCGGGTGTCGAGGTCGGTCAGGCGCTGGTCGGTCTGGTCGCTCCTCTGAACCAGAAGGGCGAGGGCGCCATCGGCGCGCGCGAATCCCACCTCCATGACTCCCCGGAGCCGCTCCAGTTCCAGGGCAACATCCGATGGGGTCGGGTCGGTCACACGGTCCCCTTGTCCACGGGGGCCGACGGAACGGCCGATTCGGTGCGCAGCCATCGGGGCAGGAGTGCCTGCACCCCGGGGATGGCCATGATGCGGGTAAGGCCGGCGGCGACAGCAAGGGCGCCGGCCGCCCACGGCAGGGTCGCAGGGATACCTGCGGCGTCAACGATCACCGGCAGGAGCGCAGCAAGGGTGATCGCGGTCTGAACGGTCGTGCGGATGGTGCGACGGGTAGCGTCGGTCATGCGGCGTGGTTCTTTCTTTGGGGGCAAGGGTCAGCGGTCGATGTCCATCAGTGCGGGAATGGGAGCGCCGCGGGCGTGGGCGCGTTGGGCAAGGTGTTCGACGGCCGTCGCGGCCTGAAGCGGCAAGACGCCGTTGCCCAAGGCTTTGAGCTGGGCGGCCCGGGAGAGGCCGGGAACGGCAGTGACGTGGCCCGGAGGTAGGCCCATCATCCATTCCACTAGGCCGGGGTTCAGTCGTCCCATAGCGTCGGTTGGGCGGGGAGCGGTACGGCCGATGACAGGGGCCCATCGGGCCACGGCCCCGGCATACGGTCCCCAGATTTCTTCCGGCGCGAGCACGGAGGCGGGGTCTGGCGCATCTGCGCCGCGTGCCGCCTGCCGATCCTCGTGCCCGACGAGGTGGTGGTGCGGTTCCTGGTGTGGGGCGGTGTGGCAGGGCCGGCCACGGTGCAGACCTCCGCGGCCAGGGACCGGCCGTGCGTGCCGGCTTCCTGTGACGGGGTGCGGCGCGTCTGCCGGTCCTCGTTCGGCGACGCTCTGGGGGTGGGGAGGAGCAGGTCGACGGCGGTGCGCAGGTTCATGCCACCGGCCCGTCCCTGGTGTCCCGCCCCGGCCGCTTCGGAAGCCGATGGGGTGGGCAGGAGAAGGGCGGCAGCGGTCGGACAGCGCGGCTGACGTCCGCCCGGCCGGATCGGAGCAGCCGGACCGGTCAGCGTGCCGCCGGCGGCGGGCAGACGGCCGGGTGTGGTCTGACCTGTGGCCGTGCCGTGGCGGGTGGCCTGGGTCGGTCGGCCAGGTGAGGAGGAAGAGGCGGTTTCTCTGGTGGGGGGCGCCCACGTCGGACGCACGTAGACAAGTCCACTCCGCATCGAACCCGATGCGGGCAAGATCGGCGAGGACGTCGCCGAAGCCCATGCCAACGTGAGCTGCGACGTTTTCAAAGACCCCGAGTCGGGGTCGTAGAACGCCAAGGGCGGCGGCGATGTGGGGCCAGATGTGCCGGGGATCATTCGCTCCTTTCCGATGGCCGGCAGTGCTGAAGGGCTGGCAGGGGTAGCCGCCCACGAGCACGTCGACCGGTTCGACCCCGGTCCAGTCAGTAGCCGTGATGTCGCCGAGGTTGGGAACGTCGGGGTAGTGGTGAGCGAGGATGCGGGCGGGGCCCGGGTCGGGGTCTGCAACCCATGTGACGGTGCCGCCGAATACGGCCTGCACGGCCATGTCGAGGCCGCCGTATCCGGAGCACAGGGAGCCGATCCGCAGCGCCTGCCCGTCAGTCGCCCCATCCGCGGGGCCCCCGCTCCGGTGCGGGGAGCCCGGGAGGGGCTGGGTCAGAACGCCGGTGGTCACGCGGTGGTGCGCGGGACCTTCAGCGCGGCCCACTGGAGCGGGCCGGGCCAGCCGTCGCATTCGTGCGGCGCGTCGCCGAGCTTGCGCTGCCACTTCCGGAAGCTTGCGCGGTCGGCGGACGTCCACTGCGGCCCGGGGCCCTCACGGTAGGCGGAGCACCCCTCCTCGACCAGGCGTCGGCCCATGGCGGTGATGATCGGCGAGTCGGGCACGTCGCGGAACCACTGCTCACCGGGGAACGGCTCGAACCGACCGGTCTCGCGGTCCCGCCCGTGCTCGGCCCCGTCGTCACCGGCCGGGATGTCATCCGTACTGGCCTCGTGGCCGAAGAAGGTGATGCCGGACCGGCCCCGCCAGTCGGGGTCCGCCAGAACGACGCCCTCGGGGTAGTCGGGAATCCCGTAGCCGTGGATGTAGGAGCTGTGGCGGGGGCGGGTCTTCAGGTAGACGCCGTCACCCTCGGCAGACCCGTTCGAGTTCGTGTTGCCTTCCACGGTGGTGATCTCGTCGTCCGTGTACGCGACGACGATGCCCGTGTGGGAGCCGCCGCCCGCGCCGAAGTAGACGATGCCGCCGATGACGGGGTAGTCGGTGTAGCGGTCGCGGTCCTGGAACCACTGGCCCCCCTCCCAGCAGGAGGCCGTGACAGGGGCGAGGTCGACGGCTCCGGCCTCCTGAAAGCACCAGCTCACGAACGTGTGGCACCAAGCCTCACCCTGGGCCCACTCCAGGCCCGGCACGGCCAGCGCGTACTTCTGGATGTTGTTCCAGTCGCCGTCCTCGCGGCCTTCGTGGTACCCGACCTCATCGCGGGCTGTATTGATCACATCAAGTGCAAGGGGCATGCAAATGGCTCCTGTTGGGGCATGAGAAAGCCCCGGCCGGATGTTGGCGCGGGGCGGGGAGGAAGGTAGGTGGTGAGGGCGGCTCGCGCCGGCCGGGTGGTGATCAGGCGTCGATGGCGAACCTGATGCTGTCCAAATAGATCCACTTCACCGGTGACTGCACCTGGGCCTGTAGCTGACCCGGGTAGGGGTCGGTGCCGGACGTGACGTCAATGCGGATGCTGCTGTTCTTGACCGCGTTGAAGCTGGTGGCGCAGATGAAGCTGCGCATGTACTTCGGCCGTGCCTCCGGTGGCAGGACAGCCAGCAGCCAGCTGTCAGCGACGTTGAAGTCCTTGCCGTCCTTGCGCTCTACGGACCCGCTCAACTCGATCGTGCCGTTCACCAGGCGCCATCGGGGGTTACCGCCGTGCGCGGCGACGTCGGAGGGGAGGGGCAGGGGCTGCCAGGGGCCGGGGGACAAGGGCGTCCAGGTGGCGTTGGTGTAGATCTCCATGCGGTCTTCGGCTTGGAGGTAGGCGAGCTTTCCGGGCACTGGCCGTTCCGGTGACGCTGCGCGGGCGGCGGCGTTGGCGTAGACCGTCTGAGTCAGGGCGTACACCCGCTCGTCCACGATGTCCCGGGGGGCGATGGCGCCGGCCTGCGGGGCCACGGCTACTCGGCAGAGGGGGACGTCGAAGACGCCGTCCTGCCCCTGGCTGAGCGCGGGGGGCTGGGGCTGGGCTGCCGGGGTGCCCTGGAGGTAGGCGACGGAGATGCGCTGCCCAGTGCGGGTCAGGCGGATGGTGATCCGGTCGACACGCGGCTGAGTGCCGGTGTTGGCGGCGATCACGACGTGGCGTTCGGCGTCGGAGTAGTAGTGGAAGCCCTGGACAGTGGCGTGGCCGGGGTTCACATTGACGGTCATGTCCTGGCCGGTGACCGTGGTGGCGAGGGGGTCGGCGGGGTCACTGGTACGCGGGGCGCGGATGCCGTCGGTCTGCCACATGGACGTCATCTGCGACCACTGCTCGCTCGTGACGGTCGTGCCGGCGCCGCTGTCGAAGGGAAAGTAGTACTCGGCCAAATTTTCCTTTCCGTTACTCGGGGGCAACATATGTTGCCGCAAATTGCAGGGCGAGAGCCAAGTGGAGGAAGGCGGCACCAATCACTAGTAGGGTCTTACGCAGCAGATCATGGGTCTTCAACAGCAGAAGCAACTTCCTCGAAACGAAGAGCGCGATCATGCACGCCGAAGTTACACCTTCAAAAAACACGAAGATCAGAGCCGCAAACATGGCGAGAACAGCAACATTAAGGAGAAGGTCTCCAAGTGCCACCGTCCAAGCAAAATGAAACCATCCGCCTTTCCCTGTAGCGATGTCGACCGTCGCCTGCACTCGGAGAAGGAGCACCCGATACGCCAGATACCCAAAGCCGCCCAAACACAGAGAAGCAAGAGCAAACCAAGCCAGCGGGCTAGCCGCCCTCCGAGCCAACTCACGAAGAGATCCAGGACTCTCGGCGCTTGGGTCGTCAGCGAAAGCCACGACACAACTCCCGAGTGCGTAAAGACATCCCCGTGCAGTCGTCGCCCACCTGCCAAGGCGCTCTTTACCGATAATCTCAGGGGTGCAGCAATAGAAGGACAAACCGAGAAGGACGATTGCCAGTCGATTGCATGAATTTGCGTCCACGGGCTACCTTTTCAGAGCATGCTCGATGCCCACCTAAGATGCCACACGCAATCTGGCTACACGGAAACTTCAATAGCGGGTGTTGAGCTGGTGCACGGCTTGCCACAGTCGTCGTACCTGGGTGTAGAGGGCCGGGGTTTGAGTGGCGGCCTCGGTGCCGACGGTGGCCTGTACGGAACTGGCGTCCGCCGTGTCCGTCAGGTGCACCTCGCGCACGGGGTACACGAGGTCAGTGCCGGCGGTGGTGGTGACGGTGACCGTGTCGCCCGTCCGGTAGTCGCGGCCGTACTGGCACTGCTCGGTGTCGATCGGCGCGAGGGACAGGTCGGCTTGCGCTCCGCCCTGCTGGAGGGCGTTGGCGGCCGAGGTACGCAGAGACCGGAACTGGTCGTCGCTGGCGTCCAGTCGCGCCGGGATGGCGGTGTCGCGCTGGTCCACGAACGTCTCCCCCACCCGGGCCCACTCGGCTTCGGCGTCGGGGGTGTCCCATTGCCAGAAGAAGCGGTCCTTGCCCTGCCCTTGGGCGGCGATGATGGCGCGCGTCGTGCGGGGCGCGGTGAGCTGGTACGAGTAGGAGGACAGGTTCCCCAGCCCGGGTGAGAAGCGGATCATGCTGCGCAGGTCGCGGGTGGTGCCGATCTGGAGGGCGAGCCGGGGAGTGGTGGGGTCGGGCTGGGTGACCCGCACGGTCAGGCCGGCGGTGGAGGCGAGGGTCTGTGTCGCGGACAACAGGGTGTCGAAGCGCAGAGAGATCTTCGTGGGGGCGCCGAGGCCGGTGGTGGGGCCGGGGTCCAGGCCCGGGACGCGTCGGCCCGGCAATGCAGTCGGCCCGGCGTTGGCGGCGACGAGGCGGGTGATGATGTCGCCGGCCGGGCCCGCGGACGACCAGTAGTCGACGGCGTAGCGGCCGTTGCCGGTGTCGGGGGCGCGGGTGGGGTCGGGGAAGGCGAGGCGGGTGGCAAGTGCGGCGTTGTCGCAGACGCCGGAGAAGGTCAGCGTTCCGCCGGTGGCCGACCAGTTGTCGCGGATGCTGGTGAGGGGTCCGGTCAGCAGGGGTTCGGTAGCGTCGTCGGACCAGATCATCACCCCGTGGCCGCCGGTGGCGAAGAGGTGGGCGTGGGGGTGGTCGGCGGGGAGGACGAGGGTCCAGGCGCCGACGTCGAGGTGGCGGACGATCACGTCCAGGGAGGTGTAGGAGTCGATCTGTCCGACACGGCGGAGGGCCGCGTCGCGGACGTCGACGCGGTAGCGCCGCAGGGTCAGGCTCCGAGGTGTCGTGGCTGATAGGTCAGGGTGACCGCGGACTCTTCCGACGCGCCGGTGGCGGTGAGGGAGATGACGTTCTCCCCGGGGACGAGCTGCCACAGGGAGGCCGGGCCGACGAGGTGGGGCCAGAGGTTTTCGCCGCGGGTGCCGTCGGGGTTCTCCAGGTAGACGGCCTTGATGCCGGGGCGGGTGTCGATCACGACCGTTCGGCCGGCGGGGATGCCGTAGGCCAAGGTCAGTTCCGTGCCGGTGCTGCGGTTGGCCAGCCGTAGGGGGATGACGGGCTGGCCTGCGTCCTGCTGGCCGAGGGGACCAGTGATCCGCCATACCGGCCACGCGTCCACGTCGGTGGTGGCTTGAACCGGCAGACCCTCGTCACCGATGACGCTCGGCGCGATCCGCATCGGAAAGAACGGACTGATGTGCGGCTCACCGGTGGTGGCGGGGTCGAGGCGGGACAGGGTGAGGTGGTCGACATCCAGCGGGGCGCCGTCGGCCTGGATGACCGCTCGCACGGTGGCCGTGCCGCCGGGCACCGTCCCGGGGTCAAACTCCATTGGGTGGGCCCCGCTGCCCACCGGGGAGGCGTTGCCGTGGCCTCGTCCCCGGGCGTAGCCGATGACGTCCACCCACCCGTCGGCGTCCACGAGTGGACGGTCGGCGGCGCTGATGAAGCGGGCCCCGCCGGGCACCGGCGCTCCGGCGGTGGTGAGGCCGACCAGGCCGACCGACACGGATGTCTGTGCGTCGGCGGCAGCCGCACTGCTGCGACGGACCCGAGCGGTCAGCCGGTACAGGCTCGTCCCGTCATAGGGGACCGCGGTCGTCGCCTCCGCCCGGATACCGGCGGCAAGGCGGGTGTACTGGCCGTCCGTAACCCGGGGGTCTTTGAGGACCGTTCCGGCCCCGCCGGTCCAGGCGGAGGGGTTGTTCATGGTGTCGGACAGCAGCACTGTCCAGGACCCGGCGGGGTGGGAGAAGAACGCAGGCGCGCCGTGCACACGGAAGGTCTCGGCCCGCTCGTCTCCGTGCCAATAGGGGTCGGGGGCGGTGAGCTGGAGCCCGTACCGGACGTAGGTCAGGCCGGCGCCGTCGCTGCCCTCATCTCCTTCCATGCCGCCGGTGTAGTGGACGCGGATGCTGCGCGCCGTGCCGTCGGCCTCCGCCACCCGCAGCACGCACGGGCCCCGCTCGGCGACGAGGGCGGCGACGAATCGCCGCTTCAGCGCCAGCAGCTCCGGGCGGGTGGGCGCCCACAGCAGGAGCGGCAGTTGGAGGCGGCGGGAGGCGGCGCGGGTCTTCACCACACGGCCGCCGTCCATCCCCGCGTACTCCGTGACGGTGGCCTGGACCGGCGGGGCGTCCATGCCGGTGGGGCCGGGGAGGATCGCGATGCAGGCCCCTTGGTGGGACAGGTCCGCAGTCAGAAGGAACTCTTGGCCGTTGCCGGTGGTCAGAGTGACGCGGGGTGGGGCGTCGGCTGCGGCGTGCTCCGGTCCGGGGAGGACGCCGGTGGAGACGACCGCGGACGGGGAATTCAGCGCGGCCAGTAAGCTCACGCACCAACCCCCTTTCAGTCATGGGTAGTTGGCGCGTGGGCCGTACTGGTCAGGCGTACAGGGCGTCCGCGAATTTCAGGGCGGACACGATCTGCTGCTCGGTGGGGATGCCGGGGACGGCGTGCAGGTGAATAACCGGCGCCGCCCCGGTGGTTGGGCCGGTCTCAGTCGAGGGGGCGAGCCCCTTGGAGTCGGCGATCAGGTCCCACTGGGCGGGGGTGAAAACGGGCTCGGGGCGGCCGAGCCCGTTGTAAACGAGGGACAGACCCGGGGGCAGATAGCCGCCGGAGTCGTAGCCGCCTGGCCTATCCAGGGCGGATAGCGACCCGTATCTATGCAGCGCGTAATTCAAGCCAGAATAGATATTGGCAAGGGGATTAACGGAGGTTCCATACAAGAACGGACCGACATCCCGGAAGGGCCCCGCATACGCGTCGAAGGTCGGCCCAATTACCTGCATCAATCCGACCGACGGGGTACCGTCCTGCCAATTGATATCCCAGGTATTGACAATATCTGGGTTTCCGCCCGATTCATCATTCATGCGGCGGAGGACGGTGTCGAGCCAAGAGGCCGGCTGCCCGAGCATGCTCAGGGCCTGGAGCACTTGAGGCGTCCAGCGGGTGACCCCGCTACCGCCGGTGTCACCTCCCATCTGCGGGCTTCCGCCTGCGGAGAAGAAGCCCTTCACGAAGTCGGTGACGGTGTCCTTCAAGCCCGTGACCGGCGTCCGGAACACCTCGCCGATCATCTGCGACCACTTCGCCGCGTCCAGGCTGTCCAGGTCTCCGAGCACCGGCTTCAGCAGGGCATCCATGGCTTGGCCGGGGTTGGCCAGCATGTCCGCGGCGCCCTTGACCCCGCGCCACGCCTTGGTGGCCTTGTCGCTCGTCCAGTCCCACGCCTTACCGGCGCTTTCCTTGCCCCAGTCGAGGGCGGACCCGAGAACGCCACCCTTGGCGAGCATCTGCGTGCCTGCGGCTTGGAGGAGGCCCAGGGCGCGCGCCCGGTATCGCGGATCGGTCGGGATGACGTATTCCGGATAGCGAGGGTTGCCCTCGCCGACGATCGCCGTCGGCTGATTGAAAACGCCGGGGCGGACAGGGAGCGGACCGCCGGCAGCAAGGAGAGGGAGTTTCTCCATTTTCAGCTTGTCACCGATGCCGGGAATCCAGCCGGTCAGCGTGTTCCAGATGTCGAGGACGCCGGAGTTCCAGACGGTCCCGATCACGAAATTGATCGGATCTTTCGTGGCGCCTTCGATCTTCTTCCAAGCAACAGCAATTCCGTCCTTGGCATGAGCAAAGGCGCTGGAAATGCTGCTGATTCCGTCCTTCAGTGCACTGAAAGCAGGCTGGATGGCGTTTTCCCAGCCCCACACGATGGCGTCAGAAATCCACCGCCAAACCGGTTTCACAATGCTGTTGTAAAGCCACGAAATCGTGGGCCCGAGCACGTTCTTCAGGAACCAGGCGAAGGCATCCACCGCGGGCCTGATGACGTAGGACCAGGCGACGACGATCGCGGCGCCGATCAGGTCGAAGGTGGGCTTCACTACGGCGTCGTAGAGAAGCACGATGACCGGCCACAGGATGTTCTTAATGAAGGACCAGAACAACTGAAGCGTCGGCCAAATCACGTCCAGCCAGACGGTTTTGATGACCTGGCCGATCAACTGGAACATCGGCCAGACAACGACCACGGCGAAGTCGCGAACGATCGGGAACAAGGTGTTCGCGATCACCGACCACAAAGCCAGAAGGACCGGCTGAAGCACCCCGAACCAGACGGCGGACACAACCTGCCCGATCATCTGAAACGCAGGAAGGAACGCGTTTTGCCAAAGCCACAGGACGGCCGGCGCGACGCGGACCATGATGACGTCGGCGAGCCAGGAGAACGCCGGCTGAATGACCGTCGCCCAGATAGTTGAAAACTGGACCGATATCCAGGCAAAAAAAGGGGACAGCGTGGAGTTCCACAGCCACATGAAGGCCGGGACCACCTGCCCCATCACGATGCCGACGATCCAGCCGAACACCGGCTGAATGACCGTCGTCCAGGCGACCAGGCAGGCCGCCTTGATGGCGTCCCAGACCGCCATCACCCCGTCGCGGAACCAGCCGAACCGCTGCCAGAGGTAGACGACGGCCAGACCCAAGGCGACGAGGGCGCCGATCACCAGCAGGATCACGTCCATCGTCCAGCCGATGGGCGTGGCCTGCACGAGGAGCGCCAGCGCGGCCGTAGCCCCGTTGACCAGCCATTCCGCCAGCGCGACGGCTCGCAGGCCGAGGCTGACAGTGATCAACGCAACCCCGATGGCCTCCAGGACTCCCGGCGGGACCAGGGAGACGAGGCGGGCAAGGTCACCGACGAACAGCAGCGTGACGCCGGACATCGGCGCCATCGCCGTCCAGACGTTGCCCAGCGTCGTGCCGATATCCCGGAGGATTCCGCCAACTATCGGCCCGTTCTCGCGAATTCGCGCGAGGAAGGCGGCGAAGCCGGGTGAGTCGCGGAGGCGGTCTCCCCATTCAGAGAACCGTTTCGCCTGATCGACCAGGCGCTGAGTGAAGCTTTCCGTGTGGGGAAGGGCCGCGTCCAGGGCGCCGGCAAAGCCCTTGAAGAAGTACCCGAGGGCGATCCCGGTGTTGCGGATGGCAGGCCGGATGGCGTGCGTCAGGTCATCGCGAAAGCGGTTCCAGAAAGGGGTTTTGAAGTCCGCCGCAGTGGCGTCCATCAGCTCCCGGGTACCGGCTGCCGCTTCCCGCACCAGCGGCGTGAACGCGGGCAGGGATGCGCGCGCGCCGTTGAGGCCGCGGGTGAAAAGCGGCATCACCTCCGGCTGAAGGGCGGCGGACCAGTCCTTGAACGCGCTCTTCAGCGCAACGAAGGCATCGAAGGTGTCGCGGGCCGAGGGCGACAGGGCATCGAGCGCACGGCGGTACTTCTGTGCGGCAGTGTCGGCTGCCGACGTGGCGTCGGCGGTCTGCATCTGCGCGGCGGCCACCTGCCGCTCGGCGTTCGCAATGGCGTCCGCCGCTGCGGCCTGGGCCTTGGCCACATTCCGGACGGCGTCGCCGACCCCGGCCTGTGCGTCAGCAACGGCGCGGGCCTGATCGGCAACCCGTTCGTGGGCCTGGGCTGCGGCGTCCTGTGCGCGCCGGACCCCGTCCGCGCCGTCGACGCCGGCGGCGTTCGCCTTGCGGGTGTCGGCCTCCAGGCGCTTGTGCGCGAGGGACTGTTCCTTCAGGCCCTGCACGGCCTGGTCGTAGGTGAGTTGGGCCTGATCCCGCTCCAGTTGCGAGGCAGCCGGGTCGGCGCGGACCTTGGCGAGGTCCTGCTTGGCCTGCGTCAAGCGCAGGGTGGCCGCCCGCTCGTTCAGGGCGGAGTCGGCGAGCTGGTCGGTCAGGTCCTCCAGCTGCCGGACGGCGTCCGCGCGGGCGCTGGTCAGGGCCTGCTGTGCGCGGCGCTCGTCGTCCTGGGCGCGGGTGAGCTGCTGTTCGGCGCGGCGGACGCCGTCTTCGGCCTGGGCGACCTGCCGGTGTGCGGCGGCGATCTGGTCGGCGGCGTTGCGCTGGGCCGCGGCCAGCGCGCGAACGGCACTCTCCTGCTGGGCGGCGCGCTGGGTGGCCGCGGTGGCGGCTCGAGCGCCGTTGTCGCTGGCCTGCGTAGCCGCGTCCTCCGCCGCTTTCTTGGCCTGGAGGGCCTGGGCAATGCCGATGATCGCCGGAGCCGCGACGGCACCAAGGACAGCGAAGCCGGAGGCGGCGACGACGGTTGCGGCGGCGAGGCCGGCGACCTGCCCGGCGAGGATCTCCGCGCCCGGGACGGCGGCGAGACCGGCCAGGGCGAGGGTCAGGCCCAGCGTCCCCAGGAGGGCCGGGGAGAAATCGAAGTCGATGCGCTTGCCGTCGAGGGCGTCGGCCTGCGCGCGGACGGCGGCGAGGGCGGCGGATGCCTGCGCGGCGTCGACCCTGACGTCGATGTCCGCATCCGACGCGGACAGGGCGGCCAGCCGGGCCTGGACCGTGTCGATCTGCGCCATGGCCGCGCCGGCGTCGACATCGATGCCGATCCGGGCCGTGGCAAGCGTGGTGAGCTGGGCGCGCAGTGCGGCCAGCTCGGCGCGGGCAGGGGCGGTGTCCGCGCTGATGTTGATCTCGGGCAACGCGGCCTGCGCGGCCTGGACCTGGGCCCGCAGGCGCCCGCCGAAACCGCCGTCGGTCTCCAGGCGGATGACGCCAGGCCGGGCGGTGATGCGGTCGATCTCCTCGCGGACCGCGGCAAGGTGGGCACGGGCAGCGGCGGTGTCCGCGCGGACCGTGACGTCCGGGTGTGCGGCGCCCAGGCGCAGAAGCTCGGCTTCCAGGGCCTCCGCCTCTGCACGGGCCGCCGTCGCGTCGATATCGACTCCGACCGTCTTGCCGGCCAGGGCCTCCATGCGCACCCGCAGGGCCTGAAGATCGGCATCGGCCTCGTCGGTGTCCGCGCCGATGGTGATCTTCGGCAGCGTCCGGAACGCGGCTTCGAGCCGGGTCTTCAGCGACCGGGCGAACGCCCCGCCGGTCTCGCTGCCTTCGCGGGTGGCGTCGCGGCGGGCCCGGGTGCCGCCCTGCCGGACGGCGTCGGGGATGGCGTTGCGGATCGCGGGAACGAGCGCGGCGGCGATGTCGCGGCCGAGGGTGGTGCCGATCTGTGCGCCGCCGCCGACCCCGGCGGTCATGGCCTGCGTGAAGGCGCGGCCAGCTAGGCGTCCGGCTTCCTGCCCGGCACTCGTGGCCGGTTCGGCAAGTGCGGTCCGCAGACGCTGGCCGATTCCCCGAGTGTTGGGGATGACCTGGACCTCGACGGAGCCGACGACGATCGCCACGGCGGCCCTCCTTACGTTCGGGAGTGGCCGCCGATCAGGCGGGCGTTACGCGGGGTCGGGGGTGCCGTTGATGATCTGCAACAGCGTCTGCGCCGCCGCATCACTCATGCGCGGGCGGTGTTCTCGGGTGCGGGGAACGCCGGGACGCGGGACCGGTGAGGGCGGGTCTGGCCGCTTGCCGCCGCTGGTGTTGACCAGGGCGTAGTAGTGCGTGAGGCGATTGACCGCGTCGATGGTCTGCGCGAGGAGCAGATCAGTCTGTGACCAGCGGCCCCGCGACGGATCGGCGCCCTCGGTCTGCGCGTCGAGGTCGGCCAGCGCCGCGTTGTTGCGCAGGGCGGTCATGGTCGCTGCCTCGGGTGGCAGGTGCTCGATCATCACGCGTACCTGCCGCCAGGTGAGACGGCCCCTGTGCAGGTCCAACAGGTCCGTACCGGGGTAGTAGCGGCGAAGATCCGCTTCTACCGCTTCCGCGTGCTCTTCGAGGACCTGGTGCGTCCACTGGACTTTCCCAGCGCCTCGCCGCTGGTCTCGGCGACCTGCGCGACCCACTCGCCGATCTCGTCCTGCGTCGGGTCGCCCTCGTACCAGGCGTCGACGTCGTCAGGGTGAAGCACGCCTTCGGCGAAGCGGTCGAGGTCACCGGAATTCAGGGCGCGCAGGTGGGAGGCGCGCCAGCGCTGCGAGGGCAGGGCGCGCACGGGGTAGCCGGCCAGCTCCACCGGCACGTAGTCGGTGGTGGCGTCGGTCTCCTGCCCCGTCGTGGCGCGGTTGGTCGTGGACGGGGCGGTCGTGGTCACGGTCATGGGTCCTTAGAGGTTCAGCCGGCTGAGCCAGGGTGGTGTGAGAAGGAGAAGCGGGCGCGGACCGCCGGGGCGGGTCAGCTCTTGGTGGTCGGCAGATCCTTCGGCACGACCGGGGCCTTCGCCGTGAACTGGTGGTACACGGTGTTGTTCGCCGCGTCCGGGTAAGCGGTGATCTTCACCTCGTAGCCCACCATGTCCTCGCCTTTGTACTGGACATCCGACCGGTCGGTGACCTCGCCCGACGGCACGTAGAAACCTTCGAGCGAGTCGCCGTCGGCCACGATGAAGTAGAACGACCGACGGTCGGGCGACGGGGATGCGGTCTCCGCGAACTTGGCCACACCGTCAGGGCCGGGGGCGAGGTCAGCGGCGGGGATGCGGAACATCAAACTCTTGACGACAGGGCTCTTCGTTTCCCACATCGTCACGCCGAAAGTCCGCACCGACTTGGTGACCTGGGTACGGAAAGCGGAGGTCACGCCCCATGGGGTGAACTCCTTCGAGTCCTCGTCGATGCCGTATTTGAGTCCGTCGTCGGAGATGGCGCCCAGGCCCGCCCAGGGGGCGGCGGGGACGCCGAGGGCGATCGGGCCGGCGGTGCCTTCCGGCGCGACCCAACCGCCGCCGTTCGCGCCGACCATGGCCAGGTCGGCCGCACGGGTGATCTGAATCAAGAGGGGTCTTCCTTCGAAAGGGCAGGCCGCCGCCAAGGTGGGGAGGCGGGGCGCAGCGGTAGTTCAGGGGTGCCGGTGCAGGCGGATCGCGTAGGTGGCGCCGATCCGCGTCACGGCCGGGTTCTCCCACGCGCGCCAAGCCGGGGCGGAGACGGTAGAGGCGGCGGTGAACACCGCGGCGGCCATCGGCGCGATAGCCCCGGGCAGGTTGCCCAGGAGCGCGTCACGGGTACGGGCGGCCAAGTCGGCGGCCTGGGCCCTGGTTGCGGCGAAGGCGTCGATATCGACCACGGCCAGGTCGACGCGGAACCCGTCGTCGCCGCCCCCGATCCGCTGGAGGCGCAGGAGGGGGACGGCGTGGTCCAGGTCGGCGGGGGCGTCGGTGCACACCCGGACGCCCAGGCGTGGTGTGAGCCAGGCGATCAACGCGGCTTCGGCATCCGGCCACATCACATGTCCCGGCGGCTGGTTGCGGCCCGTAGAAGGATGTGATGTGCCGGGGCGCCGTCACCTCCATACTCCACGAACCGGGCGTGGCGCGCGGTGTTCAGCACCACGGCGCCCGTGCGGTCTTTGCGCACGCCCATCCGGCGCCGGGCCCACACCTCGAACGACGCCTTGTAGGTGCCGGAGTCCACCGGGGCGGTAGCTTCGGCCACCGCCTTGATCTCCTCCGCGTGCGACACCAATGCGGCCGTGATCATGGAGGAGTTGAGGAGCTGGCGGATACCTGACCGGTTGATCTTCACCTTCGGTGCAGCCACGTCACCTCTACTTTCGTCGGGCCGCCCGGGTGGGGTTCAGCCAGTGACGCACTGGGCGGCGATCTGCACGCCTGCGTGGGTGCCGGTCAGTGGGGACCGGAAGACCTCCGCTGGTCCGTGGACGGTGAACACGACGCCGCGGACGCGGAGTCGGTCGGTGGGGCGGACGTCGGAGCCAGCGGGGGCGTAGATCACGACGCGGTCGGTGACCGTGTTCTGTCCGCCGAGCGTTTCGGTCCCGGGCGCGGGGGCGACGACGCACCCGTGAAGGGGGTGCTCGTGGTCGCTGCCGGGGGTGTCGTTGCCGTAGATGTCGAGCACGGCAGGGCCGGGCCGCAGCACGGTGACGACCTCGCCGAACGCTGGTGGCGGTAGGGCGATCACTCGTACCACCACGGCATGCCCCAGGAGCCGGGGTAGCCCGGTGGGGGGCCGGCGTCGGCCGGAGTGGGGTTCACGGTGAACGCGCCACCCCGCCCCGCCATGAGCCGCAGGGAACGGCGTTCGTCGCGTGTCAGGAAGAGTCCGGCCTGACTGGCAGGTCGCTGCACCTGGTACGGGCCGATCGTCTCCGCGCTGAGCCCCATGGGATTTGCGTAGGTGCGGGCGGCGACGGAGAGAACGACGGCTCCGGCGCCTTCCGGCAGCGGAGTGACGACCGCCCGGCACAGGGCATCGGCCTGGGCGATGATCAGCCGGGCGCGGTCGTCCTGCACGTCTTGGCCGAGGATGTCGGCGAGGTCTTGCGGTGTGACGGTGGCGATGACGGATCACCGCCTTTCGCCTGCTCCGCGCGCTAGCTCTTGGGCGGCGTGGGGGTGCTGCCGGGGGCGGTGTAGGTCACGAAGGCGCTCGTATCGCCGATCGCGAAACCGAAATGTGCCTCGGCCAGCAGAAGGATCAAGTTCTCCTGGAAGGCCGAATGGACGTGCCCGTCCGCGTCGACGTAGGTGCCCACGTCGGTGGTCTTGATCGTGATGTCCATGCCCGAGCCGTAAATGGCCTGGTCCCAGTCACCAGCGATCGCGCGGAGGCCGGTATCAGTGGTCGTGGACTGCCGGGCCAGCTTGCCGCCCACGCCCCGGTTGTAGGCGATGGGGTAGCCGATAAGGGTGCCGCGTGAGACGGTTCCCGGGCCGGCCGGGTCCTGTACGAAGATGGGCCTGCCGGTGGTGTCGGTGGCGAGCTGCATTTCGGGCTTCAGCAGCGGGTCTGCGATGAAACCGGTGGTGTCATGGCCGGCGGCGGCGACAAGCTTGGTGCCGGTGACCACGTCGGCGTAAATGCCGCCCTTGGCCTGGGCAGTTGTCCCCAGGGCCATGGTGTTCGGGGTGGCGGTCAGGTAGTCCTCGAACGGGCCCCGTGCGCCGCTCATGGTCTTGCCGTGGATGGCCGCGCGGTCGAAGGCGCGGCCCAGCGCGGTGGGTAGATCGTGCTGGAGCTGTTCGTACAAGCCGGCCGCGTTGGTCATGGCGACCTCATGCGACACGGCAACGAGGACGGCGACCTTCTTGCCCCGCATCTTGCGCATGCCGATACCGCTGGTACCCAGCGGCTTCGCGCCGCCTTCGTCCACCCAGTCGGCCATGGGGACGTCGCCAGGAACGGGGATGGCGGTCGAGGAATTGAGGGGCAGAGGGACCTTACGGGCGAGCTGCATGACGGCCGAGTTCTCCACCGCCTTGGTGAAGATCGGCCCGGTGATCTCCGGGGGGAGGAGCTGGGCGGGGATGCTTCCGGTCTGGATGGGGGCGACGGCGGTAGAGATGAGCGAACGTCCTTAGTGGTGCAGGGAGTTGTGGAGGATTCCGGCGAACATCTGTGCCGGGTCGGCTGCTGCCCGCTGGCCGGAGGAACCCTGAGTGGGGTCCGGCTGCATCAGGGGCCGGCCGGGGTTCGCATCGGCGACGGGCGTTAGGTCGGACAGGAAGGCGTCGGCGTCCGCCTCCAGCTCCTCGCGGGTCGTGCCGATCAGCCGTGCGGCCTGCCCGGGGGTCAGGCCCTTGGCGTGGGCGACCTGCGCGCGGACCAGTTCCGCGCGGGCCTGGTCGGCGAGCCGTTCGGCGGCCTCGGCCCGTTCGGCCAGTCGCTGGGAGTCGGACTTGCCCACCTCGCGCATCTGGTGCAGTTCGGCGGCGGCCGGTTCCAGCTCGGCGACCTTGGCGGCGCGGGCGGCGAGTTCGGCGGTAAGCCGTTCGATCTCCGTGCGTGCGGCGGCCGGGTCCTCCCACGGCTGGGCGGAACGTTCCTGCGGGTCGGCGGTCTCCGCTGCGGCGGGCGGTTCGGGGTGAGTCATCGCGGGGGTACCTCTGGGCGTGCGAGAGGCCCGCCACAGAGGTGACGGGACTCGTGAGCAGGGGGGGGAGCGGGAGCAGCCAGCATTAGAAGACTGATGAAGATCTTGCTCTGGCCACCCGACGCGCCACGGATTGTCAGCAAATATCAATCGACATGAACTGGGGCAAGGTGGGGGCATTTTCAAGATCTTCAGGACACTTTTAGGGCCTGTGCGGAGTCGTGATCACTCCGTAGCCGGATACCGATTGGCGCGCCCTGAACGTAGGAGCCGTGCGCTGGGTAGCGGCCGGGCCGGTCGCCCGGATAGGTGGGGCGGGGCTCGCCCGGATGGATAAGGTCCCGCTGAGAACTCCCGCCGCAACCGGTGGCACCTACGCCGCCAGCAGATCAAGCACACCATTCCGGAACGCAGGAACCAGCGGGCCAACCGCCAGAGCCGTGGCAGTCACGGCGGCCGACCCACAGGTTCACCCCTTCACAGCACGCGCGCAAGAACGAGGCGAACGGACGATCAACGCGTTCAAGAGCTCCCGAGCTGTGGCAACGAGATACGCCAAAGGGGCCTACGTCTTTCATGGCGCACTCACCCTGGCAGCGATCCGGCTATGACTCCGGCGACGGCAGGCCGGACAGCCCAGCACGCGCCACAGTGACTTCGGCTAGCCGAACAGTGCGTTGAGGAGCGTGCCGATGGGGCTGCCGGGCTTCTGGAGCTGCTGGAGGAGGCCAGATACCGCCGATGGGACTTCCCCACCAGTTTGACCCAAGCCGGACACGGTTGAGCCGACCTCGGACGGAAGGGGACTGGCGCTGGCTGCCGGGGCTGCGAGCCCGATAAGCACGGCGGTCCCAACGGCGACGGCTACGCTGCGGAGAGAGTGACGTTGCACGATCTTCCTTTCATGCACTGCCGATTGGAAGCTGTACAACGCCAGGCTTGGCTACGCAGCAACGTGCGCAAGCATCGCACCATCCGAATGGGTGTGATGAAACGATCAGCTCCTGGCCTTAGCTTGACCAGCAACGACAGCGACTTGATCCCCACGACCCGCCGGACACGCCTTAGGTGGACATGGGCGCGGCGGTGACGTCCGCCGGCTCGCGCTGGCGGTGTTCGGCGTCGAAGGCACGGCGGAAGGCGCGGAGGATGTCGGCGCCGTAGACGCCGCGCGTGGCGGAGTTGTAGAGGGCTTCCCACTCGGCGGCCTCGGGCGTGGGCGTCCACCTCTGGCCTTTGAAGACCGGTTCGGCCGTGCAGTCGCACCGGTCGTGGTACGGGTCGCCGCCGACCGTGGTCTCCGCGCTTTGCCGGTTGGCGTAGACCGGGCCGCGCAGGATCAGGACGGCGCAGAACGAGCAGCACGGGCCCTCGGTGATCCGGGCCCAGCCGAGGGCGGCCGGGTCCATGCGGGTGGCCTTTTCGATGGTGCGGCGGCCGGGCAGTGCGGCTAGGCGTTGCATCGCGGCGGCCTCGCGGTCGTGGGCTTTGCGGAGCAGGTCGGGAGCGGTGCGGGCGGCGGCGGCCGTGGCTTCGTCGGCCCCGGCCTTCCGCTCTGCCGCCTCTGCCCGGTCGGCGGCCCTCCGGGCCTCGTTCGCTGCCCACCGGCGGGCGGCGGCGATCTGGGCCAGCGGCGGGGGGTCGGCAACCAGCACGGTGAACGGGGTCCGGTGGCCTGCGGCGCGGCGCATCTGTTCATAGGACTCGGCGGCCAGCGAGGCGGAGGCAGTGCCGAACCGGTGGACCAGGTGGGCGAGGGTGGCTGTCCACGCCTGCTCGGTCCGGGCGCCGGCCGGTGCGGCGTCGTAGCGTCGCCGCGCGGCGTCGAACTCGGTCCGCATCAGCCGTAGGAGCGCGGTTTGCTGGCGCCGGTGGATCAGGGCCAGGGCGCGGACCTTCGTCACGCTGCCTCCGCCTGGTCCGGCCGGGGGCCATCGGTGGTGAAGGTGCGGGCCAGGTCCTCAAGTACGGCGTTCCCGGCGGCGCGGCGGCGGTCGTGGACGATCCGCAGGCGCTGGGCACGGTCGATCCCGGCACGTTCAAGGGTGACCTCGGACTCCGCCGGCAGGATGCCCGCGGACACCAGCTTCGTCGTGGCGTCCGCCTGCGCGGCCACCGTGGGGGTAGCGGCGTCGCGCCACTGCACCTCGACCACCGGCACCTGCTCGGCGCCGGTCAGCCGTAGGGCCAGGCGCATAGCCTGCGACCAGGGGGCGGAGAAAGCCCGCTGCCGACGCTCGGCCTTCTTGATCAACCGGGCCTCCGAGGAGCGGATGGCCTCCGCCGACGCGGGGTTGTCGGTGGTATAGCCGAGCATGTGCGCGGGTAGCGCGGTCGCCCCAGCCATGAGGCGGGCGTACGTGTCGATGATGCGGCCGTAGACGGCCGGGTCGTAGGCGGGGAACTGCCCGACCTCGGGGACCGCGCCGTCCTCGTCGCGCTCCAGCGCGAGGTAGCGGCCTATGTAGGTCTCCCACGCGCTCCGCTGGGTGCCGTCCGGCCCCTGGAACGAGCCTTCCGACGCGCCCAGTACGTAGCGTTGCGGGGCGGCAAAGAATTCTCTAGCGACCTCTTGGCCGAGGAGAGTTCGGCACGCGGCGTCGGTGAGGGCGCGCACCTCCTCGGTGATCTCGGAGGAGCCTGCGCGGTCGGCAGTCCTCTGGCGGTTGGCGAGGCGGACGACCGGGACGACGCCGAGCTGATGCGGTCGGCGGTCGGTCACCGACCAGCCGGTCCCGGAGCCTTCCAGGTAGACGGTCTGGTCGGGCAGGTAGAGCGTCGCCGATCGCTGGGAACCAGCGGACACCAAGCGCAAGGCTGCGCGCAGGGTGCGGGTACGGACGTCGTAGTCCACGCTCATGTGCTGCGGCGATTCCACCGACAGCAGCGGGGCCCCGTCATCGCCCACGCCCACCGCCAGGTAGGACCTGCCGTAGATCAGGGCGTCCACGTGGGCCAACTGGGATTCATTGTCCAGGTCGTTACTGACTTTGTTGGTGTGGTGTCGTGAGGGTGAGTCCGGTTCCGGTGAGGCAGCCGTCGATGATTTCGCTGCGGTACTGGATTTCACGGAGTCT
>NZ_JBIRVR010000016.1:0-171508 GCF_044387105.1 Streptomyces sp. NPDC020379
CGGTGGCCCAGTCCCAGCCGATGTACACGAAAGAAGCACTCCTGTGTCGTACTCGGAGCACCTGCTCGGTGGTGAGGACGTCTGCCGGGAGCTCATTAATCGGCCCTCTGCGGGGCGTGTCCCTGAAGCCGATCAGACGGCCTCGGCCCGGTGGGGCCGGCGGAACTCATCGTGGCCGTCGAGCGGCTCGCGAACATGGCCGTGCACCCACCGGGACCGAGAGGTCACAACCCTACTCGTGAGGGCTGCAGAAAGGATGGTCCCGTAATGAGCGACCAGGTGTCCCCGGGCGAGCCGCTGCTCGTCGCCGAGGGGCTGACCAAGCACTTCCCGATCATGGGCGGCTTCCCGTTCCGCCGGAAGGTGGGGGCGGTGCAGGCCGTGGACGGCATCGACCTGACCGTACGGGCGGGCGAGAGCTTCGGCCTGGTCGGCGAGTCGGGCTGCGGCAAGTCCACCACCGGGCGGCTGCTCACCCGCCTGCTGGAGCCCACGGCCGGCCGGATCACCTATCAGGGCCGCGACATCACCCACGCGTCGCGTACGGAGCTGGCGCCGGTCCGCGCCCAGATCCAGATGATCTTCCAGGACCCGTACGCGTCCCTGAACCCCCGGCAGACCGTCGGCCGGATCATCTCCGGACCCATGGAGATCAACGGCATCCGGCCGCCCGGCGGCCGCGAGGCGCGCGTGCGCGAGCTCCTGGAGACCGTGGGGCTCAGCCCCGAGCACTACAACCGCTTCCCGCACGAGTTCTCCGGCGGCCAGCGGCAGCGCATCGGGGTGGCCCGCGCGCTCGCCCTGGAGCCGCGGCTGGTGGTGGCGGACGAGCCGGTGTCCGCGCTCGACGTGTCCATCCAGGCGCAGGTGGTCAACCTGCTCCGCTCCCTCCAGCGCGAGCTCGGCATCGCCTTCCTCTTCATCGCCCACGACCTCGCCGTGGTCCGGCACTTCTCGCAGCGCGTCGCCGTGATGTACCTCGGGCGCATCGTCGAGGTGGGCGACCGCGACGACATCTACCGCCGCCCGCGCCACCCTTACACCCACGCGCTGCTGTCCGCGGTCCCGGAGGGCTTCACCGCGGGCTCGCCGGTCCGCGAACGGATCCGCCTGGCGGGCGACGTCCCCTCCCCCATCAGCCCGCCCTCGGGGTGCCGCTTCCGGACGCGGTGCTGGAAGGCGCAGGCCCGGTGTGCGTCGGAGGAGCCTTCGCTTGTGCGCCTGGAAGGGAGCGGCTCAGCTCATTTGACGGCATGCCACTTCCCGGAGCCGCCGACGGTGGAGCGCGACCGGGAGGTGATCCTGGACCCGGCGCTGTCGGGATGACGTCGGCCGCGGGCCGCCTCGCGCCCGCGGCGGGCAGGGGAAAAAGCGCCGCAGGCCGGCAGCCCCCCTCACCCACCCCCCGGCACAACCCTCCGCTCCTCGGCGAAGTGGCACGCGGACTCATGCGTAGCCCCCCAACCCCCCTCCCGGAACCAGTCCGGCACCTCCAGTGGCGGCACCACCTCCGCGCACTTCGCCCGCGCCTTCCAGCACCGCGTCCGGAAGCGGCACCCGGACGGCGGCGCCGCGGGCGAGGGCACGTCGCCGGCCAGCAGGATCCGGTCGCGGCGCGCGCGGGCCCGGGGGTCCGGGACGGGGACGGCGGAGAGCAGGGCCTGGGTGTAGGGGTGCGTCGGGTGCTCGTAGATCTGCTCGTCCGTGCCCACCTCCGCGAGCCGCCCGAGATACATCACCGCGACCCGGTCGCAGATGTGCCGGACCACGGACAGGTCGTGGGCGATGAAGACGTACGACAGGTCGAACTCGTCCTGGAGCCGCTCCAGGAGGTTGACGACCTGGGCCTGCACGGAGACGTCCAGCGCGGAGACCGGCTCGTCGCAGACGATGATCTCCGGGCGCAGCGCGAGCCCGCGGGCGATGCCGATGCGCTGGCGCTGGCCGCCGGAGAACTGGTGCGGGTAGCGGTTGATGTATTCGGGGTTGAGGCCGACGACGTCCAGCAGGTCGCGGACCTTCTGCCGCCGGCTGCCCCTGGGCGCCACCTCGGGGTGGATCTCGAAAGGTTCGCCGATGATGTCGCCCACCGTCATCCGGGGGTTGAGCGAGGTGTAGGGGTCCTGGAAGACCATCTGGATGTTGCGGCGCACGGCCTTGAGCGCCCGCCCGGACAGCCGGGTGATGTCCTCTCCTTTGTAGCGGATCCGCCCGCTCGTCGGCCGTTCCAGGCTGACCAGCAGCTTGGCGACCGTCGACTTGCCGCAGCCGGACTCGCCGACGATGCCGAGCGTCTCGCCGCGCCGCAGGTCGAAGGAGACGCCGGAGACCGCCTGGACGGCGCCGACCTGCCGCTGGAAGACGATGCCCTGGGTCAGCGGGTAGTGCTTGACGAGGTCGCGTACCTCCAGGATCACCTCGCCGTCAGCTCTCATCGAGGGTGTCCTTCCAGAAGTGGCAGGCGCTGGTCCGGCCGGGGGCGACGGTGAAGAGCGGTGGCCGGTCGGTGCGGCAGATGTCCTGGGCGCGGGGGCAGCGGGGGTTGAAGGGGCAGCCGGGCGGGATGGCGGTCAGGTTGGGCGGCAGCCCCTTGATCGCGTAGAGCTGCTTGCCCTTGCGGTCCAGGCGCGGGATGGAGTCGAGGAGGCCACGGGTATAGGGGTGGGCGGGCGCGGCGTAGAGGTCGAGGACGGGGGCGGTCTCGACGATGCGGCCCGCGTACATCACGGCGATCTTGTCGGCGACGTCCGCCACGACACCCAGGTCGTGGGTGATGAGGACGAGACCCATGTCGTACTCGCGCTGGAGCTCGGCCAGCAGGTCCATCACCTGCGCCTGGACGGTCACGTCCAGGGCCGTGGTGGGCTCGTCCGCGATGACGAGGGCGGGTTCCAGGGCGATCGCCATCGCGATCATGATGCGCTGGCGCATGCCGCCGGAGAACTGGTGCGGGTAGTCGCCCACCCGGTCCTTGGCCGCCGGGATGCGGACCCGGTCCATCAGCTGGACCGCCTTGGCCCGCGAGTCCTTGCGGGTCATCCCCTCGTGCACCTCGAACATCTCGCTGAGCTGGGCGCCCACGCTCAGCACGGGGTTGAGCGAGGAGAGGGCGTCCTGGAAGATCATGGCGAGCTTGGCGCCCCGTACGCGGCGGCGCGTCTCGGCGGGCATGGTCAGCAGGTCCTGGCCGCGGAAGAAGACCTGGCCGCCGGTGACATGGCCCGGTGGTGAGTCGAGGATGCCCATGATCGCCTGTGCGGTCACCGACTTGCCCGAGCCCGACTCCCCCAGCACGGCGAGTGTCTCGCCCTCCCGGACGCTGTAGTCGACGCCGTTGACCGCCTTGGCCACGCCCTCGCGGGTGCGGAACTCGACCTGGAGGTCGCGTACGTCCAGCAGGACCGGCTGTGCTTCCTGGTGCTCCATCCGCCCGCTCCTCAGCGCAGTTTGGGGTCGAGGGCGTCGCGCACCGCGTCGCCGAGCATGATGAACGCCAGCACCGTGATGCTCAGTGCTCCCGCGGGCCACAGCAGCATGTGCGGGGCGTTGCGGATCTGGACGGAGGCGTTGGAGATGTCGATGCCCCAGGAGACGGTGGGCGGTTTGAGCCCGACGCCGATGAAGGACAGCGTCGCCTCCAGGGCGATGTAGGTGCCGAGCGCGATGGTCGCCACGACGATGACCGGCGCCACGGCGTTGGGCGCGATGTGCCGCAGCAGCATCCGCCCGTTGCCGGCGCCGAGCGCCCGCGCGGCCTGGACGTAGTCGTTCTGCTTCGCGGTGACGACGGCGCCGCGGGCGATGCGGGAGATCTGCGGCCAGCCCAGCAGCACGATGAACCCGACGACGGGCCACACCGATCCGCTGGTGACCACCGAGAGGAAGACCAGCCCGCCCAGGATGATCGGGATGCCGAAGAAGACGTCGGCGAGGCGGGAGAGCAGCGCGTCCCACCAGCCGCCGTAGAAGCCCGCGAGCCCGCCGAGGACGCTGCCGAGCAGGGTGGCCCCGGCCGTGGCGCAGATGCCGACGGTGATGGAGGCGCGCGCGCCGTGGACCGTACGGGTGTAGACGTCGCAGCCCTGGGCGTCGTAGCCGAAGGGGTGGCCGGGCGCGGAACCGTCCTGGGCCTTGGCGAGGTCGCACTGGAGCGGGTTCCCGCTCGCGATCATCTCCGGCCAGACGGCGATCAGGACCAGAAAGAGGATGATCAGCGCCGAGACCACGAAGACGGGGTTGCGGCGCAGGTCCTGCCAGGCGTCCGACCACAGGCTGCGGGGCTTGCCCGTGGGCACGCCGGCGGTCGGCGGCGGGCCCTTCTCCAGCGTCTCCGCCTCGCTGGTGGCCAGGCTCATCGCGCCGCCCCCGGCGGGGGTGATGGCGTCCTGCGGCTCGGGGGACTCAGGCATAGCGGATCCTCGGGTCGAGCACGGCGTAGAGGAGGTCGACCAGCAGATTGGCCACCAGGAAGACGATGACCAGGATCGTCACGAAGCCCACCACGGTCGGCGAGTTCTGCCGCAGGATGCCCTGGAACAACTGGTAGCCGACGCCGTGGATGTTGAAGATCCGCTCGGTGACGATGGCGCCGCCCATCAGCGCCCCGATGTCGGTGCCGATGAAGGTGACGACGGGGATCAGGGAGTTGCGCAGCAGGTGCCGGGTGATGATCCGGCCCCGCGGCAGGCCCTTGGCGACGGCCGTGCGGATGTAGTCCGCGCGGGAGTTCTCCGCGATGGACGTCCGCGTCAGCCGGGTGACGTACGCCAGCGAGGTCAGGCCCAGCACCACCCCCGGCAGGAGCAGCTCGTCGAGCGGGGCGTCGGGCGAGACCGACGGCGAGGCCAGCCCCCATCTCACGCCGAAGAGGAACTGCAGCACATAGCCGCTGACGAAGGTCGGGATGGAGACCACGACGAGGGTGAGCAGCAGCACCGAGGTGTCCACCGAGCGGCCGCGGCGCAGCCCGCTGAGGACGCCGAGCACGAGGCCCACGACGATCTCGAAGACGATGGCGGTGAGCGTGAGGCGCAGCGTCACCGGAAAGGCGCCCGCCATCAGCTCGGTGACCTTCTGGCCGTTGAAGGCCGTGCCGAAGTCACCGGTGAGGATCTGCCCCATGTAGTGCAGGTACTGCTTCCACAGCGGCGCGTCGAGATAGAGCTCCTGGCGGATCCGCGCGGCGGTCGCGGGGTCGGGCGCCTTGTCGCCGAAGAGCGCGGCGACGGGGTCGCCCAGCGTGTAGACCATGAAGAAGATCAGGAACGTGCTGCCGATGAACACCGGGATCATCTGGAGCAGCCGCCGGATCACATACCGTCCCATGAGGGCTCCGGGGGTCGTGGCGGGAGGCCCGGTCGGGCCGGGCCTCCCGGTCCGTACGAAGGCTCGTCAGCTGACCTTGATCTGCTCGTAGACGGGCACGCTGAAGGGATTGAGCGTGACCTCGGAGAGCTTCTCGGAATAGCCGGCGCTGCCGTTCTGGTACCACAGCGGAATGGCCGGCATCTGCTCGGCGAGGATCTTCTCGGCGTCCTGGAACGTGGCGTCCGCCTTGTCCGCCGAGCTTTCCGCGTTGGCCTCGTCGACGAGCTTGTCGAACCGCGGGTCCGAGAATTTCCCGTAGTTCGACGAGGCGTCGGTGTAGTAGAGCGGTTGCAGGAAGTTCTGGATGAGCGGGTAGTCCATCTGCCAGCCCGAGCGGAAGGGCCCGGTCATCCGCTGCTCGGCGGTCTGGTTCCGGAAGTCCGCGAAGGTGCCGATGGGGTTGACGGTGCACGCCCGGTCGTTGCCCAGGGCGTTGTTGATGCTGTTGCAGACGGCGTCCATCCACACGCGGTGCGAGCCGGTGTCGACATTGGAGGTGAGGGTGACCCGGCCGCCGGGCAGCCCGCCGCCGTCCTGGATCAGCTTCTTCGCCATGGCGGCGTCGTAGGTGCAGGCGTCACCGCACAGGCCCGATTTGTAGCCGCCCGCCTCGCCGAGGGCCGGGGAGGTCCAGTCGGTCGCGGGGGTGCGGGTCTTGCGGTAGATCTGATCGGTGATCTGGTCGCGGTTGACGGCCATGGACAGCCCCCGGCGGACCTTCTCCATCCCGGGCTTCGACCAGGCCGGGTCGTACATCGGGAAGGCCAGGGTCTGGATGATGCCGGCCGGCTGGTTGATGTAGCGGTCACCGAGGTCCTTCTTGACGTTCTTCAGCTGGGCGCTCGGAATGTCGTCGACCAGGTCGAGGTTCCCGGCCTGGAGATCGGTGTAAGCGGTGTTGTTGTCGGTGTAGACCCGCAGTTCCACGCCCTTGTTCTGCGCCTTGTCGGGGCCCGGATAGGCGTCCCATTTCAGGAGCTTCATCGACGAACCCTTGTTGTAGGAGTCGATGACGTACGGGCCGTTGCCGATGGGCTTCTTCAGCCAGGCGGCGTGGTTCTCGAAGAAGGCCGCGGGCAGCGGGGCGTAGGCGGCGTAGCCGAGGGTGTCGGGCCAGGTGGAGAACTTCGTCCGCAGCTTGACCGTGAAGGTCCTGTCGTCCTTCACGGACAGGCCGGGGAGAGTCTTCGAGGTCGCCGTCCCACTGGCCGGGTGGACCTTTTCGTAGCCGTCGATATACGCGAAGAAGGAGGCGTTCTTCTGTTTGTTGTCGATCAGGGCCGCGTAGTTCCAGGCGTCCACGAAGGATTTCGAGGTGACCTTCTCGCCATTGCTGAAGGTCCAGCCGTCCTTGACGGTGATGGTGAAATTCTGCTGGTCGGAGGTCTCGATCCGGTCGGCGAGCACGTTCTCCGCCGCGCCGCTCCTGGGGTCGTACCGCTTGAGCCCGCGGAAGATCATGTCCAGCACCTTGCCGCCCTGGACCTCGTTGGTGTCGGCGGGCTCCAGCTGATTCTGCGGATCCCCCCAGGAGGCCCGCACGACCCCGGCGCCGTCGCTGCTGCCTCCCCCGCACCCCGACGCCACCAGCGCCATCGCCACCACACAGACGCCCCACCGGACACACGCGACTCCCCGCATGGGGCCCTCCTCGTCCTCAGCCTTGCTTAGGACGAGATAACACCCCATGTGGTGACTTCATGAGGCTCTCTGGGTGCCGGGTGGCGCAGAAACCGCCCGTATGCGTGAGTGCGGGCACGCGTGAACGCCGGGCGGGCCGGAGATCCGGCCCGCCCGGCGTTCACGGGGACAAAGGCCCGGGACGGATCCCGGCCCGGGGTGTGCGGACGGCTACGCCGCCGGAACCACCTGCCGCTCCTCGGCGAAGTGGCACGCCGACTCGTGCGCGGCCGGGGTGTCCTTGCCCTGGTAGACCTCGGGAATCGCGAGCAGCGGGAGCTCCTCCGCGCACCTGTCCTGCGCCTTCCAGCAGCGCGTGCGGAAGCGGCAGCCGGACGGCGGGTTCGCCGGGGAGGGCACGTCGCCGGTCAGGATGATCCGCTCCCGGCCCTCGCGCGCCTCCGGGTCGGGCACGGGCACGGCGGAGAGCAGCGCCTGGGTGTAGGGGTGCGTCGGGTGCTCGTAGATCTGCGCGTCCGTGCCGATCTCGGCCATCTTGCCGAGGTACATCACGCCGACCCGGTCGGAGATGTGCCGGACGATGGACAGGTCGTGCGCGATGAAGATGTAGGAGAGGTTGAACTCGTCCTGGAGCTTCTCCATCAGGTTGATGACCTGCGCCTGCACGGAGACGTCCAGCGCGGAGACCGGCTCGTCGCAGACGATGATCTCCGGGTTGAGCGCGAGGCCGCGGGCGATGCCGATGCGCTGGCGCTGGCCGCCGGAGAACTGGTGCGGGTAGCGGTTGATGTATTCGGGGTTGAGCCCGACGACGTCCAGCAGCTCCTGCACCCGCTTGCGCCGGTCGCCCTTCGGGGCCACCTCGGGGTGGATCTCGAAGGGCTCGCCGATGATGTCACCGACGGTCATCCGGGGGTTGAGCGAGGTGTAGGGGTCCTGGAAGACCATCTGGATGTTGCGGCGCACGGCCTTCAGCGCGCGCCCGGACAGCTTGGTGATGTCCTGGCCCTTGTAGAAGACCTCACCCGAGGTGGCCGTCTCCAGGGTCATCAGCAGCTTGGCGACCGTCGACTTGCCGCAGCCGGACTCGCCGACGATGCCGAGCGTCTCGCCCTGGTAGAGGTCGAAGGTGATGCCATCGACGGCCTTGACGGCGCCGACCTGCCGCTTGAAGAGGATGCCCTGCGTCAGCGGGAAGTGCTTGACGAGGTTGCGGACCTGGAGGATGGGCTCACCGCGGTCCACGGGGGCGTCGAGGACCGCCGCGACCTCCGCGGTCGTGCTCGCGTCGGTGGCGACGACCTCGGAGACATTGGGCGTCGGCTCCGCCACGGCCTCGTCCTTCTTGCCGGTCTCAGCCATGGATCGTCTCCTTCCAGAAGTGGCACGCGCTGCCGCGGCCGGCGAGCGACGCGCCGTCCCGCTCGGTCACCTGGTGCAGGGCGGGCACGTCCGTACGGCAGATGTCCTGTGCCTGGGGACAGCGGGGGTTGAACGCGCACCCGCTCGGGATGGCGAGCAGGTTGGGCGGCAGCCCCTTGATCGCGTAGAGCTCCTGCCCCTTCTGGTCCAGCCGCGGGATCGAGTCCAGCAGGCCGCGCGAGTAGGGGTGGGCGGGACGCTTGTAGAGCTCGTGGACGGGCGCGGTCTCGACGATGCGGCCCGCGTACATCACGGCGATCTTGTCGGCGACGTCCGCGACGACACCCAGGTCGTGGGTGATGAGGATGAGGCCCATGTTGAACTCGCGCTGGAGCTCGGCCAGCAGGTCCATCACCTGCGCCTGGACGGTCACGTCCAGGGCCGTGGTGGGCTCGTCCGCGATGATCAGGTCGGGCTCCAGGGCCAGCGCCATCGCGATCATGATGCGCTGGCGCATGCCGCCGGAGAACTGGTGCGGATAGTCGCCCACCCGCTCCTTGGCCGCCGGGATGCGCACCCGGTCCATCAGCTCGATGGCCTTGGCCCTGGCCTCCTTCTTGGACATCCCCTTGTGCACCCGGAACATCTCACCGAGCTGATAGCCGACGCTGAGCACCGGGTTCAGGGAGGACAGGGCGTCCTGGAAGATCATGGCGATCTTGGCACCCCGGATCTTCCGCCGCTCCTCGGGGGACATCTTCAGCATGTCCTGGCCGCGGAAGAGGATCTCACCCTGCGGGATCTTCCCGGGCGGCATGTCGAGGATGCCCATGATGGCCTGCGCCGTCACGGACTTGCCGGAGCCGGACTCGCCGAGCACGGCGAGCGTCTCGCCGGAGTCCACGGAGTAGTTGACACCGTTGACGGCCTTGGCGACGCCGTCGCGGGTGTGGAACTCCACGTGCAGGTCACGGACTTCGAGCAGGGGCGCTTTCTGGGCGTTCTTGTCGGTCACGTACGCCTCCCTCAGCGCAGCTTGGGGTCGAGGGCGTTGCGGACCGCATCGCCGAGCATGATGAAGGCCAGCACCGTGATCGAGACCATCAGCGCCGGGAACAGCAGGACGTGCGGCGCGTTGCGCAACTGGTCCTTGCCGGCGGAGATGTCGATGCCCCAGGAGATGGCCGGGTCGGCCAGGCCGATGCCCAGGTAGGACAGCGTGGCCTCGGACGAGATGTAGCCGCCGAGCGCGATGGTCGCGACCACGATCACCGGTGCGACGGCATTGGGCAGGATGTGCCGCAGCAGGATCCTGCTGGTGCCGGCGCCGAGGGCCTTGGCTGCCACGACGTAGTCCGACTGCTTGCAGGAGATCACCGACCCACGCATGACACGGGCGATCTGCGTCCAGCCCAGGAAGGCCAGTGCCCCCGAGACCACCCAGACGGAGCGTACGTCGAAGGAGGTGAGCGCGACCATGGCGCCGAGCAGGAAGGGGATGCCCGCGAAGATGTCGGTGATCCGGGAGAGCAGGCTGTCGAACCAGCCGCCGAAATATCCGGCCAGCATGCCGACGAGACCGCCGAAGAGGGTGACGGCGAGCGTGACCACGACTCCGACGGTCACGGAGGCCCGCGCGCCGTAGACCATGCGCGCCCAGATGCTGCGGCCCTGGCCGTCGTAGCCGAGCCAGTCGCCCGAGAAGACGTTGCCGTAGTCCGGCTGCTTGAGGAAGGAACCGCTCAGGTTCCCGTCGCGCGGCGAGGTGTCGGTGAACAGTCCCGGGGCAACGGTCATCACCAGGAGCAGCAGGATCAGCACGGCGGACGCGACGAACAACGGGTTGCGGCGGAGGTCACGCCAGGCGTCGGACCACAGACTGCGCGGCTTGCCGCTCGAACTGCCGCCACTCTTGGGCGTGTTGTCCGCCTTCACGACCTTCTCCTCAGCGGCCGACGGCGTCATGACGGTGCCTTCGGTTGCCTCAGGCATAACGGATCCTCGGGTCCAGGACCGCGTAAAGCAGGTCGACGATCAGGCTGGCCAGGAGATAGACGATGATGAGCAGAGTGGCGACACCGGTGACGGTGGAGCCCTCGTGACGGTTGAGCGCCTCGTAGATGACGCGTCCGACACCGTTGATGTTAAAGATGCCCTCGGTGACGACGGCGCCTCCCAGCAGGGCACCGAGGTCGGTGCCGAGGAACGTCACCACGGGGATCAGCGAGTTGCGCAGCAGGTGCACGCCGACGACGCGGCGCCGCGGCAGTCCCTTGGCGACGGCGGTACGGATGTAGTCCGCGCGCATGTTCTCCGCGATGGAGGTCCGGGTCAGCCTGGTGACGTACGCGAGGGACAACGAGCCCAGCACGACGGCCGGCATGAACAACTGCCCGAAGTCCTCGGAGTTCTGGACCGTGGGCGTCAGCCATCCCAGCTTCATGGCGAACAGGAACTGGAACGCGTAGCCGAGCACGAAGGACGGCACGGACACCAGCAACAGGGTGAAGAAGAGCACCCCCTTGTCCAGCCAGCGATCGGCGCGCAGGCCGGCCAGCACACCGAGGCTGATGCCGACGACCACGGTGAAGACGAACGCGAACAGCGCCAGTCGGATGGTCACCGGAAAGGCATCGGCGATCACATCGGCCACAGGTCTCTGACTGGCTATCTGGGTGCCGAAGTCGCCCTGGAACAGCCCGCTCAGGTAGTTCCAGTACTGGTGCCAGAGCGGCAGGTCGAGCCCGAGGTCGTGCTTGACCCGGGCGATCTGCGTCGTGTCGATGGCCTGCTCTCCCCACATCGCCCGCACGGGATCACCGGGCAGGGCGTGCATCATGAGGAAGATCAGCAAGGTTGACCCCAGGAAGACCGGGATCATCTGGAGCAGTCGCCGCGCGACAAAGCGCCCCATGGTGCCTCCATATGGATAACGACGGCACCGGGGGCCGCGCCGGCAGCCGGGCTGCCGGGCGGCCCCCGGAACCTTCCCGCCCGTACCGGATTACGGGGGTGGCGGGGGAACCGGTTGCGGATGGTTCCGCGAGTGCGGGGACTACTTGGGGGTGATCTCGGTGACGACCGGGTCGCCGCGGAAGTCGAACTTCACGTTCTCGACCTTCTTGGAGAACCCGGCGTTGGCCTTGTAGTTCCACAGCGGGATGGCCGGCATCTTCTGCGCCATGGCCTTCTCGGCCTCCTGGTAGAGCTTGACCGACTCGTCCAGGGTCTTGGCGTTGTCGCCCTTGTCGAAGAGCTCGTCGATGCCCTTGTCCGAGAAGTGGCCGCTGTTGGCCTCGGCGTCGCTGCGGTAGAGCTCACGCATGAAGTTGACGTTCAGCGGGTAGTCGGCGACCCAGCCACCGCGGTACATCGCCTTGACCTGCTTCTGGTCGCGGGCGTCGAGGTCGGCCTGGAAGTCCGGCTTGGCGTCGCCGAGGCACTCGATGCCGGTGTTCTGGCGGATGTTCTGGCACACGGCGGTGATCCACTCCTTGTGGCCACCGTCACCGTTGTACTGGATCCAGATCTTGTTGCCCGGGACGCCGCCGCCCTCCTTGATGAGCTCCTTGGCCTTCGTCGGGTCGAACTTGAAGACGTCGACGCCGAGGTCGGTCTGGTTGCCCATGACACCCGGCGCCGTGAAGCTCGTGGCGGGGACGCGGGTGTTGTTGAGGACCGTCTTGGTGATGGTCGGCCTGTCGATGGCCATCGACAGGCCCTGGAGCACCTTGGGGTTGACGTTCTTGAACGGCTCGCTGTAGAAGGCCGGGACGATGCTCTGAACGGCCGCGTAGGGCTGATCGATCGCCCGGTCGCCCAGGTCCGACTTGTACTTCGGCAGGTCCTTGGGGCCGACCTGGCGGATCACGTCGAGGTTGTCGGAGAGCAGGTCCTGGTAGGCGGCCTCGACGGTCGAATACGCCTTGAACTGCACGCCCTTGTTCTTGGGCTTGTCGTCACCCTTGTAGCCGTCGTAGACGCCGACCTGGATGAGCTTCTTGTGCTCCCACTTCTCGAACTTGTACGGGCCCTGGCCGATCGGCTTCTGGCCGGCCGCCTTGGGGTCCTTGAAGAACTCCTTCGACTGCGGCATGAACGGCACGTAGCCCAGCTTGTACTCGAAGTACGGGACGGCGTGGCCGAGTTCGACCGTGAAGGTGGTCTCGTCCACGGCCTTGAGGCCCGACATCTTGTCGGCCTTCGGGTCGCCCTTCTCCGGGTGGACGTCCTCGTAGCCCTTGATGTCGTTGAACCAGAGGCTGTCCTTCTGGTTGTTCTTGACGTTGGCGGCCCAGTTCCACGCGTCGATGTACGACTGCGAGGTGACCTTCTCGCCGTTGTGGAACGTCCAGCCGGACTTGATCTTGATCGTCCAGGTCTTGGAGTCCTCCGTCGAGATCTTCTCGGCGGCGTCGTTCACGATCTTGCCCTGGTCGCCGAACTTCACCAGCGGCGAGTAGAGCGCGGTGACGACCTGGTGGCCGAAGGTCTCGTTGACGTCCGAGGGGATGAGCGGGTTCTGCGGCTCACCGTTGTCCATGGAGACATAACCCTGGGGTTTGCCCGAGTCTGACGAGCTGTCGGATCCACCGCCACAAGCCGTCGCGGCCATGGCCACGACTATCGCGCTTGTGACCCACTTCGCACTCTTGGCACCGCGCATGGGTATGCCTCCTCAGGAGTCCACTGTCCACTACAAGAGAGGCACCGGTCCCACGCTGACACCCCTGACAGCGGAGACGGAACCGGTACCCCGAGTGTGCTCGTGAGTCGGCGCTCCCCACAGCGCGTGACCCATTGACCCGAGCTCAATGAACCCAACTATTGAGTACGTCCGGCTTGTAAACCACACTTAAAGGGTCTCGCTTTGGTCACATCGATCACATTCGCCTGTCCGAAATCCGGACAAAGCGAGGAGAGACAGACACCCGCGAAACGGACTGTTAACACAACAACTGCTGTTGTCTGTCCGCTATTCGGACACTCGTGGGGTAAACCTGGCACTTAATCACTTGCCCGAAAGGCCGGCGGTGCCCACCCCGAGCATGCCAGAGGCCCGGCGCCACCACCGGTGAAAGTGGTGAAGCCGGGCCCCAGGAAAACTGCCGGTGCGTCAGACGCGTCAGCGCTTGGCGCGGGAGGCGGTGCGGCCGCGCTCCTTCTGGTCCAGGACGACCTTGCGGATGCGGACGGCCTCCGGGGTCACCTCGACGCACTCGTCGTCGCGGCAGAACTCCAGGGACTGCTCCAGCGACAGCTTGCGCGGCGGGACGATCGCCTCGAAGGAGTCGGCGGAGGAGGAGCGCATGTTGGTGAGCTTCTTCTCCTTGGTGATGTTGACGTCCATGTCGTCGGCGCGGGAGTTCTCGCCGACGATCATGCCCTCGTAGACCTCGGTGCCCGGGTCCGTGAAGAGGACGCCGCGCTCCTGGAGGTTCGTCATCGCGAAGGCGGTGACGGCACCGGCGCGGTCGGCGACCAGGGAGCCGTTGTTACGGGTCTTCAGCTCGCCGAACCACGGCTCGTGGCCCTCGTGGATGGAGTGGGCGATGCCGGTGCCGCGGGTGTTCGTCAGGAACTCCGTACGGAAGCCGATCAGGCCGCGGGACGGGACGACGAACTCCATGCGGACCCAGCCGGAGCCGTGGTTGGACATGTTGTCCATCCGGCCCTTGCGGGTGCCCATGAGCTGCGTGACCGCGCCCATGTGCTCCTCGGGCACGTCGACCGTCAGGCGCTCGACCGGCTCGTAGGTCTTGCCGTCGACCTGCTTGGTGACGACCTGCGGCTTGCCGATCGTCATCTCGAAGCCCTCGCGGCGCATCTGCTCGACCAGGATGGCCAGCGCCAGCTCACCGCGGCCCTGCACCTCCCAGGCGTCGGGGCGCTCGGTGTCCAGGACGCGCAGCGAGACGTTACCGACCAGCTCGCGGTCCAGGCGGTCCTTGACCTGGCGGGCGGTGACCTTGCGGTCCTTGACCGCGGACTTGGCATCCGCGCCCTTGCCGGTGCCGCCACGGCCGACCAGCGGCGAGGTGTTGGTGCCGATGGTCATGGAGATCGCCGGCTCGTCGACCGTGATCAGCGGCAGCGCGATCGGGTTCTCCGGGTCGGCCAGGGTCTCGCCGATCATGATGTCGGGGATACCGGCGACGGCGCAGATGTCACCCGGGCCGGCCATCTCGGCGGGCTTGCGGGTGAGGGCCTCGGTCATCATCAGCTCGGTGATGCGGACGTTGGCGATGGTGCCGTCACGCTTGATCCACGCGACCGTCTGGCCCTTGCGCAGCTCGCCCTGCTCGACGCGGAGCAGCGCGATGCGGCCGAGGAAGTTGTCGGCGTCGAGGTTGGTGACGTGCGCCTGGAGCGGCGCCTCCTCGTCGAACGTCGGGGCCGGGACGTGCTCCAGGATCGTGGAGAAGAACGGCTCCAGGTTGGTGCTGTCCGCGGGGACGGTGCCGTCCTCCGGCTTGGTCAGCGAGGCGACGCCGTCACGGCCGCAGGCGTAGACGATCGGGAACTCGATCTGGTCCTCGTCGGCGTCCAGGTCGAGGAAGAGGTCGTACGTCTCGTTGACGACCTCGTCGATGCGGGAGTCCGGGCGGTCCGTCTTGTTGATGCACAGGATGACCGGCATCCGCTTGGCGAGCGCCTTGCGCAGCACGAAGCGGGTCTGGGGCAGCGGGCCCTCGGAGGCGTCGACGAGCAGCACGACCGCGTCGACCATCGACAGACCGCGCTCGACCTCGCCACCGAAGTCGGCGTGGCCGGGGGTGTCGATGATGTTGATCGTGATCGGGTCCCCGCCGTCCTTGGGGTGATACTTCACCGCCGTGTTCTTGGCGAGGATCGTGATGCCCTTCTCACGCTCCAGGTCGTTCGAGTCCATGACGCGGTCGTCGACGGACTCGAGCTGGTGCGCGGCGAAGGCACCGGCCTGCTTGAGCATGGCATCGACGATGGTCGTCTTGCCGTGGTCGACGTGGGCGACGATGGCGACGTTTCGAATGTCGTGGCGCGTGGGCACTTGCGGCGCTTCTCCCGGAATCGTGGATGGCGACGCGTACGGTCCGGTACGCGCGCCTGCCGGGCAGGACACGCCACGGCCTATCAACTCCATGGTACGGGCCCGCGCCGACTTCGGCGGCCCGGGGATGCGTACGGGTGTTCTGACCTGCGGTAATTCCATCGGCCCGGCCGCCGGAACGAGCCCCTCCGGCGGCCGCGCGCCCGGTCAGGCGCGGAAGCCCAGGTCCTGGTAGCGCGGGGTGGCGAAGCCGAAGGCCCCGGCGTTGACCACGGTGCCGCGGGCTGCGACGAGCTCGGGCCGCTGATAGAGGGGGATGGAGCCGGCCGCCGCCCAGATCCGGGCGTCCGCGCGGTCGACCAGGTCGTGGGAGACGTCCGCGTCCAGCTCCGTGGACGCCTGCTCGAAGAGCTGGTCGATCTGGTCCGTGCCGACCCGGGTGTAGTTCTGCTCCACCAGCAGCGAGCCGTCGGCCGCGGGCTGCGGCTTGGCGAAGACGGGCCGGGCGTCGGTCGCGGGGAAGGCCGTGGTGGGCCAGGAGTAGAGGGCGAGGTCGTAGCTGCCCGCGGCGATGTGGTCCTTGAAGTAGCCCGCGTCGGCGACCTTCGTGATGTCGGTCTGGATGCCGACCGCCTCCAGGCGCCGGGCGATGCGGTCGCCGACGGCCCGCAGCGGCTCGGCGGCCGCGCCCTCCGGAAGGATGAAGCGGAGGCTGAGCTTCTTGCCGTCCTTCATCCGGACCGGGGCGGCGATGGCCTTGCCGCCGGCGTCGCGGGGGGCCTTCTCGTCGACGTCGCCGGGCTGGCCCGTGCGCTCCTCGCGCTCCTGCCGCTCCGCGGCCGACTCCTCGCCGGGCTCGGCGGCCGGTTCGTCGGCGGTCCGGGTGTCCTCCTCGTCCTCCGTGGGCTCGGTGCCGCGGTCCGGGCGCCCCGCCTTGTCCGCCTCGGCCTGCTTCTTCGACAGGGCCGAGCCGTGGACGCCCTTCTGCTGCCAGCCCGCGTCGCCGAGCAGGGCCTCGGCGGCCTTGGGGTCGGGCCCGCCGATGGCGTCGCTGTTGTCCTCGTACCCCTGCTGTCCCGCCATGTAGAAGTGGCTGCCGAGCGGGTCGGCGGGCAGGCCCAGCGGGCGCAGCACCACCTCGGCGAGGTCCTTGCGGTCGATGGCGCGGGCGACCGCGCGGCGCACCCGCTCGTCGGCCAGCGGGCCGGAGGCGCCGTTCAGGGCGAGCTGGGTGTAGGCGGGCTCCAGGGACTTGCGCACGGTCAGCCCGCGCAGCGCCTCGGCCTCGGGGGGCCTGCCCACCACGGCGCGGTTGCCCTTCTCCCCCTCCCCCTTCTCCCCCTTCTTCAGCGGCTTGTTCGCGGCGATGATCCGGTGCGCGACGGAGGGGCTCACGTCGGCGAGGTCGAGCTTGCCGTCCGCCAGCTCGTCGGCGCGCTCGCCGGGCGGCACCGCGCGCAGCACGAGGCGGTCGAGCTTGGCCCGGTCGCCCCACCACTTCGGGTCGCGTACGAGCGTGAGCGTGCCCTCGTCCTTGTCCCGGGAGTCGACCCGGAAGGGGCCCGCGGAGACCTTCAGCTCGTTGCGGGCGCCGTCGTTGAAGCCGCCCGGGCTGCCCATCACGGACTTCGGGTAGAGCGGGGTGAAGAGCGAGGCCCAGTCGGCGAAGGGCTTGGCGAAGGTGACCTTGACCTCGTGGGCGTCCGTGCCCCGCTCGACGCGGTCGATCCGGTCGTAGCCGGCGTTGCGCGCCGTCCAGTAGGCGCTGTCCTTGCCGCGCAGCGCCTTCCACTGGGCCTCGAAGTCGGCGGCCGACAGGGCCTTGCCGTCGCTCCAGGCCGCCCTGGGGTTGAGCTTGTAGACGACGACCTGCCGGGGCTCGCGCTCGGCGACGGTGGCGGAGGTGAGGTAGTCGGCGTTGCGCTGCGGGCGCCCGCTCCGGTCCATGGTGAACAGCGCGGGCAGCACCGCTCCGGCGACGCGCTGGGTGGTGGGGTCGGCGTCGGCCTGGAAGGTGTTGAAGGTCGCGGGCAGCGCGTCCACCGCCCAGCGCAGGGTGCCGCGGTCGGCGACCTTGGCGCGCGGGGCGGCGGCGATGTCCGGCGGGGTGACGGAGCCCTCGGCGCCGTCGTGGCCCCCGCCGCCGCAGCCGGCCAGGACGGGCAGCGGGAGCAGGACGCCCGCGGCGAGCAGCACGGCGGAGCGGCCCGTGCGGGACCGGGTCAGGGTCGTCAGGGGTGCCGAGAGGGGGGCCATGGGATACCTCCGCCGGACTGGGCTGCCGCCGGATGGCTCGTCCGGCGCAATGCGCGGTTGATCGCATCTACCGACAACCACTCAAAGCGACGGGCATGGCGAAGGGGCGCCGACACGGCGCCGCCGGGCCGCACGCCACCCACGTGGCGGAACGGCGCCCAGGCCCCCGAACGTGGTGCGGCGCCTCCCCCGACGGCGCGATCGCGAACGCTATCTTCCCCCGGAGGGGTGTGACGCGCGACACTCACTGTCGCAACACCGTCGTCACCCGCAACCGCCGATCGCGGAAGTGAGGGCAAGGACCCATGTCCCTGAACGATGAAGTGACGGCAGTCCAGCGCTGCCTGGACGACCTCGGCCGCGCGCTCGCCCGGCTGGAACCCCTCCTGGGCACCCGGGACCTTGAGCTGCGGCGCGTGCGCACCGACGCCGCCCACCTGCGCGAGAGCGTCACGCTCCTGCGCTCCGCCCACGCCACCGGCCAGCCCCGCCCCGAGCCGGTCCCGGTGCCCGACGCCCCGTACGACGCCTCGCTGTGGAAGGACGCCGACGAGGAGGGGCTCGGGGCCCGCGACCGGCACGCCCCCTGACACCCCCGGGCAGCGCGGCGAGACACCGACCACCCACTCCTCCCCGGAGTCCCACTTTGGCCACTGGTACCGATCCCCGGACAGGCACCGCCACCGCCCCCAGCCAGTCCCCCGGTGGCGTGCACCACGCGTCGCGCGCCTCGATCGCCCCCCGCCACCTGCGCACCGACCGCTGGTGGCTCGCGCCCGCGGCCACGGCCGCCGGGCTGCTGGCGTTCGTCGTCTACTCCACCTGGCGCGCCTTCGCGAACGGCGACTACTACGCCGCCCCGTACGTCTCGCCGTTCTACTCCCCCTGCATCGCGAAGAACTGCGTCCCCATGAAGGACGGCGCGGACTGGGGCCTCTTCGGCTCCTGGTGGGGCCTGTCGCCGGCCCTGCTGGTCCTGATCTTCCCGCTGGGCTTCCGGCTGACCTGCTACTACTACCGCAAGGCTTACTACCGCGGCTTCTGGGCCTCGCCCCCGGCCTGCGCGGTCGCGGAGCCGCACAAGAAGTACACCGGCGAGACCCGCTTCCCGCTGATCCTGCAGAACGTCCACCGCTACTTCTTCTACTTCGCGGTGATCGTCGCGGGCATCCTCACGTACGACACCGTCCTCGGCTTCCGCGACGCGCGGGGCGAGTGGGGTCACATGGGGCTCGGCACGCTCGTGCTGCTCGCCAACATCGCCCTGATCTGGGCGTACACCCTCTCCTGCCACTCCTGCCGGCACATCGTCGGCGGCCGGCTGCGCAATTTCTCCAAGCACCCCGTGCGCTACCGCATGTGGGGCTGGGTCAGCGCGCTGAACGCCCGCCACATGCTGCTCGCCTGGGCCTCCCTGGTCAGCGTGGCGGTCGCCGACTTCTACGTCTATCTCGTCGCCAGCGGCGCCTTCGACGATCCGCGCTTTTTCTAGAGAGGGGCATGTTGATGTCGCGTACGGCCCGGCAATCCTGGGACGTCGTCGTGGTCGGTGCCGGAGGCGCGGGGCTGCGGGCCGCCATCGAGGCCCGGGAGCAGGGCCTGCGCTGCGCGGTGATCTGCAAGTCGCTGTTCGGCAAGGCCCACACGGTCATGGCCGAGGGCGGCATCGCCGCCAGCATGGGCAATGTCAACCAGGGCGACAACTGGCAGGTCCACTTCCGCGACACCATGCGCGGCGGCAAATTCCTCAACCAGTGGCGGATGGCCGAGCTGCACGCCCAGGAGGCGCCCGAGCGGGTCTGGGAGCTGGAGACCTGGGGCGCGGTCTTCGACCGCACCGCCGACGGCCGGATCTCGCAGCGCAACTTCGGCGGCCACGAGTACCCGCGGCTGGCACACGTCGGCGACCGTACGGGCCTGGAGCTGATCCGCACCCTCCAGCAGAAGATCGTCTCGCTCCAGCAGGAGGACCACCGGGAGAGTGGTGACTACGAGTCCCGGCTGAAGGTCTTCCAGGAGTGCACGGTCACGCGCCTGCTCAAGAGCGGTGAGCGGATCTCCGGCGTCTTCGGCTACGAGCGCGAGTCCGGCCGCTTCTTCACCATCGAGGCCCCGGCCGTGGTGCTGGCCACCGGCGGCATCGGCAAGTCCTTCAAGGTGACGTCCAACTCCTGGGAGTACACGGGCGACGGGCACGCGCTCGCGCTGCTCGCCGGGGCGTCGCTGATCAACATGGAGTTCGTGCAGTTCCACCCCACCGGCATGGTCTGGCCGCCGTCCGTCAAGGGCATCCTGGTCACCGAGTCCGTGCGCGGTGACGGCGGGGTGCTGCGCAACAGCGACGGCAAGCGGTTCATGTTCGACTACGTCCCGGACGTCTTCAAGGAGAAGTACGCGGAGTCCGAGGAGGAGGGCGACCGCTGGTACCAGGACCCCGACCACAACCGCCGCCCGCCGGAGCTGCTCCCCCGCGACGAGGTGGCCCGTGCCATCAACTCCGAGGTGAAGGCGGGCCGCGGCAGCCCGCACGGCGGGGTCTTCCTGGACATCTCCAGCAGGCTGCCCGCCGAGGACATCCGCCGCAAACTCCCCTCCATGCATCACCAGTTCAAGGAGCTGGCGGACGTGGACATCACCGCCGAGCCGATGGAGGTCGGGCCCACCTGCCACTACGTGATGGGCGGGGTGGACGTCGACCCGGACACGGCGGCGGCGGTCGGCGTGCCCGGCCTCTTCGCCGCGGGCGAGGTTGCGGGCGGCATGCACGGCTCCAACCGGCTGGGCGGCAACTCCCTCTCCGACCTGCTGGTCTTCGGGCGGCGGGCCGGGCTCCACGCCGCGCGCTACGCGGCGGGGCTCGCGGCGGCGGACCGGCCGGCCGTGTCCGACACCGAGGTCGAGGCGGCGGAGGCGGAGGCGCTGCGCCCGTTCGGCGCCGAGGGCGGCGACCCGGCCGTCTCGCAGGGGCCTGCGGAGAATCCGTACACCCTCCACCAGGAGCTCCAGCAGTCGATGAACGACCTGGTGGGCATCATCCGCAAGGGCCCCGAGATGTCGGAGGCGCTGCGCCGGCTCGCGGCGCTGCGGGACCGCTCCCGGCGGGCGGGGGTGGAGGGGCACCGGCAGTTCAACCCCGGCTGGCACCTGGCCCTGGACCTGCGGAACATGCTGCTGGTCAGCGAGTGCGTGGCGCGCGCGGCCCTGGAGCGCACGGAGAGCCGGGGCGGGCACACGCGCGACGACCACCCGGCGATGGACCGGCAGTGGCGGCGGGTGAACCTCGTCTGCCGGCTGTCGGAGGAGAGCCCGGGCTCCGCGGCGGCCGATCCCCTGCTGGGGCTGGTGCGGGTGGCCCGGCGCGAGATGCCGCCGATCCGCGGCGACCTGCTGGCGCTCTTCGAGAAGGAGGAGCTGGTGAAGTATCTGACCGACGAGGAGCTGACTACGTGAGCGTCGCACGCGTGGCCGCCGGGCCGCGGACGAACACGAAACCCGCACCTCCGCGCCACGCGGGCGGAGAAGCGAACAGGAGGCAGGGGTGAGCGTCGCACGCGTGGCCGCCGGGCCGCGGACGAACACGAAACCCGCACCTCCGCGCCACGCGGGCGGAGAAGCGAACAAGGAGAGCGCGTGAGCTACGACGCCCATTTCCGGGTCTGGCGGGGTGATGCGGACGGGGGACAACTCGTCGACTACACCGTGGCCGTCAACGAGGGTGAGGTGGTCCTCGACGTCATCCACCGGCTCCAGGCCACCGAGGCCGCCGACCTGGCCGTCCGGTGGAACTGCAAGGCGGGCAAGTGCGGTTCGTGCAGCGCGGAGATCAACGGCAGGCCGCGGCTGATGTGCATGACCCGGATGTCCTCCCTCGATCCGGACGCGACGGTGACGGTGACCCCGATGCGGGCCTTCCCGGTGCTGCGGGACCTGGTGACGGACGTGTCCTTCAATTACGCGAAGGCGCGCGAGGTGCCCGCCTTCGTGCCGCCGCCGGGAGTGGCGGCCGGGGACTACCGGATGCGGCAGGAGGACGTCGGCCGGTCGCAGGAGTTCCGCAAGTGCATCGAGTGCTTCCTGTGCCAGGACACCTGCCACGTGGTGCGCGACCACGAGGAGAACAAGACCGCCTTCGCCGGACCCCGCTTCCTGATGCGCGTCGCCGAGCTGGACATGCACCCCCTGGACGCGGCGGCGGAGGCGGGCATCGACCGCAAGCGCGCCGCGCAGGACGAGCACGGCCTGGGCTACTGCAACATCACCAAGTGCTGCACGGAGGTCTGCCCCGAGCACATCAAGATCACGGACAACGCGCTGATCCCGCTCAAGGAGCGGGCCGCCGACCGTAAGTACGACCCACTGGTGTGGCTGGGCAACAAGATCCGGCGCCGCGGGGAGTGAGCCCGGCGCGAGCCGGGCGCGAATACGCTCCGTGGAGGGCTCCGAGCTCCCGGTAGCGAGTCGGGCAGTACCGCCATACGCTCCCAAATGTGACACGGCTTTCCAGGCGGTACGGGCCGGGGGCGCCGGGCCGGGCCCGGATCAGGGCCCCCCTCGCCCTCCTCACGCTGTGCGCGCTCACGTTCCCCGGCCCGGGAGCCCACGCCGACACGCCCCTCGACCTGGACACCGGCGGCCGGATCACCGACACCGTCGGCGCGCTGGGCCAGCGCCGTTCGCAGGTCAACACCGCCCTCAACCGGCTGCACACCGCCCACCACATCCAGCTGTACGTCACCTACGTACGCGACTTCTCCGGCCGCTCCGGGCACGACTGGGCCAACGCCACCGCCGACCGCAACGGCCTGGGCCCGCACGACGTGCTGCTCGCCATCGCCACGCACGACCGGCAGTACGCGGTCTCCGCCGCCCCGGACTCCGGCTTCCGCCAGGAGCAGCTGAAGAACGTCTCCGCCACCGCCATCGCGCCCGCCCTGGCCCAGCACGACTGGGCGGGCGCGGCCATCGGCGCCGCCGAGGGCTACGGCGCCGTGCTCCAGGGCAAGCCGGTGCGGCTCCCCGCGATCTCACCGGGCAGCAGCGACCCGGGCGGCGACGGTCTCGTGCCGGGCCACCGCCGGGTGTGGCTGCCGGTGACGGTGGCCGTCCTGGCCCTGCTCACCGGCCTCTACCTCTGCTTCTGCTCCCGCCGGGCCGCCCACCGCCGCGCCGCCCGGCGGGCGCGGCCCACCGTCGCCACCTCGACCCCGCCCGGCCTCGCCCGTTTGGCCCAGCCGCTCACCCCGCTGCCCGAACTGGAGGCCGAGGCTGCGCGCAACCTCGTCGAGACCGACGACGCCGTCCGCACGAGCGCCGAGGAACTTCTCTTCACCACGGCGCAGTTGGGCAAGTCGGCCACCCGCCCCTTCGCCGAGGCCGTCGCCTACGCGCGAAGCGAGCTCGCCTACGCCTTCCGGCTGCGGCAGGGCCTGGACGACGCGCCGTACGAGGACGACGAGATCCGCCGCCGCACCTTGGACGAGATCTGCTCCCACTGCACCAGCGCCAACCGCCGGCTGGACGCGGAATCCGGGGCCTTCGACCGGCTGCGGGCCCTGAAGGTCAACGCCACCGGCATCCTGGAGCACGCCGAGGAGATCGCGCGGGCGCTCGGGCCGCGCGTCGACACCGCGGAGGCCGCGCTCGCCGCGCTCACCGAGTGCTGCACCAAAGCGGCGCTCTCCCCCGTGGCCCGGCACCCCGCCGAGGCCCGTGACCGCCTCGCCTTCGCCATGGCGGGCCTGGCCGAGGCGCGCCGCTCCCTGGCGGAGGGCGACGCGGACGGCGCGGCGATCTCGCTGCGCGCCGCCGAGGCCGCCCTCGCGCAGGCCCGCACGCTCACCACCTCGGCGCTGCGCCGCGCCCGCGAGCTCACCGGCACGGCCGCCCGGCTGCCGGCCGCCCTGGCCGACGCGGAGGCGAGCCTGGCCGAGGCCCTGGCCACCGGCACGGCGGACGGCGGGCGGGTGGCGGACGCCGAACAGGCGCTGGCGGAGGCCCACCGGCAGATCGCGAGCGGGCGGTACGACCCGCGGGCGGTGCTGCGGCGCCTCCAGGAGACCGCGGGAGTCCTCGACGCGGAGGCCGGGGCCCTCGCCGACGAGGGGCGCGCCCGGCGGCGCGTGGAGCGGGCGCTGAGCGCCGCGCGGAGCGAGGTCGCGGCGGCGCGGGACTTCATCAGCACCCACCGGGGCGCCATCGGCTGCCGCGCCCGCACCCGGCTGGCCGAGGCGGAGCGTCATCTGGCCACGGCCCGCGCCCTGGTGCCCAGGGGCGGCCCGGCGGTGCTGCACGTGACCGGCGACGCGGACTCCCTGGCCCGCCAGGCCCGCGCCCTCGCCGAGCACGACGTCTCCGACTACGCCACCCCGTACGACCCCCGCACCCCCCACCCGGCGCGCGCCCTGTGCGGCGCGCTGCTGGGCGGCATCATCCTGACGGGCCTCCTCCCGGCGACGTTCGGCGGCGGCGCCACGAGGGGGCGGCTGGCCGCGGAGTGAGGTGCCGCGCGGCCGCCGGTCAGTACAGGCTCATCAGCGCCTCCACCGCGTCCGGCGTGGGCGTGTCGCCGTCCGGCAGGGCCAGCTCGAACCACACCGTCTTGCCGTGGGGCGTGCGGCGGCTGCCCCACGCCGCGCTGAGCAGCCCCACGAGCTGGAGCCCGCGCCCCCCTTCGTCCGTGTCGCGCGCCCGGCGCCGCCGGGGCTGGACGAGCCCCCCGTCCCAGACCTCGCACACCAGCGTCCGGTCGAGGAGCAGCCGCAGCCGGATCTCGCCCTCGCCGTACCGCAGGGCGTTCGTGGCCAGCTCGCTGACCAGCAGTTCGGTGGTGTCCACGAGGCTCTCCAGGCCCCAGGAGAGCAGCTGTTCGCGCGCCAGCTCCCGGGCCCGCGCCACGGAGCGGGCGTCGGGCGGCAGCGTCCAGTCGCCGACGCAGTCGGCGGGCAGGCCGCGCAGCCGCGCCATGAGCAGCGCGATGTCGTCCTCGCCGTGGTGGGTGTCCAGCGCGCCCAGGACGTGGTCGCAGACGTCCTCCAGCGGGCGGGAGGGGTCGGTGAGGGCGTCCCGGAACGCCTCCAGGCCCTCGTCCAGCGGGTGGTCGCGGGACTCCACGAGGCCGTCGGTGTAGAGGACGAGCAGCGCGCGGTCGGGCAGGTCGATCTCCACCTGCTCGAAGGGCTCGCCGCCGACGCCGAGCGGCATGCCGGGCGGCACGTCCAGCAGGAGCGCGGGCTCGCCCGCCTCGACGAGGACCGGCGGCAGGTGCCCGGCGTTGGCGACCGTGCAGCGCCGGGTGACCGGGTCGTAGACCGCGTAGACGCACGTGGCCAGATAGACCTCGGAGAGGTCGGCCGCCCGCACGCCGCCGCGCACGCCCCGCGACGCGGACTGCTTGCCGCCCGGCCTGCCGAGGCCGTGGGCGATCTCGTCGAGCGCGGAGAGCACCTCGGCGGGCTCCAGGTCGAGCATGGCCAGCGTCCGTACGGCCGTGCGGAGTTCGCCCATGGCGACGGCGGCCCGCAGGCCGCGGCCCATGACGTCGCCGACGACCAGGGCGGTGCGGTGGCCGGGCAGCTCGATGACGTCGAACCAGTCGCCGCCCACCTCGGTGGCCGCGTTGGCCGGGAGATAGCGGCAGGCGATGTCCAGCCCGGCGGCGTCGGGGTCGCCCGGGGGCAGCAGGCTGCGCTGGAGGATGAGCGCGCGCTCGTGCTCGCGCCGGTAGAGCCAGGCGTTGTCGATGCAGACCGCGGCGCGCGCCGCGAGCTCCACGGCGAGCGCGGTGTCGCGCTCGCCGAACGGCTCACTGCCCTTCGTACGGGAGAACCGCGCCAGGCCCACCACCGTGTCCCGGGCGACCATCGGCACGGCGAGCGTGGAGTGCACGACGGCGCCCAGCTCCGGTCCGTCCTCGCGCTCGCGGTTCGGCACCGGCTGCACCTGCGCGGTGCGCAGGGCGGCGGCGTAGGGCGAGTGGAAGGCGTAGCGGTGCACCTCGCCGACCTGCACGGGCTTGTCGGCGCCGTCCACGGGCGCGCCGGAGACCGCGCTGGCGTACGCGACGCGCCGCAGCTCGCCGCTGCCGTCGGCGAGGCCGGGCGGCGCCTCGTCGCCCACGAGGAGGCCCTGGTAGAGGTCGACGGAGGCGAGGTCGCAGAACTGGGGGACGGCGACGTCCAGCAGCTCGCGCGCGGTGGTCTCCAGGTCCAGGGAGTTGCCGATGCGCGCGCCCGCCTCGTTGAGCAGCGCGAGGTTGCGGCGCACGCCCGCGGCCTCGCGCTCCGCGCGGCGGCGGCCGGTGACGTCGGTGGCGAGGGCGGCCACCCCGATGGGCCGCCCGCTGCCGCTGTGCAGCCGGTAGAGCGAGACGGACCAGCGGCGGCGCTCGCTCTGCCCGGGGACCGGCCCCACGAGCTGGATGTCGGACACCGGCCGCCCGGTGTCGAGGACTTGGCGCAGCGCCGCGGTCAGCCGCTCGGCCTCGCCGCGCGGCAGGAAGTCGTGCGGGGTGCGGCCGCGGTGCCAGGCGGCGGGGCGGCCGAAGGTCTGGGCGAAGCTCTCGTTGACGCGGAGCAGGGTGAGGTCCGTGCCGAAGAAGAAGAATCCCAGGGGAGATTGGCCGAAAACGGCCTCGGAGGCCGCGATGTCGGTCTCTATTCCGCGCAGCGCCCGGGCGTCCACGGCCACGCAGAGCGCACCCCGCGCGCCGTCCTCGTCCTCGGTGGGCATCACATAGATCTCGGCCAGCCCCGGCGGCCGTTCGCCGCGCGGATAGGGGACGAGGCCCGTCCACTCCCGGCCGTCGGGCCCGCCCTCGCCGAGGAAGGGGGCGGCGGGGCCCTGGCCGCGGCCCGCCCCCGGGGCGGCCGGGGCGAAGATCTCCAGGGGATCCTTGCCGACGGCGTGCCGGGCCGCTATTCCGAAGAGCTCCGCCGCGCGCTCGCTCCACTGCTGGATGCGCCCGTCGGCGCCCAGGGAGAACGAGGCCACGCGGATGTAGTCGTAGAGGGATCCCGGCGGGCTGTTCTGCCACATCGCCGCGGCCTGTGTGTCCTCCGGCGTACCGCTCGCCGTACCCGCTGGCTTTTCGCTCACGTGCCCGTCCCCTCCGGCTCATGTGCTCGCACCGGCATCAGAAGCCCGAGTATCCAGCACAGGGGCCTCTCGGAACACGGACTTCACGATCACAGCACGGTCTCGACCCGCTATGTCTCCCCCGGGGGTTTCCTAACCGGGCAGGCCCAGCTCGAACCACACGGTCTTACCGGTGTTACCCCGGCGCGTTCCCCAGCGACGCGACGTGCATGCCACCAATTGCAGGCCACGTCCGCCCTCGTCGTCGGGGTGGGCCGCGCGCTCGCGGGGCGGGTCGGGCAGCGGGTCGGAGACCTCGACGAGCAGGGTGGGACCGGCGCGGGAGTACATCCGTACGCCGATGGGGCCGCTCGCGTACCGCAGGGAGTTGGTGACCAGCTCGCTGACCAGCAGCACCGTCACGTCGGTGACCGCCTCCAGGCCCCATTCGCGCAGGGTGTCGCGCACGAGCGTGCGGGCCGTGCGCACGGCGCCCGCCTCGGCGGGGAAGCTCCACTCGGCGAATCCGGGCGTGGACGCCAAGGTCCCTGCGCTGTCGCTCACGCCGATCACTTCCCAGCCCGCTGCGACCCCACCGGGCGCGCCCGGTTCGGGGAGGATAATCAGCACATACCCGGTATGTCAGGCCGACTATCTTCCCGGCGGCGGTGGAAGGGCTCTGTGACACGGATGGAGTACGCCCCGGCGGGCATTTGACCGACCGCGGCGGCGTACGGGCCCCTCCGGGGAGGGACGCGGGGTCATGTACCCCCGGCCAGCAGGCGGACCGCCGCGGCGACCGCGGGCCTGTCCTCGTCCAGCCAGTCGACCTCGTCGGCGCTGCCGGGCGACAGCCAGCGCACCTCGTCGTGGTCCTGGAGCGGGCGCGCGGTGCCCGCGACGAGCTTCGCCGTCCACACCTGGAGCACGAACGGCGGGCGCAGGGGCCACTCGCCCGCGATCCGCTCCAGCGGCTCGACCTCGACGCCGAGCTCCTCGCGCAGCTCGCGGACCAGCGCCTGCTCGGCCGTCTCGCCGGGTTCGAGCTTGCCTCCGGGCAGCTCCCAGCGGCCGGCCAGCTCGGGCGGCGCGCTGCGCCGCGCGGCGAGCAGCCGCCCTCGGTCGAACACCGCTCCGCCCACCACCACACGCGCCGTCGTCATGAGCCGCAGCCTATGCGGTGGCCGGCGGCGCGCCCTTGCGGGGCCGGCGGGCCGCTCAGGACAGCGCGCGCCCCACCCGCACCACGACATAGAGCTGGCGGCGGCCGCCGGCGTCGAGCCGCTCGGCGACCTCCTCGGCCTCCGTCTTCGTGGCGTAACGCCCGACGCGGTAGCGGTTGCCGTTGTCCTCCTGGCGGATCACCAGCCAGGGAAGGACCGGTCCGCTGTCAGTCATCGCCCCCGCCTTCCCGCCGTCGTGCGCACCGGCGCATACCGTCTGGCGTTTCCCGGAGAAACCGCAGTCCGCATATGCCCGAGCCTACGCCCGACCTTTACTCAGCGGATACGCTTTTTCACGAAGAGGTACGCATTTGGCCACGCGGCACCCGACCTCGCCCCCGAGGCCACTCCTGGCCGTTACCCGGACTTGCCAAAGGCATGCGCGCGCCGCCCGCCGGATGTCCCCGAGAACACCGCAGGGGGCGGTCGCGGACCCGTGACGGGCCCTCGACCGCCCCCTGCGGGACGGAGCTTTCGGCGGTTACGCCTTGGCCTCGGAGAGCGCGGCCTCCTCGGCCGCCTGCTCGGCGAGCAGCTCCTTCTCGGTCTCGACCAGGGTCGGGTTGCGCCAGGCGCTGCGCACACCCCAGATGTAGAAGCCGAGCGAGAGCAGGACGACGACGACGATGTCCCAGCCCTGGGCGAGGTAGCCCTTGCCGCCGAACTCCGTGCCACCGGCCCACGAGACGCAGGCCATGACCAGCAGATAGGCGACCATCCAGACGCCGGCCCGCAGGTGCGGCTTGAGCTCGGCCCACGGCTTGCGCAGCTCGTACCAGGCCCAGATCGGCAGACCGACGGCCATGATCAGGATGACCTTGCCCGTGAGCGGCCAGCGGGCCCAGTAGAGCACCAGCGAGCCGAAGATCATCGCGATGGGCGCGATGACCGGCATGGCCTTCAGCATGACCGGGCGCTTGAGGTCCGGGGCGATGCGGCGCAGCGACATCACGGCGACGGGGCCGGTGATGTACGAGATGACGGTGGCCACCGAGACGATCTCGGCGAGCGAGCCCCAGCCGCGGAAGACGGCCAGGAACATGAACGCGACGATCAGGTTGAGCACCAGGGCGGGGCGCGGTACGCCGGTCTTCTTGTCGACCTTGCCGAAGACGCCGGGCAGGTGGCCGTTCTCCTGGACACCCTGGATCATGCGCGAGGTGGTGGCGGCGTAGATCATGCCCGTGCCGGACGGGGAGATGAAGGCGTCCGCGTACAGCAGCATCGCGAGCCAGTTCAGGCCCCAGGCGACGGCCAGGTCGGCGAGCGGCGAGTTGTAGATCTTGCCGAGGTCGGCCCAGCCGTGCGAGGAGAGGTCGGCCGACGGAACGGCCATCAGGAAGGCGACCTGGAGCGCGATGTAGATGACCAGCGCGATGAGGATCGAGCTGATGACGGCCTTCGGCAGCGACTTGCCGGGGTTGCGGGCCTCGCCCGCCATGTTCAGCGGGGACTGGAAGCCGTTGAACGCCCAGACGATGCCGGAGAGCGCGACCGCGGTGAAGACCGAGCTCCAGCCGTTGGGCGTGAAGCCGCCGGCCGACTCGATGTTCTTGGTGTCGAAGTGCGCCCACATCAGGGCGCCCGCGGTCAGGACCGGGATGACGACCTTGAAGACCGTGATCGCGTTGTTGGTCTTCGCGAACAGCGTGATCGCGAACCAGTTGAGGAAGAAGTAGAAGAGCAGCAGGACGCTCGCCAGGGCCACACCGCTGCCGGTCAGCTCCTTGCCGTCGTACAGCTCCTTCGCCCAGCTCCACTTCCAGGAGCTCATGTACTGCACGGAAGCGGTCGCCTCACCGGGGATGACGGAGACGATCGCGATCCAGTTGGCCCACGCGGCGAGATAGCCGGCGAGCGAGCCGTGCGAGTACTGGCCGTAGCGGACCATGCCGCCGGCCTTGGGGAACATCGCGCCGAGCTCGCTGTAGGTGAGCGCGATGGTCAGTGCGACGGCGGCGCCGATGACCCAGGCAAGGATCGCGGCGGGACCGGCGATGGCCGCGGCCCGCTGGGCGCCGAAGAGCCAGCCGGAGCCGATGATCGACCCGAGGCCGACGGCGGTCAACGCCACCGGACCGAGGGTCCGGCGGTAGTTGGAGTGGGAACCCTGCTCGGTACTCAACGCCCCGGATCTCCTTTGCTTTCTTCTCCCCCACGGGCAGGACACAAACCGCGCCATCGTACGAGCGATTTGGACGATTGCGTTCCGCGAAAAGGCTCTGACCTGGCCGTATGTGAGTTTTGCAACAGTAAAAAACGCTCTGCCCTATCGGGACAAAGCGGGGCATACCACACGGTTCCTACCTGCCGGTACGGATCAGGGCGTGGATCACCGGCGGCCGAAAATCGATCTTCAGGAGCCGGATGCCGAGCACCCGGAAGCTGTTCACGCGGACGTCACCACCGTTTAACGAGCGGGTGGTAAAAGCTGCGCGCCGAGCGCGGCCCGGCTATTTGACCGGAAGGTGGTACGCGACGCGATAGCGCTCGGCGAGCACCACCACATCCGCCGTCTCCACCGGGCAGCCGCCCGCGAAATAGGTGCGCGAGACGACCACCACGTAGTGCCCGGGGACGCCGCCGAGGGACAGCACCTCCTCCGCGAGGCCGGGCCGGGCGCTGACCTCCTCCGCGACGTTGTCGACGATCAGGTCGATGGCGGCCATCCGCTCGACGACCCCGCGCCCGGCCAGCGGGCCCTCCTCGGGAAGCATCACGGGCGTGCGGCCGGTGAGCGCGAGGGGCTCCCAGGAGGTGGAGAGCATCACCGGCTCGCCCCCGGCCCGGAAGAGATAGTCGGTGCGCATCGCGCGGTCGCCGGCGGCGACGCGCAGCCGGCGCGCCAGCGCGGAATCCACCGCCACCTGCTCGCTGCGCGACTCCCAGGTGCCCTTGACCCTGCTGTCGGCCTGCTCCTGGCGGAACGGCGTGGACTCCCCCGCCGTGCGATAGCCCGTGCGCGCCAGAGCGCGCGGCACGGGTTGCTCGCGCACATAGGTGCCGGACCCGGATCTCCCCTCCACCAGCCCCTCGGCCATCAGGACCTTGCGGGCCTCCAGGGCGACGGTGTCCGAGACGCCGTACTGCTCGCGGATGCGGGCCTGGGAGGGGAGGCGTGTGTGCGGCGGCAGCTCGCCGGCGACGATCTTCTGGCGAAGATCACCGGCGACTCGGAGGTATGCGGGCTGGTCACCGAAGGCCACGGCCACTCCCAACAGGTTGACAGTCCGCAACAGCTTGGCAACCCTCGGTTGTCGTCCGCAACTACAGGCCAAGGATTCACTAGATGCAGTGAATTGCAGTTCAGCGACGTGTAGTTGGTGATGAGAGCCGCATGTGCGGCTGGCACCCCCCTGAGGCACGTCTGCAATTATGCGCCGCACGCTCACCATCCGACACCACGCGTCCGCCACTCTCCGTGACGGCTCGGAGGGGGCGCCAACTCGCCTCCTGGGAGGCGCAGTTACTTCCGAGCGCCTCTAGCCGATCATTCGGGATGTTGTTATCTTCATCGAAATCGGGCTGAGTTTGAATTTCAAACTCAGCGGAGGGTTCGAGGAACGGGGAAGCGAGATGCCGTCGAACGCCGACACGGCGCCGGGAGTGCTCACGCCCGGGGAGAGCGCCGTGGAGATTGCCGTGGACAGCGCCGAGACGACCGACGACGCCCGGCTGGCGGCGACCCTGGACGGCGGCTTCAGCAGCCGGTACGCCGACGTCAACGGGGTCAGGCTGCACTATGTGACGGGTGGTCAAGGATACCCGCTGGTCCTGCTGCCCGGCTGGCCCGAGACCTGGTGGGAATACCGCAAGGTCATGCCCGCCCTGGCCGCGCGCCACCGGGTCATCGTCGTGGACATCAGGGGCATGGGCGGCTCGGAGAAGCCGCGGTCCGGCTTCGAGAAGAAGAACATGGCCCGGGACATCCACGAACTGGCCCGCCATCTCGGCCATGAGCGCGTCGACATCGCGGGGCACGGCATCGGCGCCATGGTCGCCTTCGCCCACGCCGCCAACCACCCGGAAGCCACCGGGCGGGTGGCGATCCTGAACACCACCCACATCGACGACAGTTACTACGAATTCCCCATGGTCCCCCGCCCCGGCGACCGGGGCCCCCACCGCTGGTGGCTCGCCTTCCAGCAGGTCCAGGACCTCCCGGAACAACTCCTCGCCGACGGCCGCTACCGCCACCTCGTCGACTACATGTTCAACCTGAGCCTGATCAACCCCGACGCCATCACCCCGCGCGACCGCGACATCTACGCCCGCGCCTACTCCACCCCCGACGCGATCCGCGCCAGCAAGGGCTGGTTCCAGGCGTACCAACAGGACATCGCGGACTTCAACACCTACCCCAAGGTGACCGCCCCGATGCTGGGCCTGGCCTACGGGGCCTTCTACGACTACATGCGCGAAGCCCTCCCGGCCCAGGGCACGGACGTCCGCGTCACGGAGATCAAGAACACCCGGAACTACCTGGTGGAGGAACAGCCGGAGGCGGTGGCGGGGGCGCTGCTGGAGTTCTTCGGGTGAGCCCCAGGCGTTGTGTACACATGGGACACTCGGTGCGCTTGGGCGCATGACTCAGCCACTGCCCATAGAGTCCATCCGCGATGTACGCGCACACCTGGCCGAGGTCGTGGAGCGCGCCGACCGCGACGACGTGCCCACGGTGATCACCCGCCGGGGCAAGGAAGTTGCCGCTGTGGTGTCGATCGAGGTGCTGCGTAGGTATCAGGAATGGGAAGAGCGCGAGATCAACCGGATCATCGACGAGCGCATGGCGAACCCGGCTCCCGGCATCCCGGTCGAGGACGTCATGAGGGAGACGCTGGCGCGCGGTGAGTGAATACCGCACCGTCTTCCGGCCCGAGGCACAGGCCGAGCTCCGCAAGGTCCCCCGCGACATGACGCTGCGCATCCTTGCCAGACTGACCGAGCTGGAGACCGACCCCCTCGGCTTCAACACCCCCGCACTCGTGTCCCAGCCCGAGCGACGCCGTCTGCGGGTGGGCGACTACCGCGTCGTCTACACGATCGACAACGGGGAGCTGGTGGTCTGGGTCGTTCATGTGGGACACCGGTCCACTGTTCACGACACCTGAGCACTGCTGACCCACCGTCAGAATATCCAGCACCCATCCAGCACGGGAAAAACTTAGGGGCCCGACCCCGAAGAGCCGGACCCCTTCTGACCTGCATGTTTGTCAGATCAGCGAAGTGGTGGTACGTCGCCCACTAAACATTGAAGCGGAACTTCAACCACAACGCTCTGACCTGCGGAAACGTACTTTCTGGAGGGTCAGGTCAGCACAGTATCAGTACCGTTTTCGCAGGTCAGCACACTCACGCCACAGTCCCGTAGTCCCCGGCGTCCTCGGAAGCGGGGCTCTCCACTGCCACCGGCACCGGCCGCATCGCGTTCTGCATGACCTCGCGGCAGCGGTGCCAGGCCCCCGGGACGAGGTGTCCGTACACGTCGGCCGTGATCTTGATGGACTTGTGGCCCAGCCAGCGCGAGACCTCGTGGATGGGGATGCCGGCCGCCAGAGCTGTCGAGGCGAAGAAGTGCCTCAAGGAGTGGGGCGTGTATTTCGGCTTGCCGTTCGAGTCTACGAGTCCGGCAGCGATGCATGCCTTCTTGAAGTGATAGCCGAACGTGGATGCGGTCGGCATGCTGCCCTTTCCGCGGTCGCGGGGGGCAAAGAACACTTCGAGCTGTTTATCCTTGCCAGCCTTGTTCTGGAAGATGACAGGGATCGGCCCCCACTGCTCGGTGTGGGTGTCGATCTCCTCCTCCAGGAAGGGGGCGATCGGAATGTCGCGGTATTCGCCCTCGGCACGATGCTTCAGCGGCACGAAGGTGGTGCGGCAGTCGCCACGGTTCGCCTTCGCGCTGACCTGCCAGCGAACCCTGATGAACTCGGTTCGTCGGCATTCGCTCGCGAAGGCGAGGGCCTCGCTGGGGCGTAGCCCAGCGCCCGACATCAAGTAGATCGTCAGCCGGTACTGCTGCGAGATGTGGTTCGCGAGGAGGTCGACTTCTTCGAGGGTGGGGATCTCGTCCTCGTCGACGGCCAGGGAGCTCGTCCGGGCGATCTTGACGCCGACCGCCGGGTTCTCAGGTATTCGCTTCTCCTTGACGGCGGCCTCGATCATGGCCGTCACGAACTTCATGCGGTCGTTGATCGTCGAGGCCGCCATGCCCTCACCCTTGCGGTGCAGGGCGGCGATGAACCGTTCGAAGTCGGCTCTCGCAAGGCCGGCCAGCGTCTTCCGGCCGAGGTGGGGGACGAGGTGGTTCTTCGTGAAGCCCTCGTAGTTCCGCATGGTGCCCTCGGCGAGGATCTGCCGTTCGAGCCAGTCCTTCGCCCACGCTCGGAGGGTGATGGCCCCCCGCTGCGGGTCAAGGTAGATACCCATACCCTTGTCGTGCTCGACCTTGCTGGCCCAGGCGTCCGCGCCGTCCGGCCCGGTCTTCTTGGCGAAGGTCTTCTCACGCTGCCTCGCGGTCCGTCCGCCGGGCTCGCGGTAGCGGACGGTCCAGTTGTGGCCGCAGCGGTTCTTCTCGCACGGGTAGTTTCGATCCTGCGGATCGGTCTTGCACTTCTGGAAGACGGTTGCCATGTGGCCCCCTTCTCTTGCTGGGGCAAGGCAACGTGGTGCCGTTTTACCCGTAGTGATCTTCGAGGTAGGCGACGATGTCGCGCTCGCGGAACCGCAGGAGGCGGCCGACCTTCTGGGCCTTCAACCCCCACGTCCGGTACTTGTTCTTGACGGTGATCTCGCTGACCTTCAGCCAGTCGGCCACCTCTTCCGGCGTCAGCAACCGGTTGCTCCCGCCCGCGCTCACGCCTGGGCTCCGGCCCGCCGGGTGAGCTCGTGTACGGCGTCCCAGGCAGTCGCCGCCGAGGCGAGGGCCTGCTTGCGGTCGCCCTGGAGCCGTCGGATGGCGGCCGGAAGTTGCGACGGGTCGTCGATGCCGAGGAGCTTCGTGACCCGTCCGAGCAGCTCCGCCGGGTCTTCCGCCGGAGGCTGCTGGGCGGGGCGCGAGTACACCCGGCACTCCTCGCCCGAGACGCCGAGGACCCAGCCCCAGCCGTTCGCGAGCGCCTTCTCGCTGTGCTTCACGCGGCGGCCCCGAGGTACTCGGCGCGCGACTGCGAAGTCAGGTGGAACATGCCGTACTGGCACTCGTAGTACCGGTTCTCGCGGTACAGACCACGACGGTGGCCCTTGCGTTCCCCCAGGCGGTCGCGCTTGGCCTGCGCTCTGCCGAGTGCCTTGGCGGCGGTGCGCTCGTCGTCGTAGCCGCGTTCCTTACCGCACGCGCAGCGGCTGAACGCAACAGCCTTGATGGTCATGCCTGGCTCTCCTGTTCTACTTGCGGAATCGGTCGCACGGGCAGGTGGGTATCTGACAGGCGCCCCGTGCGGCGCTTGCGGCGGAGTGAGTGAAGGGGGCGTGGCCGCACTCGGGGTGCTGGCAGTAGCCCTTCCAGCCCGGCTTGCCGTTGTGGTTGGCGAGCATCACGCCGGGCGCATGAAGTTTCACGAGGCGTCCGGTGCCGCCGAACGCCATCTTCGAGGCGAAGGCGCGGGCCTCGACCTCGTTGCCGAAGGGGGCGAAGTTCAAGCCCTTCGAGCCATCGCCCCAGGTGTGGACGAGGGCGATCCAGTCGCGCATTTGGAGGATGCCGGCGACTTCCTTGATGACGGCCTTCGCCATCTGATCGGCGCTGTCAAAGTCCGGCGACTCCAGCAGCGCCTTCACCGCTTCGATCTCCTCCCGGCGGGGAGTGAGCCTCACTTGGCGCCCTCGGGGTCGACGAGTTGCTCCAGTCGGCGCAGGACGGCCGCGAGCTTCTCGGAGTCCTGCTCCATGTGGAGGTCGTACCGGAGTTCATCCCAGCGCCGGTGGTTGCCGCTTGGTACATCGCCGTCCTCGCCGCGGAGCTCGTCGAGCTCATGCTCCTGGCGCGTGTGCAGTGCCCGGATATCCGTGACGACACTGCGGAGCTCGGCCATGAGGTCGGGCAGGCGATGCGGGCCGGTTATGTCGGCCACCAGCAACGCTGTCTCTGGCGTGGGGTTGACGACCTCGACGGGGAACGTGAACCAGTCCGGGTCCAGCGTCACCGGGAAGCCGATCACCTTCCAGGCTCCGTCGCGCGTCTTCGTTCCGGTATCCCCGTCGGCGTCGCGTATCTCTGTGCCAGCCGGCAGTTCGTCGAGGACCAACGGGTGGCCGATGCGGTATGTGTTCGTGCTGGTCACGGTGCTCCTCCCTCGTTGCTGGTGACACTATCTCAATGACCAGGCCAGATCAACTCTTACATTCGCTCGCGATGGAGAGGAGGCGGCACCCGAGCTGGAGCTCCGTGCCGTCGTTGATCACCACCGCGTCGACCGGCCAGTCGACGAGCGCCTGCTCACTGATGTGGTCCGCCCCGTCGATGGGCGCCTGGCCCGGCCGGTCGATCCGGACCAACAAGCCGCCGCGGGCCCGGATCGCCTCGGCCTCGTTCGGGAAGCGAACGTCTGTGATGACAGTCGGGCGGTCCCAGTCCGCGAAGTCGCTGAACAGCGCATTCACCCACACGTCGGGGCCTAGGTTGTTGCGACCGGCCTCGGTGCCGCAGCGCTGGAGGAGCTCGCGGACGCCAGGGTGCTGCTTAACTCTCTCCCAGCCGAAGGCGTCCACCGTGGCGGCCAGGGGCCACGCCTCGCCCCCTTCCTCGTGCGGGACGGGCGGGTTCACCGCGTAGAGGAAGTCCTTCACCTTGTCGGCGAACGCCTTACGCTGCCATCCGGCGGCCACAAGGGTGTGCGCGGCGGTGTCCTTGCCCGATCCCGCGGGCCCCAAGAGGCCGATCACGCGCGGACCGACAACCGGTCGGGTCCCGCCCTGTCGAACGCGGGCAGCCCTGGCAATGCGCCGGCTCTCGGCCGCGCGGCGATGGAACTCCTCGACCTCGACCTTCAGGGCAGCCGCCCAGGCGGGCCAGAGTTGGACGGCCGGCACGCGCTCCCCTGCGAGGACACGGCGCACTGAGGACGCGGCAGTGCCGATTGCTTCGGCGAGCTCCTGGGCGCCGCTGGACCCAGGTACGTCGACCAGGAAACCGGCTGCCGTGGCGGTCTGGTTCACCCAGGCCGCGAATTCATGATGACCAGCGCGCTTGGACATTCATTACTCCTTGTTGAGGTGGTCAGCCTTCGCGGCTATCCACGAGGCGGTACAGGCCGGGCGCCCGGACGCGGCCCTCGCACACGTCACAGTCGCAGTCGTGCAGGCAGGTCCGGCAGGGACTTTCGTCGCAGTAGGGATCGGGTCCGTGCCATGCGTGGGAGGGGTCGGGGTCGGGACAGCCCCATGCCGAGCAGGATCGGTCCTTGGCCCAGGTGGGGTAGAGGATGTGCTCGCGCACCCCCAGCGGCCCGTGGACGAGCGGTTGGCCGGGACACGGAAACGTCGACCGGCGGGCGGACGCATCGTCGGCGAAAGCGGCCCGGCAGCACAGACACTGAAGACGCTGCTCGGGCCGCTTGCGGAGGAGATGCTTCACGCGTCGGGGAGCAGTTCGACTTCGGCTCCCATGGGCAGCGCCAAAGAGTTGCGATGGGCGGGCATGGCTCCGGGTTCGTCGGAGATGTGCAGGCGCCACTTCTTGACGCGCTTGTCCCAGTCCTGAGCCATCACACGCTTCGGTGCGGCCAGCACGCGGCCGACTCGGGTCACGGTGTACCCCCTGGTGTCTTTGCCTGTGGCCTTGATGCGCTGGCCGGCCTTCACATCACCGATCTTCCGCATCCGCGGGATCGGCTCCGGGCTGAACGGACGGGTGGTGGCGCTGGCAGTCATGTCACTCCTAGGTAAACTCTATCAATGGGGCCTGAGCTACACGGCGAGCATCGTCGCGGTCGGTGCGGGGAAGTGGACGACGCAGGACGATCGGCGGCAGGGGTGGCCGAGGGAGGCGATGAACTCCTTGTGGGCGTCGAGTGCTTCGGTGAGCCAGTCGTCGCCCTCGACGAACTCGGGGCGTTTCTCGGCCCACAGGCCGCGGGCCCATGCGATGTCGCGTACCTCGTGGAACTCGCTGGCACCGTGCTGTCGGATCAGGTCGATCCAGGAGGCACGGGCGCGTTCGTACGCGGCGCGGGAGTGGTTGTACCCGGAGGCGGGGTCGATGTCCTCGATCGCCACACCGGACGCGACGCAGATAGCTATGCGGGCGTCGGCCATGGACGTGAGGCGGTCCGCCTCGCGCACCGGGCAGCCCAGGGGGCTGCGGGCGTAGTGCATCAGCAGGAGGTTGGCGCGCATGTTCTCTCTTCGGTGATCAAGCCGCGAGCGCGTGCTCGGGCCGGGCAGATGCGTGGTTGTAGATCTCGGCGAGGTACTGCCGGAGGCGTTCCTCCCATGGCCGGGATAGGAGGGCCCCGATGACAACGGCCCCCATAGGTGGGGCGACCACGTCGCCGATCTGTTGCGTGCAACTCGACCGGGAGCCGGTCCACGGATAGCCAGGGCGGAAGCCGTTGAGCAGGGCGGCTTCGTCGAGCGAGAACCGACGGTCCTTATCGTGCTCCCAGTACCATCCGCGAATTTTCGAGGTGATGGCGATGGCTGGCTTGTCCGCCGACCAGCAGTTCCCCCCGGCCGTCTTGCGGACGCCCCGCGTGTTCACGCGGATGCCTTCGGGCCAACCGAGCGCTTGGGCTGCGGTGGTGGTGGGGATTTCGCTGACGGGCTTCGTGCGGGCTGCGTCGAGGAAGCGGTGCCGGGCGGCGAGCATGAAGACCCTCTTGCGGCGGCTGGCGAGTCCGTACTCCACAGCGTCGAGCACTTGGAAGTCGACGGAGAGCCAATCGGCGCACCTGAACTCACTCCTGATGCCGTCGATGATGACCTCGGGCAGAGCGCTCGACTGCTCCATGGCGACCCACGAGAAGCCGTCCCAGGTGGCGCTGAGGGCCAAGCCCCAGATCACGACCTCCGCGAGGAGGCCGATCCGGTCGTCAGTCAAGTCCTCTGCCATGGCCCGGACTTCGTCGATGCCGTAGATGGGACCGGACCAGCCGTACGGACAGTCGGGGCAATCGCTCGAACAGTCCTCGGTGCACTGGTCCTCTTCCCAAACGCCGATCGTCGCCTCCCAGGCGCAGGTCAGCATGTCCAAGAAGATTTGCTGATTGTGGGGGTCGAGTCCGGCCCTTTTGCCGGCCACGGTCCAGCACTGGCACGGTGCGGTGATCAGGAGGCCACGGGTCCAGCGCAGGGCAGGGTGGCGCGGATCGAGGGTCCGTATATCGACGACGATCCGCTGGAACCCGGCCTTCACCGCGGTCGCGGCGGCATCCTTGTTGATCTCGATGCCGACAATGTCCAAGTCGTGGCCGAGGACGTCGCGGATGCCGACCTCCAGGCCGCCGGAGCCGCTGAAGCCGTACACCACACGGTCCGGGTCGCCGGGCTCAGGTGGGAAGAGCCACCTGACGGGCCAGGGTGCGGCGACGGCTTCGAGGTCTTCTTGGGGCCAAGTCTCCGTCAGCCAGGGGAAGTCGTCGGTAGGGGCGAGGGTGATGGTCGACATCAGTCGTCCATATCCACGGTCTCGACGCTGGTGAGCCAGCCGGTGACGATCTCCCAGTGGTAGCCAGGGCGGATCAGTCCGTCGCTCATGAAGACGTGCCGGGCGCAGTCGGCGCACTCGTAGGGAGCTCGGTCGATGTGGCGTATCGGTCCGGTGCACGCGACGCACCGCACTACGTTGGCGGGCGGGGCAATGGTGATCACTGTGTTCCTAGGCGGTGTAGGTGGCGATCCGGGCGGTCAAGTCGGTCACGCGCGCTTCGGCCTTGCGCAGTTCGTCGCGCACCGTGGCGACGGCGACTTCGGCCGACCTGAGTTCGCCCTCCAGCTCCAGGCGCTCGCTGATGAGCCGCCAGTCGGGGTGGTCGGCTTCGAACCGAGTGGCGGCGTCCTCGACCATCTGTCGCAGCCGTCCGCGAGCTGCGGTGGACTCGCCGATCTCCTGGTCGTTCCCGTTGGTGAACTCCCAGCGGCGCAGCGGACTTTCCCAGCTCCACACGGAGCAGTCCGCACTGCGCAGATACGCCTCGCGCCGGGCGTGGGCCCGGGTGCGCCGTGAGGCGACCCGGTACTTCCGGCCCCGGATCTTCACGAAGCCGGGGGCGTGCTTCTCGTCGAGCGAGGAACTGATGGCGAGTCGCGGCTCAGGGAGGAGGACCGATTCGCCTCCCCATACCTCGCTCTTGGTGCGGGCCGGGACGATGGTGACGTACAGCTTGCCCTCGGGGAACTCGTACGTGGTGAGTTGGTTCATGGCGTATTCCACTGGGTTAGTTGACGAACAGTTCAACGAGAGCGTCCTCGTCGACGGTTTGCTGCTTCGGCGGTAGGTCCTTCCATGCCTCCCGGTTACGCATGACCAACTCATGAAGTCCGGCACAGTCGTGTATGTGGTCGTCGTCGACCAACTCTTCGGGAATGTCGATCTCTATTTCGATCTCTGCCCAAACAGTCCGTGAGACGCCGAGCAAGACTTTGCGCTTCATTTCAATTCCTTCAGTGCTTCAGAGGGTGACGTAGGGCAGGCCGGCATTGAGGGCGGCGAGGAGTTCGGCGGTCGCGCGCCGGTAGTTCCACAGCGCGTGCTGGGCCTTGTCCCAGTCGCCCGTGGGGAAGTCGGCGATCTCGCCCATCCACTTCAGACAGGCAGCCGGGGTGAGGTAGTGCTGAAGGATTCCGGACTCGTCCACGGACCAGACCTCGTCAGGGTCGAAGTACAGGTCGTCTACGTCGAAGCGGTGGCCGCACTCGGCGCAGTCGAAGAGGCCGTCGGGCTGAACTGCGCAGAGGCCGAGGTCGCATTCGCGACAGGTCATCGCGCTCATGGATAATCCTTTCGAGCGGCGCCCGGCCCTCCCTCCTCCAACGGGAGGGCCGGGCGCCTTCGTCGTGGGTGGGCTCAGAGGCCCAGGAGGTCGAGGAGCTCGTCGACGAGCCGTTCCTCGTACCGGCTGACGGGCCGGTCGCCGGGCTGGGTGGCCGACTTGGCCTGGAACCAGGAGTCCGGCCACAGGGCAGGGGGAAGAGCGAGGATCAGGACCTCGGCCGCGTCGGCGAGGTGACTGCCGACGTTCTCGTCATCCCACGACCAGGCGTGTCCACCCTCGGGCTCGTCGCGCCAGCTCTTCACGGCCTCGTCGAGCTTCGTGACGGCGGCCTTGATCTTCTCCATGTTTCGGTCGGTGATCATCAGCGGTCAGGCCGCCGTTCCGTATACGTCGGTCACCGTGCGCTCGGCGACGTGCTGGGACAGTGGGTCTATCTCGTCCACCCAGGCGTCGTTGTTCTCTTCGAGCCAGGCCAGGAGGGCGTCGTCGTCCTCGGCGATGTCGGCTGGCACAGTGACCTCGGCCTCCACGTCGCAGGTGACGATCTCTTCGATCTCGAATCGGACAGTAACGGTCTTCTTTTCAATCACGGTGACTCCAAGGTGAATTCGGATGCGGCAGGGGCCGCATGTCAGGTCTTCGTCGAGCAGCTCGGGGACGTCGCCGCATTCGGCGCAGGCAATCTCGTTGACGGCTTCCATCAGTGCAGGGGAGGCCACTGGAATTGCGGATCAGGCCGCGATGGCTCGGCGTCCGCCAACGCGGGTCTGTCCCAAGTCGGCGCGGTTGGCCGCCGCCCGGCCGTCGGCAACACCAGTACCCCGACGCTTCGTGCCGCCTCCACTACGGGAATCGGGATAGGCAGCCTTGAAGCGCGCCTGGACGACTGCCTTACGGTCGGCGACGACCAGCTCGGCAGAGCGGCCAGAGGCAGCTACCGGGGCTTCCTGCCTTGCACGGGCCTCGATCTCTCGGAGTCGCTCGTCGATACGGAGGATGAACCCGGCCATCCACGACTTCCGATAGGTGATCAGCTTCTCCCCATAGGCGGGGCGGCCCTGGCGCATGCCGTTGAACATTTGAAGGAGGAGCGAGGTGAAAAGCAACTCCACCCGGTCCAGGTCGGATTCGTAGCCGAAGAGATGAACCTCGGTCCTGCCCCGGCTCTTATCCTTGGTGAGGCCAGGGCAGTTCAGGGCCTCAGCGATGTAGCCGAGAAGGTATAGCCGGTCGTTGACGTACGTACCCTCGACGACGATCACACGGTCGCCGGGGCGGTCCATAGCCGGGTCGGAGTCGGCGAGCATGGCCTGTTCGATCCCATACTTCGCCATCAGCTCCGCCGCCTTCGCAAAGAACGCCTCGGCCTCTGCGGGAGAGGAGGCGGGGTCTTCGGCCTTCGCCAGAAGTGCGCGGATCTTCGCGAGCATCGGATTCGACTGCTCGGCATTGCTCGGGGCCGTCTTGAACGCATTCATGTTTGCTTCCAGGTCTATATCGGACGCGGCCCCTCCGCCCTCTGGCACGAAGGGGCCGCTTGTTACGAGTTCACAGTGGTCAGAGAGAGAAGCCCTGGGGCTTCATAGCCGACGCTTGACCGGCCGACCGGCCAGCACCGTTGCGAAGTTGGCCATGACCACCACGGCCATGTGCTCAAGCTCCGGCCCCCCGTCCGGGATGGCCAGGCCGAGGACGCGCATGTTGGTCAGGGCACGGGCGATAAGGCGTTCCATATCGTCGGTGTCGACGAGGTCGGAGCAGAGATCGCACGCCCGCCAGCGGCCGTTGTTGGGGATCGGGGCCACCACGCCGTCGTCAGTCATCAGAGCGAAGCGGGCTCGATCCTGGGGGATGTACAGCCAGCGGGCGGCGGGCAGGCAGCAGAAGTCACACTCGGGCATTCCTGGATTCCTGCCTCGTCAAGCCGCGATGGCCAGGTCGGTGGGCGTGATGCGCTCGCCCATGTAATGGAGGTCGTTCTCGCCGTCGCCCTCGCGGTGGCACTCCAGCCAGAGGTCGGCGACGTGGGGGTGGTCGACGGCGCGGAAGAAGTCGGCGAGCCCCTCGGCCTCCGAACAGGTGAGCTTCTCCGCGATGTGGCAGGCCAGCATGCCGTCGTCGAAGAGGGTGGCGAAGTCGCACACGGCGGTGCGGTACCGGTCGAGCGTCTCCTCCCGCTCCGCGGAGACCTCGACCACCTGGGAGGCCAGGGACATGTAGATCTCGGCGGCCTGCCGCTCAGCCCGCAGAGCTCCCCAGGGGTTGAGGGCACGGCGCAGCCGGGACGGCCCGGCCGGCATGACGGACGGCTGGGCGATCCGCTTGGTGAAGGTCGAGGCGAGCCTCTTGAAGGTGTGCACGGTGTCGCTCCATTTGTGGTGGGTCTACAGGCAAAGGAGTGGCGGGGTGATCAGGGAGAGCTCGGCTTCGACTTCCTGTACGGCGATGCCGTGGGGCTCCCAGACACCGCACTCGGGGTCGCCCTCACACGGGCAGTCGCGGCGGGAGGTCTCGGCGAGCGCCTCGGCGCCGAGGCGGGCGAAGTTCAGGGCGTCGCCCTCGCTGTCGAAGCGGGTCTCCTCGCGGTGGTCATGGGTGACGACGTACTGACGACCGTCCTGTTGGATCTCCCACAGACCGAGGAAGTCTCCGACCTCGTTCCAGACGCGCACCTCGTAGGGACGGGTGGCGGTACGCATGGGTCCTCGCATTCGCAGGGGGAAGCCACCCCTCCCCGCGATGGGGGTGGACAGGGAGGGGTGGCGGTTCAGGGGAGGGTCAGGCCGGCATGAGGGCGAGCTGACCGGGGATCTCGTTGCGCATGAAGTCGCGCCCGAGGTTCAGGAAGTGCTCACCGCGACCGTGGTCGTACGCGTCACGCACGCCGCCCCAGTCCGCGTAGCCATCCGGCTCGTTGTCGGACAGGTCCCAGAGCTGCTCGGAAGCGTGCTCGACGATGCTCTTGTGGTCCGCTTCGGTGTCGTACGGGTAGTGCAACGCGATGTCCGCAAGGGCCTCGTCGAGGTTCTTCTCGAACACCTCGCGGCGCTGGTCCTCGTAGTCGTCCTCGTAGAGGAACGGGTGCTCGTGCTTGACGAACTCCGCCAAGGCGACGGCCTCACGGAAGGCTGCCGTGTAGGTGCGGCGCCCCTGGCAGTCGCCCTCGCACTCGGCGCCGTAGCACTCGTCCTCGTACGGGTCGCAGCCCGGCTTGCAGTCGTCGGTGTGCGTGCCAAGGCAGTCCAGGGGACAGATCCCCTCATAGACCTGGACGAAGAGCTGGGCGACATCCCAGGCGCTTGATCCCCCTCCGCACTCATAGACCTGCTCGTCGGAGACCTCGGTGTCTTCGCGGCCCTCATCGGCGGTGGCCCGTATCAGGTCGCGAGCCACCTCGAAGTTGCTCTTGTCGCCGATCCATCCGGTGGCGTCCTGACGCCACCAGAACATCTCTACGTGCGTCGGGAGGTCATCGTGGGAGGACCGGCCGGTGTACCAGGAGGGCCAGGCACGGTGGTCCTCTTCGAGTCGGGCCGCGTACTTGGCCAGCGTCTCGTCCGGTGGCGTGTCGAATGCGTGTCGCATGAACATCCTCGCAGCTAGATACACTATTTCAAATGGACCGGCGTCAGACGCGCAGCGACAGCCCGAGCTCCAGGGCGCGACGCGCCGACAGCATCTCCACCGCGTCGCGCAGCACCTCGTTCTCGATCGCCGTTTCAAGGGACAGGCTCACGAGCTCCAGCTCGATGCCCTTGCGGACGGCAAGCTCCGCGTTCGCCGCGTCGAGCTCTCGCGCCAGCATCCAGACGCGCTCCTGGAGGTTCTGGAGCTGGGCCTCGGCAGCCAGGCCGGTCGCCAGGTCGGACGCCTTCGCCAGGGACACACCAGCGACGTTCATGTTTTCTCCATTCGGGTTGCGGCGGACACAGCCCGCCTTGCAGGCCGCCTCACCGAACGGCAAGGCGGTAGATCACGATCACGAGCGCAGTTCAACTATTACAAACGCGTCGCGATCATGGCGCCTCCCGGCGGCTTTGCACCTACGCCCCATGGCGTCCGGGAGGCTCGGCCCACGAGGGACCGAATGTTCAATGTGAGCGATTGATGGGTGAGGCTCACTCGCGCCTCGTCTCACCGTCCACCCTCACGCCGTACCGCGATCCGCTCACCTCGTTTCCGAGGTTCCCGATCCGTTTCCGGCCGTCCGATGGACGGTGAGCCCTGACACACGCCAGTCACATTCCTGCCGACCGATCCATCCGACCTCCTGTCCACCGATCCGCAGGGCATCCTGCGTAACGGCACAGCGAGTTGAGCCAGTTGAATACGGCGCCCGACTGCTACCGGCTGGATAGACCGGTACGGGCAGCGTTCCTTACACCTGGGTGGCTGTACCCGAAGGGGTTCTCGGTGCCGTCCGATCGCGCTCCCATCAAGCGGCAGGATGCCCTACCTACGTTCGCGTTCACTTCCGGGCCGTGGTCGCCCTTCCTTCACCCCCGACGCCTGCCTCACGGCGGTATCGGGACGGTGGTCGTGCTGCCCATGCTGCGGCATGTAGGCCAGCAGGCAGGGAGTTCGAGTGCCTGCCCGGTGGGCCGGGCGGCTGTGGCTCCGACCCTAGCGGATCTTCACCGTTCGGTTCAACTCTATCAATCGCACTGAACCTCCCGCCTACCCCGCCATCCGGCGGCGCCGCTCATGCGACCCGTTCTCAGTGGCTGGTGTGGCGTTGGCTCCGACTCTAGCGAGTCCAAGCCGTTGGTTCAACTCTTGCAATCGCTTCGAGTGACCGTCCCCGCCCTGGTCTGCCCGCCTTGCGGCTGGCGTCCCGTTGCGGCGACAGGCAGAAAGCTAGCCCATCAGGTTCAACTCTTGCAAACGCAGGGTCGAAAGCGCAGGTCAGAGGCTGTTTTGCGGGCGTTCCGGGGTACTGCCTTGGGGGGTGCGGGGGGTGTGCGTGGTGCAGGCATACGCGTACGTGCGCGACCCCCCGGCGCAGGGGTGGGGGATGACCCCCGGTACGCATGCGCGCGGACCGCCCTGTCATAGCAGCTCGGATTCCGCCACAGTTCCAGGGTCGACGAGCGGGCAACAATATGCCGCTGAGCAGGATAAACGCCGATGTCAGGGTGCGCAGAACGGCCCCATCACCCCGCTGGCTGAATGTACGCGAACCCCTCCTCGGCGCCCTCGCGCGAGGGCAGAATGCTAAGAGCCCCGGCGGGGCCAGTGGCCCCACGCGACCCCCAGCTCTAGAAGGTGCCGTTTGTCGATCAACCAGGACAGGGCCAGCGTTGAAGCCCACGCTCAGTGGCTGTTAGGGCTGCTCGATCTGAAGAAGGTCACCAAGCCCCAGCGGGTCGACAGGCGCACCGGACGCGAGCGCCTCGACGCCTACCGCATGCCGCTGTCCCACTTCAGCGACGCCATCCCCTTCAGCAGTGATGCCGCCTTGAGCTGGCGTGATGACGAGCGCGGTGATCAGCCCGACGTATTCACCATCGCCACGCCGGCCGATGTAGACCGTCGGCTCAACATCGCGACCGTGCAACGCTGCGACGATCCCGGCACGGAGGATCACGGCCGGATGCTGGTTCGTCGTCTCCGCTTCGTGAAACGGCCCATTGCGCCGGCCGTCCGTCCCGCTCGCTACACCATCGAGGTGGCCACGCTGGCGGTGACCGACGAGGCTCGCGGTCTTGCCGAGACCACGGTCAGCTACTTCGGGACCGACGGCGCCCCCGGGGGGCGATTCACGGACCTGCTGAGCGGGGACCCCGCCGACGCGAAAGCGACGACGCTGCTACGGATCGCCCTCGGGTTGCAGTTCATGCGCCACTACGACTGGCACGTGCGGATTCGGGGCCCGAAAGGCACCGGGCTCCTCATTCCAGCGACGGCGGCCGGTTGCCGGGCCCTGCTCAAGGAGCGCGACGTCGCCGACGGCGAGACCCGCCGGGCTGCACTCCTGCACCTGGTCGCGGAGCACCAGCGCCGCAAGCCGTCCGCCCCGCGCGACACGGCCGACCCGGCCGACTTGGCTTGGGTGCGTGAGCACAGCCGCGGCCGACGGCAGTTCACGTGGAATGGGATGCAGGGCGAAGTGCTGCCCGCCCAAGACGTGATCGACAGACTTTCTGTGAAGGCTTGATTCCAGCGGGGCCCTGCACTCACACAGGACCCCGCTGGAGGAGGCGCGTCAGGCGACCTGTACCTCGCCGAGGTACCGGTACCCGGACCGGACGGAGCAGCCGAGGCGTTCTGCCAGCGTCGGCCCTGACACCTTGGCGCCTTCGGCCTTCATCGCGGCGACGGTTTCCTTCACCACGGTCAGCGGGACGGCCTTCCGGCTCGGACCGCTCTGCCGGCCGTTGCCGTTGCGCGGCTGCGTCGCTGCCTGCTGGGCCTCTGCCAACTCGCCGTCGACCTCGTGGGTCAGCTCGCCGTATTCATCTGCCAACTCGCTGGCGGCCTCGGTGAGCTCGTCGTACTCGTTCACGATGCCCCGACTCTTGGACACGAGCTGTCGGCCTGCCAGGTCGAGGGCCTCGGCCAGCTCGCCAGCGAAGAAGGCGGCCACCCCTTCGAGCTCGCGCATCTGCTCGATGGCCTTCTGTTCGGCGGCCGGCGTGGCTGCCATGTGGAGCATGTGTGCGACAACCAACGGTGGCACGGCGGACACGACCGCCACCAGGATGGCGGAGCTCGCCATGTAGCCGCGGTCGATCAGGTGTGCCACGACCTGAGCTGACAGTGCCAGGCCGAGGGCGGCTCCGGCGCCGATGGTGGCAGTCACGCGGCCTGGCAGGTCGAGGCGGCGGCGGGCTTCGGATATGACGGCGGCGCACGCGGCGTAGGCGGAGACGCAGACCGGCATGAGCCAGGTAACCCAGCCCTGCCATCCGGCGATCTGTGCCATCCGGATCTCGCCGGGCACGGACATGACGAGGGCGGCGACGAGGACGAACGGGCGGCCAGCGGTGAAGACGACGCGGGCGTACCAGGGCATGCGCATGGTGGACATGGGTGTCCCTTTCCGAGGGGTCGAGCGCTGGCAGATCAGACGGCGGCGAAGAAGCGCGACTTGGCGCCCGGGGCGAAGTCGCCGTTGGCACGGCGCTGCCTGATGGAGGCCAGCAGCTCGGCGGCCTCGGCAGTGACAGGAGAAGGGCCCTCGGTGGGAGCAGGGTCGACGGTGGGTTCGTCGGCGGTCAGCCGGGCAACGGCTTGTGTCATCTCGTCGGTGCACAGCTGGCAGAGCTCGCGTTCGACTCCGGCGCGGAAGGGGGCGCCGCAGGACTGGCAGGAGGCCCGGGTGGTCGGGGCCTGGATGGCGGCCTTCGGCTCGGGCTTGGCCGGGCGGTGGTTCTTCAGGCGGTACTGCACCAGCGCGGCCGGGGCGTCGATCCGCTCCGGCAGGCGGGTGGTCAGGACGGTCAGGAGCTTCAGCTCCCGGTGGCCGTCGACGAGCCACTCGGCGGCCAGCGGCGCCAGGCGAAGGATGTCGGCGGCGCCGAGGGCGAGGCGGCGGTCGTTGCTGCCGAGCTTGGCCAGGACGGCGGCGGCACGGCCGACCTCGGCGTCAGCCGGGGCGGCCTGGTCCTGCTTGTCCTGGGACTTCTCCGCCTCCTCCTCGTTGCTGGCCTCGGCCAGCTCGTTGCCGTCGTTCTTCGGCGCGGTGGGGAGGAGGTTCTTTCCCCGGTTCTTTACTCCCCTGGGAGAGTCGCCGACGTTCCGCCCCCTCGGTTCACCGACCGCCGGAATCCGGTCCATCGGAAGATCAGAGACATGGGACTGTGTGTTCCAGAAGCCGGTCTCGGGGTCCTGGGACCGGTCCCGGCGGAGGTATCCCGCTGCTTCAAGCTGGCTGAACGCCTTACTCACGGCTCGGCGCCCTTCCTCGACCTCGTCGGTCACGCTGTCCACGGTGGTCTGCGTGCCGTCCGGCAGGGACAGGAGGGTGACGAGCAGGCCGCGGGCGGTGAGCGACAGGTCCTTGTGCCTGGCGGCGGCGTTGGGGACGACCACGAAGGCGCGGTCGTGCCGGTTACGATGCACTCGCATCGAGAGATAACCCCTCTCGGTGGATGGACGGCCCCGGGTAGGTGTTCGCGCACCTGTGACCCGGGGCCGTTTACGTTCTGTCCTGCGCAACGTACGACATAGTGTCACCTGTTTGCAAGACTTGAACCTGGCGGCCCGGACCTCGGGCCCCGCGTGACCGGCGTCACCGTGAAGAGCCTTTCCGGATCGCCGCACGGTCTCCGTATATATAAGTAGAAGGCGCCGCCAATAAGGCTTTCTACTTTCTCGATTGGGCCCCTCCGGGGCCCAAAGAGGGAAGTCTCTAATCCCCTTTCCGCCGCTGCAACTACCCGTGGGTCGGCGATTGGAGGCTTATGGCTTGGTCTTCTTCAGACCGAAGGGCCCGACTTCCGGCAAACTGGCCCCAGATCAGGATTCGCATCCTCAGGCGTGACCGGCATAGATGCACAGCCAGAGACCAGTACGGCGCGCAATGCCCCGAGCCTGCTACGGATGTTGACCACATACAACCCGGTGACGACCATCGAGAGGCCAACCTGACATCCCTTTGCGGGTGGCATCACCGGGTTAAGAGCTCCAGGGAAGGAGCGGCGGCCCAAGCTGCCGCGCGCCGACGAGCCCGACGCAGGTTCCTCCGGACAGAACAGCACCCGGGCCTGCTTTGACCGCGCAGAGCTCCGGGCATGTCCCGTCGAGCCGCGCCGGCCCCCGAGGACCCCGTCCCTCGGGGGCCCATGACCTGGAAGGAGGTGGTCGAGATCCCTGGCCCCGTACCTAACCGCGAGGCAGATCTCGCCCGCCCCCGAGAACGCAAGGGTAGCGATGTCCAGCCCGTCACCAAGGGCACGCTGCGCGAAGTCAAAGTGCCGAATGCGGACCGCGACTGGCATCCGATCGCTCGCCGACTGTGGGCTTCCCTGAAAACCAGCGGGCAGGCCGACTTCTACCAGAACAGCGATTGGGCTCTCGCCTATTCGCTGTGCGAGGACCTGAGCTACTACAAGAAGAGCGGCAAGCGAAGCGGTCAAATGCTCCAGACCATCTACTCCGCCTTCGAGCGGCTCCTCGTGGCTGAGGGTGACCGGCGGCGTGTGCGCATCGAGCTGCACGAGCCGGAGCCGCAGGAACAGTCCGCGGCCGTACTCGCCATTGCCGACTACAAGAAGGATCTCGGCCTCGAAGCCTGATCTCGGGGGGTGAGCAGTGGCGAAGACCGCACCCCTCACCCTCGACGAGATCGAGGCCCTGGAGCCGGAGTTCCACGGACCGACCTGGCAGAAAGACGCCTCCGGGCAGTGGGCGCTTCCCAAGCGCACCCTCGGCTGGCAGATCGCTGGGTGGTGCGCCGAGTACCTGAACAGCGAAGGCTCCACCGACGACCAGCCGGCCCCCTGGAAGTTCACCCGCGAACAGCTCCGCTTCCTCTTGTGGTGGTACGCCATCGACGAGGACGGCGAGTTCGTATACCGGACCGGCGTCCTTCAGCGGCTCAAGGGCTGGGGCAAGGACCCCCTCCTCGCCGTCATCTCGCTCGTGGAGTTCGTTGGTCCGTCGCGCTTCTCTCACTGGGACGAGAACGGCGAGCCGGTGGCCAGGCCGCACCCGCAGGCATGGGTGCAGGTGACCGCCGTCAGCCAGGAGCAGACGACGAACACGATGGGCTACCTGCCCATCCTGATCTCAGACCGGCTCATCGCGGCCTACGACATCAAGATGGGTGCCGAGCTGATCCGCGCCGACCGGGGCCGCAAGAGGCTCCAAGCGGTGACCAGTTCGTACCGAGCAATCGAAGGAAAACGAACATCGTTTTCATTGCTCAATGAAACGCATCACTGGGTCGCCAGCAACGGCGGCCACAAGATGTACGAGACCATCGACGGCAACGCCACCAAGATGAACAGCCGCTACCTGGCCATCACCAATGCCTTCATGCCTGGTGAGGATTCGGTCGCCGAACGGCAGCGTGACGCGTACGAGAAGGTGCGCGCCGGCCTGGCGGCCGACGTAGGCGCGCTGTACGACTCGATCGAAGCGCACCCGGCCACCCCGCTGACCGCCGAGGCCCTGCGCATCGTCATCCCCAAGATCAGGGGGGACGCGATCTGGCTCAAGGTCGAGTCGATCATCAAGTCCGTCCTGAGCCTGACGATCTCGGCCGCGCGCTCCCGGCGCATGTACCTGAACCAGATCGTCGCCGAGGAAGACGCGGTCTACGGGCCGGCCGAGTGGGACGTGCTCCGCGACGACACCCTGGCGCTCGCGCCGGGTGACGAGATCACGCTCGGCTTTGACGGCGGCAAGACCGACGACGCAACTTGTCTTGTTGCACTCCGCGTCCGGGACATGGCCGCCTTCACCATCGGACTGTGGGAGAAGCCGGACGGCCCTGCTGGCGCCAACTGGCAGGTCCCCAAGGCGGCCGTCGACAGCGCCGTGCACGATGCCTTCCGGCTCTTCCAGGTGCAGGGTTTCTACGCCGACGTCGCCCTGTGGGAGTCGTACATCTCCGAGTGGTCGGACACCTACGGCGAGGACCTCGCAGTCAAGTCCCCACTCGGCAAGGACGCCATCGGCTGGGACATGCGCGGATCGCTCAAGACATCGACGCTGGCGCACGAGCGCCTGATGCGGTCCATCTTCGACCGCAAGCTCGCCCACGACGGCGATCTCAAGCTCCGCCGCCACGTGCTCAACGCGCGGCGGCGGGTGAACAACTACGGCGTGAGCTTCGGCAAGGAGTCGCGCGAAAGCCCGAAGAAGGTCGACGCCTACGCCGCGCTGATGCTCGCGCACGAGGCCCTCGTCGACCTCCGCGCCCGCGGCAAGAAGGTCCGGAAGCGGACCGGCCGCGGGTACTTCCTCTGACCGATTGACATAGTTTACCCAAGGCGGTGATGCTGTGATCCCCGCCGCCTCGCCCCTCGCGCTCGCGCGTCAGCTCCTGGCCATCCTCCACCGGGACGGCGATCGACTCGCTCAGATCGACGCCTATCTACACGGTCGGCACGCTGACCCCTACATGCCGCCGCAGGCCGACGACGAGTATCGGCTCCTGGCCCGGCGGGCGGTCTCGAACTGGATGCCACTGTTGGTCGGGACGCCCGCGCAGGCCCTGTACGTGGACGGCCACCGTCCCGGCTCGGGCACCGAGACGCCGGCCGAACCCGACTCGGCCACCCCGGAATGGACCCACTGGCAGCGCTCGCGCCTTGACGCCCGTCAGGCGGCCGTTTACCGGGGCGCACTCGCGTATGGCCACGCCTTCACCGTCACGGAGAAGAACCGGGTCGGCGACATCGTCACCAAGGGGTTGTCGGCGCTGAAGACCAGCGCCCTCTTCGAAGACCCCGCGAACGACGACACCCCGTACGCGGCCTTGACGGTGACGGCCTGGCCGCAAGACGACCAGCCGGGCTCCGCCCGGCTGTGGGACGCCCGGCGCGAGTACACCGTCACCTTCCGGTCGTTGAGCGACGAGAAGTCAGTGCGCGTGGAGGGCGGCCGGCCACATGGGGCCATGGAGTGCCCCGTGACGCGTTTCGCGGCGTACGTCGACCTGGAGGGACGCACGCTCGGCGTCATCGAGCCGATGATCGCGCTGCAAGACCGGATCAACCAGACCGTCTTCGACTTGCTCCTCGCGCAGTCCTACGGCAGCACGAAGGTCAGGACCGTCACCGGCATGGCGCCGCCGATCCAGCGCGACGCCGAGACGGGCGAGCCCGTGCTCGACGAGCTGGGCAACCCAATCCCGCTGCGGATCAACCACAACAGCAGGCGTTTTCTCTTCGCCGAGGATCCGGACGTCCGCTTCGGATCGCTGGACGAAACTCCTCTCGGGGGATTCATCGACTCGATCGACATGAGTGTCCGGCACCTTAGCGCCCTCGCGCAGGTCCCCCCTCACCACCTACTCGGGCAGATCGCCAACCTCTCGGCTGAAGCCCTTCAGGCGGCGGAGGTGGCCCTGTCGAGGAAGATCGCCGAGTTCCGCACGTCGTTCGGCGAGAGCTGGGAGAGGGTCTTCCGGTTGGCCGCCGAGCTGTCCGGCAACCTCTCCTCCTCTGAGGACTACCGCGGCGAGGTCATCTGGCGCGACATGGAGTCGCGCTCGCTCGCTCAGGCTGCGGATGCTCTCGGCAAGCTCCGCGAACAGCTCGGCATCCCCGAGCGCGGACTCTGGCGGCGCGTCCCCGGCGTCACGCAGACAGAGCTTGAGGACTGGGAGCAGATGCGCGAGGACGACGACTCGGTGGCCCAGCTCGCGGGCGCGCTCAACCGCGCGACGCCCGACGAGCAGGTGCCAGCCGAGAAGGCGGCGGCGTGACACGCCCCGCCCGGCAGGCCGAGACGGACGAGGTCAGCGCCGCGTTCCACGTGGCGCTGACTCAGATCGGCGTACAGACGACGGCCGAGGCCCTGGCCCTGTGGGAGGACGTACCGGCCGACCTGCGGGCGGCCACGGCGGGTGGCTGGCTGCGGCGGGCAATCTCGCTCGTCATGGGCCGTAGGCGCCAGGCCCGCGACTTGGCCCGTGCCTACTACCGGCTCGCGCGGGCCTTGCAGACGGGCTCAACGGTGGCCGATCCGTACCACCCAGAACCGACACACGTCACCCTCGGCGACCTCCGGCGGGAGTTCTCCGCGTTGGCCGGCACGTACGAGCCGCCCAGCCCCTCGCGTGCGCAGGAGGCCGCGACCGGCGAGCCCGGGGAAGCCTCCGACCCGCACAGCGAAGATCCGCGACCTGTGGAGAGCGACGCCCAGCCAGCCTCCGAGAAGGACAAGCGCCGGGAGCTCGACGACGGGGACGACGACTGGGAGAAGATCCTGGTCGAGGAGCTGAAGGGGCTCCGCGAGGAAGAGGAGCGCATAGAGCGCGCAGCCGAAGAAGAGCTGCGCACGGTGCTCGACGCCCTCGGCACACAGAACTTGAACCGGCGCTTGGCCGAGGTCGACGACCAGCAGTCGGCGAAGGACGCCGACGCCTCCCGGGCGGAGGCGCACCGGCAGGTCGGCGCCCGGCAGGCAGCCGCGGCCTCGCGCGTCGCGATGAACGGCGGCCGGTCCTCGACCTGGAAGCACATGCGTCGCGACCGCAGAGCCCTGGGGTACGTGCGACTGTCGCGGACCGGAACCCCGTGCGGCTGGTGCGCGATGCTCATCAGCCGGGGCCCGGTCTACAAGAGCGAGTCCTCCGCCGTCTTCGACGACGGCGACCGCTACCACGACAACTGTCACTGCTACGCGATGCCGGTCTGGAGCAGGGGTCAGTACCAGTCGAGCGAACTGACCGCGCTGTCGCGGCAGTACGAGGTCCTGTGGCCCGAGGTCACCAGGGGCCACACCGGCAAGGACGCGGTGAGCGTCTGGCGCCGGTTCATCCGCCAGAAGCAGAGAGCCGCAGCCCAGGAGGCGCGGCGCACAACGACCACGACCCCGGAGGCGTGAGACGTGCCCGAAGAGACCATCACCCCGGCCGAGGCAAGCGCGCCGACTGAGGAGCAGCCCCCGGCCGAGCAGCCGGCATCCGGCCAGCCAGTCGAGACGCCCGCCGAGGATGTACTGCCGGAGTGGGCCCGCAAGGAGCTGGCCAAGGTTCGCGGCGAAGCCGCGAACTACCGCACCCGGCTCAGGGAGGCCGAGACCCGGCTCAGCGAGGCGAAGGGCCCCGGTGAGTTCGAGGCCGCGGTCGCCGAGCTGAAGACACAGAACGCCGAGCTGGAGCGGTCGATCCTGCGGGCCTCCGTCGCCCGCAAGTACGAGCTGCCCGACGATCTCGCGGACGCCCTGCGGGGCGAGGACGAGGCCGCCCTCGTAGCGCACGCGAAGGTGCTGGCGAAGTACATCCCGGCTCCCGCCCCTCAGTCCCTGGGAGGTGGCCTGACGCCGGACGACGGCTCAGACGGAGAGATGGACCCGCGCAAGCTCGCGCGGCTTTCTCGTCGCTTTTAGTCGCTTGCAGAAACGTTCTTTCCTGCCCCCGGATCGATAGCCGACCGGGGGTTTTTATGCCCCCGGAGGTTAGCACCACTTGCCCACCGTTCAGCATCAGGTCGTAAAGCCTCAGAAGCTGGTCAATACGGCCGTGGGAATGCTTGAGCAGGAGCTCATCATTCCCAATCTCTTCACCAAGCAGGGCGTCGATCAGTTCAAGGGCGCCGAGAATGACACGATTTCCATGAAGGTGGAAGGAATTCTGCCTTTCCATGACTACGCATGGCGTAACGACCGCTCCTCGCCGATTCAGTTCGACGAGTATTCCGAGCGGACCATTGCGGTCTCCTTTGGTGGCAACGTATATTCTGCGGTCAAGCTCACCGACGAACAGTATGATTTCGACATCGATGGCTGGGCCAAGCTGCTCCGGCCACAGTCGAAGGCGATTGCCCGAGGTCTCCAGCGACGCGCGGTCAAGCTTCTGACCAGCCAGAACTACAACGTGACCATCGGCAACGCGGGCAAGAACCTGCGGTCCGCGCTCATCGAAGCGCGCCGAGTTCTCAACGCTTTCCACGCGCCACGCGAGGGCCGCTACCTGCTCGTCGGCACGGAATTCGAGTCGGCTCTCCTGACCGATCCCGCCCTGAATCTGGCTCAGAATGTGGGCGACTCGGAGGCAGAGACGGCACTTCGCACCGCAAGTATCGGCGAGCGCTTCGGGTTCCGAATCGTCGTCGACCAGACGATTCCCGCCGACGCCGCTTACGCGTTCGCCAAGTCCGGCTTCATCTTCCTGTCCGGCGCCCCCTCGGTTCCGCAGTCTGTTCCGTACGGTGCGACCACCAGCTTCGAGTCCATCGCCCTGCGCTGGGTGCGCGATTACGACTCGCTGTACATGCAGGACCGAAGCGTGGTCAACACCTACGCCGGATTCCGTTCCGTGCCGGACATTCTCGTCGGCTGGGACGAGGCGAAGGAGAAGGAAGTCATCTCCTCCGAGCAGCACTTCGTCCGCGGAATCCGACTGACCCTCGACGGCAAGTCGGACTACCCCGAGGTGGGCTCCGAGCTGGCGACCATCACCGGCGTCTCCGCCGCGAAGGTCTTCACCCCGACCGGCCCGGCGGCCGAGACCGACCCGGCCAACGCCTGATGAGCCCCGGCGGCCGTGTGTCCCTGTGACAACAGGGCGCACGGCCGCCGGGCCCTTCCCAGAAAGGAGGGCACCTTGGCGTACGCCACCCTCGACGACCTCAAGGGCCGCCTGGACTGGGACCTCGACGCCGACGAGCTGCGCATCGCGGCTGGCGCGCTCGAAGACGCCTCCACGCTCGCCGCGGCCTACGGCCGCGACTGGCCCGAGGACCGCGCCCCGCAGCTCGTGCGCACTCTGGTCCTTAAGGCGGCTGCCCGGTACATGAGCAACCCCAGCGGATACACACAGTCGCGCGCCGGGGACGAGACCCTCGCCTGGTCCGACCTCGGCCACGACGCGGGCACCGTGCACTTCACCACCGAGGAGAAGCGCCTCCTGGAAGGGCTGGCCGGCACCCGGCCCGGCCTGGTCAGCGTGGTCGTCAGCTCCTGGGACTCCACCATCCGCCCCGGTGTGGGCGGCCTTGTGCCCGTCGACTACGACGGGGCCCGGTTCCCGATGTTCTCCTCCGACCGGGGGCCCTGGTGAGCCTCCAGCGCAGACGCGGCCAGAAGGCCCGGGTCTGGAAGACGGTCGAGGTCACCGACTCCCGCGGCAACGCCGTGACCATGGCGGACCCCAGCGGCCCGGTTGAGGTCCGCGCCGCCTTCGTCCCCCAGCGCTCGGCCCGTGCCGAAGTCCCTGGCCAGCAGCAGATCAACGTGGTGCGCATGATCGTGGACGCCCACCTCGACGGCGTCTCCCTGTGGTCCCGCGTCGAGTACGCCGGCCGCCAGTGGGACATCGTCAGTCCGCCCGCTTACCACCACGGCGACAGGCGCACCAGGCACTGGAGCATCGACATCCGGGAGCGGCCCTGATGGCGAAGGTCTACCAGAGCGTCAATGGCCGGAAGATCGAAAAGGTCATCGCCGTAAATGAAGGAGTCCAGGCCGAGTTGACGGCCCGCGCCTTCGAGATCGCAGTGCGCGCCGAGGAGATTCTCGTGCAGCACCGCGCGGACGGTCACGCCGAAATCGACGTCGAAGCGGGTGACAACAACAGGTACGTCATTCTCTCCGACGATCGCGGCCAGAAGGCCGCCCTGTCCATCGAGTACGGTCGCGCCGAGTCCGTCATTGTCCGCGAGGACAAGCACGGTAAGAAGTACCTGGACGTGCTTCCGGCAATGGACGGCCTCTACATCCTTGCCACCGCCTCGAATCTGCCCAAGAAGCGGAAGGGCAAGGTGAAGCTCGACTAGTGGCTGGCATACCCGATCACATCAAGGCGCTGGCCGAACTTTCGCCCGTCGAAGACCTGCTCCTCGCGATTCTCCGCAAGGGTCTTCCGGGCGTCCGTGTGAAGTCCCTCATCGACCGGCACGAGCGGTTCCCGCTGGTTCTGGTCCGCCGTGACCCCACCTTCGGGCAGTGGGCGGCTGATACGCGCTTCACCGACGCGGCTCGCGTCACGGTGAATTGCTTCGCCTCAGACCCCAACGGCGACGAGGACGCGGCGATTTTGTCCGAGGCCGTGCGCGTGGTTTTGCGGGACTCGTGGCTCAACCACGAAGTCATCCCAGGTCGGGGTCACATCACCCGCGTAGACATGAACTCCTCGCCACGCCGGGCGAGCGACTGGCAGAGCGCGACCGGCCCCGTGCAGTACGCGGACCTTCCGACCGGCGTGTGGCGCTACGAGTCGGTGTACGACATCCAGATCCGCAAGCCGCGGACGCGCCCCTTCCCCCTCCCGTAATTCATCCCGCACGCACCCCAATTCGCCTCTGGCGGCGGTTGGGGTTTCTGGCGTGCGCGCATTAGGAGAATCGTTCCTCTTTGGCGCTTAACGACAACGCTACCCTTGTCGTTGGAAATGGCAACTATCTGACCGCTCCGGTCGGCACCGCCATGCCCGACGACCTTCTCGTACCCGTCTCCCCCTGGCAGAACGTCGGCCATACCTCGCTTGAGGATGTCTTCGGCATTACGTCCGAGGGCGGCGAGGCAACCACGATCGGCACGCTTCAGAACAAGTCCCTGCGCACCAAGTATTCGGCGCGGACTGAGTCGATCACTTTCACGCTGAATCAGTTCGATGTCAGCGCACTCAGGCTCTATTTCGGCGCCAACGCGCCGCTACTGCCGGACGGTTCAATTGGTGTTCCGGCCGATCCGAAGCCGACCCAGTCGGCATTTCTCGCCATCTTCATCGACGGCGAGTCGCACTTCGCCGTCTACGCCCCGAAGGCAGAGATCTATCGGGCCGACGACATGGCGATCGGCGACACCGAGTCGCTCGCTGGTCTCCCCCTGGGCGTCAAGCCCATGGTCTACGGCAACAACACCTGGACCTACGCCGTGACCCCGCTCGGCGGCACCGTCGCCACGGGCGCCTCGGCTGGCACGCCCGGTTCCTTCACTCCGACCGGAGCTGTCGCCCCGGCCGACCTTGCGGCCCTGGCCTCCGTGATCGCGACGCCCACCGCGAAGTGGACCACCGGCCAGCACGTCGTGCTCGCCGACGGCTCGAAGGCGTTCTGGGACAGCTCCAAGTGGGGCGCCGGCACGGCCGCCTGACCTGCCCCCCTTTCTCCCGGCGCGAGCGCGCGGACCCGCTCGCGTCGGGCCTTCCCCCTCGGTCCGCTCCCCCTGCACTTCAACTCCCGGAGGTCCGCACCCCCATGGCTTCTTTCTCCCTCGACGACATCCGTAACGCCGCCGAGGCCAAGTACGGCAGCACGGACATCGAGCTCGGCGACGACACGATCCGCCTGCTCAACCCCTTGCGGCTGCCCAAGGCCACGCGCCACCAGCTCGCGCAGCTCCAGGACGAGATGGGCGGCGACGACGCGGACCAGGAGGAGCTGCTCTCGGAGGCCATCCGCCTGGTCGCCGAACACCGCGAGGCAGCCGACAAGCTGCTCGCGGCCGTCGGAGGTGACCTCGCCGTCCTGGCCGAGATCTTCGACCGCTACGGGCGGGGCGCGCAGGTGGGGGAAGCCTCGGCCTCGCGCGACTGATCGACGATTACGGCGAGGGCCTGTACGCGGACCTGCACTTCTACTACGGCGTTGACCTCGCCGAGGTGATCGCAGGCCGCGGGCCTTCCCCCGCACTCGTCCTCCTTCTCGTCGCGAGGCTGCCCGACACCTCCCTGACCGTCGCCCTCGCGGCAGGCGGCAGGGAGCACTTCGGCTGGGGCCAGGACCGACATCTGCGCGCCGACCTGTACGACGCACTCAACGCCAACACCCGGGCGACCGGTCAGTGGGGCAAGGGAAAGGCCCCGAAGATCCCCGCCTTCCCCCGCCCGCAGGCCAAGGCCAAGAAGAAGGCCGACAAACGACCCACCACCGTGGCCCAGCTCTACCAGCACTTCTCTCGGAGGTAGCCCTTGTCAGCGGGCCAGATCATCGGCCGCGTTGCCGTCAAGGTCTCCCCCGACACCCGCGACTTCAGGCGGGATGCGGAGCGGCAGCTCGACCGCATCGAGCAGCAGCTCGAAAAGCTCAAGGTGTCGACGACGATCGACATGAGCGGCGCCTCGCGCGAGTTCGTCGAGGAACTCCGGAAGGTCAACAAGCGGAACAAGCAGAGCGACGCTCGCAAGATCCGCTTCTACACCACGATCAGCACCGACGGCATGGCCACCGCCGTGCGGAACGCGGCCCGGGAGCTCCAGCAACGGGCGAACGGCCAGAAGATCGGCTTCAAGGTTGACGACCTGAAGGGCACCGGCACGGTCGAGCTGGAGCTCGACCAGCAGTCCGCGGAGCACGTGAAGCACAAGCTCAAGGACTGGGCCGATGACCTCTCACCGTTGAAGGTGAAGGTCGAGCTCGACATGGCCAACGGCACGGGCACGAAAATCTCGGCCCGGCTTCGGATGCTCACCCGCCCGCGCACCGTGCCGATCATCCCCGACCTCGACAACGCCGCCATGGCGAAGGTCGGCACGGCACTGGCCGCGCTCAGCGGTGCCCGGGTGCTGAACAACATCTTCGAGAAGCTCGGCCGGACCCTGAAAAACCTGGACGAGAGTGTCCCAGTCATCGGCTCTCTGGCCCTGGCCATCGCAGGCTTGGCCGGCTGGGGGCTGTCCGCGGCTTCCAACCTGGCCGCGTTGTCGGCTTCGCTGGCGAAGATCGGCGCGACCGCGCTCCTGCTGCCCGGCCTTCTGGGCGGCATGGCAGTCGGCCTCGGTGTCACGATCGCCGCCTTCCGCGACTTCAACAAGGTCCTTCCCGAGGTCAAGACCGCGCTGTCTGGCCTTCAGGACGCGATCTCGGCGAACTTTTGGGAGCAGGCCAAGAAGCCGATCCAGGAGCTCGTCGACGGGCTCCTCCCGAAGTTCACGGCGGGCGTTCGGCAGACCGCCACCGAACTCGGCCAGTTTTTCGGCGCGTTCGCCAAGGGCCTCCAGGGCGCCCTTGATCCGGCGCTGAACCAGATGTTCACCGACCTGTCCCGGTCGATCGACATCGCGACGAACGGCACGGGCGCCTTCGCGAACATCATCACCGTCCTGGGACGGGTTGGTACGTCCTACCTGCCTTCCTTGGCCCAGTGGTTCGTCGACATCTCGACGCGCTTCTCCAACTTCCTCAGCTCCGCCGAGTCGGACGGCCGCCTCAAAGGCTGGATCGATCAAGGCATCACGGAGCTGAAGGATCTCGGCCGGGTGCTGTCCAACCTGGGTGGGATCTTCGCGGGCATCTCCCGCGCTGCCGAGGCGGCCGGCGGTTCCTCGCTCGGCATGATGGCCGACACGCTGGAGCGCATCCACAAGACTGTGGATAGTCCGGGCTTCCAGTCCGGACTGACCGACGTCTTCCGCGCGGCCCACGAGGCGATGAACAACATCGCCACCCAGTCGGGCCCGGCGGTCAAGAATCTCTTCACCGAGCTCGGACAGCTCCTGACCGAAGTCCTGCCGCAGGTCGGCACGATCATCGGTACCGCTCTGAGCGCGATTGCCTCGGCTCTGGCTCAGCCGGAGGTCACCGAGGGCGTCAAAGCGATGTTCGACGGCCTCCAGGCCGCCGTCGTCGCCCTTGCCCCGGCGATGGCGCCGCTCGGCCAGGCTCTCGGCGCGCTGATGCAGGTGATCGGCGCTTTCGCCGCGATGCTCGGCCCGCTGGTGGCCGCCGCCCTCGTCCCGCTCGCGAACGCGTTCACGACGCTGGCGCCGTCGATCATCCCGATCATTCAGCTCCTGGGCGGCGCGCTCACCGGAGCGATCCAGGCCCTCGCGCCGGTCATCGCTCAACTCGTCCCGATCGTCGGCCAGATGCTCGGAGCGGCGTTCAGCGTCCTCCAGACGATCCTTCCCGTCGTCGCGCAGCTCTTCCAGCAGATCGTCACGGCGGTTGCCCCGCTGGTGGCACAGCTCCTTTCGGGGCTGGCGCCGATTCTGCCGGTGATCGCCCAGTTCATCGCGCAAGTCCTCACGGCGATCACGCCGTTGGTTGCGATCCTGATTCAGATCGTGTCGGCGGTGATCACACCGCTGATCCCGATGCTTCAGTCGATCGTCGAGGCGGTGCTACCTCCGCTCGCGGAAGCCTTCGCTCGCCTCGTCGAGGCGATCCAGCCGCTTCTTCAGGCACTGCTCAAGGTCGTCGAGTTCCTGATGCCGGTCCTGGTACCGGTCATCCAGTTCATCATCGGCATCCTCGCCGACTCCCTCGTCGGCGCGATCAATGGTGTCGCGCTGGTGCTTGAAGGTTTCGTCGAGATCTTCCGAGGCGTCTGGGACACCATCAAGGGCGTCTTCGAGATCTTCTGGGGACTCTTCGAGGGCATCTTCACCGGCGACTGGTCCACCTTCAAGCAGGGCTTCGTAGACCTGTGGAACGGCATCACGTCGTTCCTGAAGGGCATCTGGGACGTCATCGTCGGCGCGTTGGGGGTCTTCCTCAACGTCGGCATTTTGGGGACGGCCGGCAAGGTGTTGAAGGCTGTCAGCGCACTGTGGAAGGCAGCTTGGGGCGGCATCCGTATGGCGGGCGTCGTCATCTGGGACGCCATCAGGGGGCTGTTCTCCGGTTTCGGCTCGACCATGTCCGGTCTCGGAAGCTCGATGATGTCCGGCCTCGGGCGCCTCTTCTCGGCAGGCTGGGAAGCGATCAGGTCGGTGGCCAGCAGTGCCATGTCCGCACTGGGCCGGGCGATCTCGTCCGGAGTGTCGAGCACGGTCGGCTTCGTACGGCAGCTCCCATCCCAGGCCCGAGCTGCGCTTGGTGGGATTGACAACACCCTCGTCGACGCGGGTAAGAGCCTGATCAGGGGCCTGGTCAACGGCATCAAAAGCATGATCGGCTCGGTCAAGGACACCCTGACCGGACTGACCAACAAGATCAAGGACTGGAAGGGCCCGGCGCCGAAGGACGCCGTCCTCCTCTACGACGCCGGCCGTCTGATCATCAAGGGTCTCGTCAAGGGCCTGGAGTCCGAGTACGACACCGTGCGCAAGTCGCTCCAGGACCTGACGGCGAAGATCCCGAAGACCGCCTCGAAGGCGCTGCGGGATCGGGTCAACCGCGACCGCGCCGAGCTGCTGAAGCTCGCGGCGGCATGGGACGGCGGCTCGAAGAAGCTGGAGGCCGCCCGGGACAAGCTCGACAAGCTGCGCGAGCAGTCCGCGGATTACGCCTCGCGCGTGGTCGACCGGATCATCTCCACGGGCGACGTGACGAAGTCGAAGGACTCTTCCTTCGGAGGCATCGTCGCCGACCTCACGGCCGCTGTGGACCAGGCGCAGCGTTTCGCCAAGGCGCTCGCGGTGCTGAAGGCCAGGGGCCTGTCTCAGACGGCGATCGACCAGATCGCCAGTGCGGGCCCGGAGGCCGGATTGGCTGCGGCCGAGTCGATCGCGGCGGCCGGCAAGGACGGCATCGACCAGGTCAACGCCCTGCAAGCCGAGCTCGCCAAGTACGCGAAGCAGGCGGGCAAGACGGCCTCGGACGCGATGTACGCCAACGGCATCGCCGTGGCCGAGGGGATCGTCAAGGGCCTGGAGTCCCAGCAGAAGGCCATCGAGGCCCAGATGCTGAAGATCGCTGACGCCATGGTGGACGCGATCAAGACGAGCCTCGGCATCCACTCACCGAGCCGCGTCTTTGCCCAGCTCGGCAGCTACGTCGGCCAGGGCTTCGCCAAGGGCGTCGAGGCCGAGTCCGGCCGGGTAGCCAAGGCGGTCGACGCCATCACCGCGCGCCCTGGCGCCACCGACTACGCCAGTGCCGCCCGCTCGGCTTCGGCCGCCATCGCAAGCGGTATCGGTCCTGCCGGAAGCGGCGGGGTGACCAAGGTTCTTAACTACTACGCGGCCAGCGGCTCGTCGCTCAGCTCCCACGAGGAGCTGTTCGCGGCGACCCACCGCGCACGAATGGTGGGGTGGTGAGTGAGTGACTGCACTCCTGTTGGAAACCGAGCGTGATTCGCTCGATCTCAACGGAGTGGCGGACACGGGGTTCGGATACCAGGCCACGGCTGGCATGACCGGCCTTGGTCTGCCCTCCGTCTCCGCGCAGTGGCTGGAGGGGGCCGGGGACGGCTCCCGCTTCCGTGGGCAGCGGGTTCTGTCCCGCGACCTCGACATGCCCCTCGACATCGTCGGCCGGAACCGCGCCCACCTGCGCTCGCTGATCTCGCGCCTGGCACGAGCCGTCGCGCAGGAGTGCTCGCTCGTCCTGGTCGACGACGACGGGGTGCGCTGGTCGACCCCTGTCTACCGGACGGGCGGCGGCGAGATCGAGCTCACGGGCACCAGCGACGTGCAGACCACCGTGAGCTTCCGCGCCCCCGACCCGTACTTCACGGCTAGCACTGTCTCGACGCAGCGGGTTGGAGGTGATCCCGGCACGAGGCCGTTCCTGTCGGCGCTGATGTCGATGCCGCTCGCGGCGTCGCAGGCCATCGGCGAGATCCAGCTCGACAACAGCGGCGACGTGCCTGCCTACCCCGTGTGGGAGATCTACGGTCCCGGGCGGGATCTGACCGTCACGTCCCCAACCGGCGAAACGCTGCGCTGGACCGGCTCCCTGTCGTCCGCGGAGAAGCTGGTCGTGGACAGCCGCAACGGCACTGTCAGGGACGGCAAAGGGGCGAATCGGTACGCCCAGCTCGACGCGGCACCCCGCTTCTGGACGGTCCCGCCCGGCGTGTCGACCGCGCCCGTCCGCCTTCTTGACACCACCGCGGCCTCCAAGATCGTCTGCTCCTGGCGCCCGCGCCGATGGATGGTGATCTGACTGAAGCTCACCGATCTCACCGTAGAAGTGCGCGACCGGACGCTGACCCGGGTCGGCCTCGTCCGGCCCGAGGATCTGTCGCTGGAGCTGGAGAACAAGTTCAACAACGTCGGCACCTTCAAGCTGACGCTCCCGAGCGAGCACCCGCTCGCGGACACCCTCCGACTGCCCGGCGCGGGCCTGATCATCACCGGCCCCGGCGACGTTCTCATGTCCGGCCCGGTCACTTCCTCCGAGTACGCGGCCAGCCCGGAGGACCGCTTCGGCTCCATCGTGTTCGAGGGTGTCACCGACTCGGTGACCCTCCTCGACATGCTCGCCTGGCCCGAGCCCGCGAACGCTGACGTGACCACGCAGAAGGTCGGTCACGACGAACGTAGCGGTCCGGCCGAGACGTTGATGCACGCGTACGTCAACGCCAACTGCGGGCCCGGCGCCCCGGCGGCACGTCGCCGCGCGGGGCTGGTCATGGGGCCGAACGGCGCCCGAGGGCCGGTCATCTCCAAGTCCGCCCGGTTCCCCACGCTGGGGGAGCTGCTGACCGGCATCGCGGCCGTGGCCGATCTGGGGTTCCGGATCGTGCAGCGCGGCAACCAGCTGGTCTTCGAGACGTGCCAGGTCGCCGACCGCTCGCGGGAGGTCCGGCTCGATGTACTGGCCGGCACGCTCGCCGGGCAGCGCGTCGCGGTCTCCACCCCGGGCGCGACCCGTGTCATCGTCGCGGGCCAGGGCGAGCAGGAGGCCCGGACGTTCCTCCCCGTTGACAACGCGGCCTCCACGGAGGCCGAGGCCGAGTGGAACAGGCGCATCGAGAGATTCGTCGACCAGCGCAACACCAACGACAAGGCCGAGCTGACCCAGGCTGGGAACGAGCTGCTGGCTGACGAGGGCTTCACCAAGACCGCCGTCCAGGCCGTTCCCGTCGAGGACAGCGCGATGGAGTTCGGCGTCGACTGGGGCCTCGGTGACCGGGTCTGCGTCGTCGCGGGCGGCCAGGAGCTGACGGCACCCGTCACCGGGCTGGTTCTCAAAGCGGGGGACGGCGGCTTTCAGGTCGGAGCCCTGCTCGGCGACCCGACTGGTTTCAACCCGAGGGCCGCGTCCGCCCAGCGCTCGCAGAGCACCGAGCGCCGCGTCTCCGCGCTGGAGCGCACAGCCGAGGGCGGGGCCGACCCTGCCGGTCAAGTCATGAGTCTCATGGGAGTTTTCTAGCAGTGGCGCATACGCCCAAAGCGTTTTTCCGGGCGGCCCTGCCGACCGGCCTGACCACCGTCTACACCGTGCCAGCCTCCGGCGTCGCGGTCGTCACCAACATCGTCGCCGCCAACCCATCAAGCACGGCGAGCGCAGGCATCACCGTCCGCATCGGCGGCGTGCCGCTCCTGTCCGGGGTCGGCATCGCACCGAGCGGCGTCCTTACCCTCGACATCCGGCAGGTGCTGACCGCCAGGGACACCATCGAGGTACAGGGCACCGGCACGCAGGCACACATGCACATCAGCGGCGTGGAGGTGGTCTGATGAGCCTTGCCGTCTGGCCTGCCCCGGAGGACAAGGGCGTCGTCGGCCCCACCGGAGCGCCCGGCGCACCGGGCCCGAAGGGCGACACCGGCCCGCCGGGAGTGAAGGGCGACACCGGAGCAACCGGGCCGACCGGCCCCTCGGGACCGCAAGGCCCCAGGGGCGACACCGGCCCGTCCGGGCCCACGGGACCGCAGGGCCCCAAGGGCGACGCCGGAACCGCCGGGGCCACCGGCCCGCAGGGGGCGACCGGACCGCAGGGCCCGGCCGGTGCCCCGGGAGTCGTCCAGTCCGTGTGCGGAATCAGCGCCGCCTCCATCACGCTCACCGCCGCTCACGTCGGTGCGCTCGCTTCCTCCGTCCGGGGCGTGGCGAACGGGGTCGCGGCGCTGGACGCCTCCGGCCGTGTGCCGGCCGCGCAGCTTCCCGATGTTCAGGCGCCGCTGCCGAATGAGTGGGGCCCAGGCGACCATGGCCTCGTCGCATGGGCCTTCGACCCAGCGATGGCCACCTCGACCGGCCTGTACCCCGGGGCCGGTCCCATCCGCGTCACGGCCGTGCGGCTGCGGCAGTCCGCGCAGGTGAGCCGGATCGTTTGGCACGCCACCGGCTACGCGGGCGGCTTGACCTCTGGCTCCTGGGCCGCGATCTACGACGCGAACGGCGCCCGTGTCGGGACGACCGGAGACCTGTCGACGGCGCCGTACGCACCAGCGGAAGTGCACAACGGGGGCGGCGCGGCCATCAGCTCGCCCCTGACCTCTGCCGTCACGCTGGGGGCCGGGACGTACTACGTCGCCTGGCGAATGCAGTACAACACGTCGACCGGCGACGGCCCCATGTTGCTTGCGGCCGAGTCCTCGGCCGGGGCTCCGCCGAACTTCTTCGGCCTCAACTCGCTGAAGCGGTTCGGCTACTACGCCTCCGGCGGCACAGCCGCCCCCGCCGCCATTGCCGTCGCTTCCATGATCAACGGGGCCAACAGATTCTGGGCGGCCCTCGCGTGACGAAAGGCCCCGCGTGAAAGCCATCTCCGCCACCGTGCCCCTCCACCCCACAGGCGAAGTGCAGAAGATCTTCGGCACGGTCGAGATCACCATCAGCGAGCCGCACGCCTCGTACCCGGACCTGACCCCGGAAGAACGCGAGGCGATCCTCCGCGCGGCGGTCGCAGCGATCCGCGGTGCCCTACCGGCCGACCTGGAGTCCCTCTTCCCCTCGCTGCGCGTCGCCGAGGACCGCGCCCTCTGAAAGGAGCTCGCCCTACGTGGCGATTACGTCCTACCCCTTCGACGGCCAGGCCGTCACCGAAAGCCAGTTCTCACAGCTCTTCCGCGAGGCCGCGGACTCCGGAGTCGCCGCGTCGGCCGGGTCCAGCTCTTTCAGTGTGAGCGCCGACGGCGCGACCATGGCCGTCAAGGTCCAGCCCGGCTTCGCCGTGCTGCGGGGGCACGCCGTGCTCTCCACCGCAGTGGAGACGCTCTCGATCGCGGCGGCCAGCACTTCCGCGCGGTACGACCGAGTCGTCCTGCGACTCGACCCTGCCGTGAACCAGATCACACTGGGTGTCTTGCAGGGTGCTGCGGGCGCCAGCGTGCCCGCACTCACGCAGACGGACACGGGCGTCTACGAGCTGTCGCTCGCGACCATCACCGTCGGCGCGAACATCACCGCGATCACCTCGTCCGCGGTGAGCAAAGAGCGCTCCTTCGTCGGCAACTCGGTCGGCGCCTGGATCGACGCGACGCGCCCTGCCACACCGCGTCTGGGCAAGCTCGGGTACAACTACGACGCTGACGCATTCGAGTTCTGGGACGGCTCGGGCTGGACCCCGCTGGTCTCCTCCGTTTCCTGGTCCAGCCTGACCGGCAAGCCCACGAGCTTCCCTGCGTCCGCCCATGCGCATGACTGGTCCGAGATCACCAACCGGCCGGCATCACTGCCTCCGGCCGCACACAAGCATCCCTGGGGCGACATCACCGGCACGCCGGACACGTACCCGCCCGCGACCCACTCGCACTCCTGGTCGTCGATCACGTCGAAGCCCTCGACCTTCCCGCCGTCCTCGCACTCGCACTCGGGCTATCTGGAGGCCGGGGACACGATCGCCTGGGCCAACGGGTCGAAGAAGCCTCACAACAATTCGGCCAGCGGGTCGGGGACCTGGTACGCGGTGTGGGTGGAGGGCGACGGGACGTTCTGCCGGAACACCTCCAGCATCAGGTACAAGGAGAACGTGCGGGACATCGGCATCCGTCCCGAGTCCGTTCTCGCACTGCGTCCCCGCATCTACGACCGCAAGCCGACCGAGGACAAGCCGGAGGCCCGCAAGGACGAGTACGGTCTGATCGCCGAAGAGGTCGCCGAGACGCTCCCGGAGATCGTCACGTACGACGAGGAGGGACGCATTGACGCCCTCCGTTACGACCTCCTCGGCGTGGCCTTGCTGCCCGTCGTCCAGGACCAGGACCGGCGCATCAAAGCCCTGGAGACGAGGATCGAGGAGCTCACCCGTGCCTCTTGAGCCCTCGGTGCAGGTCGCCTTCGTCTCTGCCGGCGGGGCCGTCACCGTGGCCCTCGTCGGGGTCCTCGTCGAACTCGTGCGCCGCCAGGGCGCCGCGCTGGCCGAAGTGCGCGAGCACACCCAAGAGGCCCGGGAGCAGGTCTCCAACGATCACGCGACGAATCTCCGTGACGACCTCGACCGGGTCATCCATGGCCTCGATCGAGTCCTCGACGGCCAGGCTCAGCACAGCCGGGACATCTCGACCCTCCGCTCGGAGCTGGCCCACGAGCGGATAGAGCGTCTCGCGGTCGCCGAGCGGCTGGATGCGCACATCACCGCGTCCCCGAATTAAGACCCCCACTTCCCCGCGGCCCCGCCCCTCCACGGCGGGGCCTTTCCGTTACCCGAACAAGGAGACAGCCCTGCCCGCAACGACCTACCCCAAGGCCGACAACGACTCCCAGTGGTTCTCGGGCCGCTACCCCGGCGACACGATGCCGCACCCGAACGTGATCGTCCTGCACACCACCGAGTGCAGCTCCTGGCCGGACTACGACGACGGTGCGGTTGCTCCCACCTTCACCGTCAAGGGCGGCCAGGTCCGCCAGCACTTCGACGCGAACGAGTCTGCCCGCGCCCTGGTCAACGCGCCGGGCGGCGTCCAGACGAACACCCTCAACGCGGTGCAGATCGAACTCGTGGGCACCTGCGAAAAGGGCGGCCCCGGCCTGTACTGGCCCGAGGCCAGCGACGAGGACATGGCCGGCCTCGTCGGTCTCGTCCGGTGGCTGACCTCCGAATACCCAATCCCCCTCGTCTCCACGTCGAAGCCGTGGCGTTCCTACCCGTCGAGCTACGGCTCCTCGGGCGGCCAGCGAATGAGCTTCACAGAGTGGACGAACTTTGAGGGGATCTGCGGTCACCAGCACGTGCCCGAGAACGATCACGGCGACCCGGGCGCGTTCCCCATCCAGCGCCTGATCGCGCTGGTCAAGGGCGAGAAGCCCACCCCGCCGAAGCCGTCGTCGACCATCGTCCCGCTGGCGTCGGGCGTGGAGCCCGGCAAGCGGCACTCCCAGGTGCGCGACCTTCAGCGGCTGCTGATCACAGCGGGCTACGGCCCGATCAAGGGCGCCGTCACCGACTACTACGGGGCGAACACCCAGGCCGCCGTGGCTGCCTTCCACGACGCGAACCCCGAGCTGAAGAGCACGGGCACCGCGCGGGACGTGGCGATCGGCGAGCGCGGCTTCGAGGAGCTCCAGAAGGAGGCCGGTCGCCGATGACCAAGACCAAACTCCGCCCCACCGGGGCCGTGCCCAAGGTCCTGCTCGACGCTCTGCCCGTGCGGTACCGCTCCCGTGCCGGCGCGGTCTGCGCCGCCCTGGGCGTAGTGGTCAGCATCGCGGCCATCATTTACGCGGACAGCCCCGAGGTGGCCGTGATCGTGCAGATCCTCACCGCGCTCGGCGTCGTCGCCCCGAGCGAGGACAGCTCCGACGAGCAGGCGCTGTGACAGCTTCCCCCTGCTGGCCCATGTGGTCGGCGGGGGGCCTTCCGTGTTTTACGCCTCGCCGGCTTCCTTCGCCCTGTTGATCTCCTCGACGGTCATCACCGGAGTCCGCCTGCGCTTGCGGATGCCGCCCTCGGCCTTCTGGGACTGCGGGGCGGATGCCGACTCGGACGCCTTCGCTCTGTTGATCTCCTCGACGGTCGTCACCGGGGTCCGCCTGCGGGCCCGACTCCTCGCTGGCCGGGCTAGCGCCATTTCAAAGGGTTCAGCGTGATCGGCACAGCGGTCGGCCTCGGCCGTACGGCCATCCTCCGCTGTAATGGTGTACCTGGCCACCGGCACCCCGGGGCGGCCACAAACACCACAGACAGTAGTTGCCCCATCTCCCACAGCCGCTACCTCCGCTCGATCATCTTGACTGGTTCAACTCTTACATGTCACTGTAGGGCCGTGCGCCTTGCGACCACAGGGTGTCACGCATAAAGGAGGACGAACGCGAGGAAGGGCCGCACATGCCGCCGAGGAGCAAAGTACAGAATCACGACGAAGCCAAGCGCATGCTCCTGAGCGGCAAGTCGTACGCCGAGATGGTCGAGTTCTACTTGAAGAAGTACAACATCGAGACCTCTCCGGGGTACTGGGCCACGTACGCCAATCGCGCGGAACTCCCACTCCGGATCGTTCGTGACACCGAGCTCATTCCGTGGAAGATCGCGAAGGAGCACCGCTGGAACTACAACCTCGTCATGCTGCGCTGCGAAGCCCGCAAGCGCGCCGGGGAAAAGTTGAGCGACGAGGAAGCGTCCAAGTTGGCGAGCTGGAAGAAGTGGCTCGAAGAAGACAAGCTCGTCATCTACTACGACCCTGAGACGACGGAAGGGTTTTACGGTGTCCCCCGCGAGGATCGGGACACCGATCTCATTCGAGTTCCAGACAATGCTGCGCTCCTGCGCAGCAAGTCGACACGCACCAAGAGTGCCAATTAAGCCAGAGGCCCTGGCGAGTCTTCGTAGCCGAATGCCGCGCGAGCCGCTTCCCTTGACGTCAAGGGAAGCGGCTCGCGTGCGTCAGGCCACGGACTCCGAGGCCCACAGCATGGAGGCCAGGCGACTCAGCATTTCTGCGGCGGTCATCGTTGCGGCCACAAGCTGACTGGGATCTTCGGGCATCTTGTCGACGTGCACCCACAGTAGGAGGGAGCCGTGGATAGTGTCCCCCCACATAACCGGGACGGCCACCGAATCCCATCCGGCCATGCATTCCTGCCGACCGATGGCGAATCCCACGGCCCGGATGTCCTTGAGAGACTCAATGAGCAACTCGTTGTCACGGATTACCCCCGGACCAACACCTTCAGGGACAGGTTCGGCGAGAACCTTCTCCTGTATAGAGGGGGGCATGTGCGCCAGGATCACCCGGCCTGAAGCTCCGGTCCGCAGGGACCGGCTGTACTTGACCAGCTCGAAGGGGTCGATGCCGATGCTGCGTGGATCGAAGTCGCCGATCGCGTAATCGGTGCAGATGCGGCGGGCGCCAACGACGGCGTAGTAGGCGACCAGGCCGCCGGTCGCGCGCTGCAACTTGTCGAGCACGGCCTGCGTTGCCTCGGGGTCGGGCGTCTGCGAGAGGGCCTGGATGGACAGCCGAAAGGCCCCGGGCCCCAACCGGTACCTGCCGCCGGCCTCCTGCACGAAGGTGCCGTCCGCCACGCCGTCCTGGAGGATGCGGTACACGGTCGCCGCATCAAGTTCCGTTTGTTTGGCGATAGCTGTCGGGCCGTGACTGTCGCCTTCGAGTTCAGCGAATGCACGCTGAACTGTGAAGACCTTCTTCCCGTGCGCTGTTCCTTTGCCCATGACTTCCCTGAACGATCCGCCGCACGCGCACACGGCGGCGCGACGGGAACCTGAATGTGCCGGTTCGCGCCCTCTTCCATATAGGCGGACCCTACGAGAGGTTACTACCGAGTTGCCTTGATCGATACCTTACCTATGGTCTTGCGGCCTTGCAGGTCAATATGGGCCTGGGCGGCGTTGCTGAGCGCGTAGCAGGGGCCGACGACCGGGCGGAGGTCACCGTGGACGGTGGCTTCGAACAGAGCCCTCATCGAGTCCCTCAGCGCATACCGCACGCCGTAGAGGTTCGGGAGCCAGAAGCCGGAGACCCGCTTGGATGCCTGCATGAGCTGAGCGACGGGGACCTCGCGCTGGTCGCCCGAGACGCAGCCGTAGACAGCCATGTGCCCTCGGGGCCCGAGTGCGGCGAGCGTGGCGTCGAAGACCTCGCCACCGGTCATCTCCAGCGCGTGTGTGAGCGGGCCTTCGTTGGCGTCGAGGATGCGGGCGGTCAGATCCTGGTGCGTTGACGAGTCCAGCACGGCGTCGGCCCCCAGGCTCCGGACGAGCTCCGCCTTCTCGGGACTGCCGGCCATGGCGATCACGCGGGCGCCGACGGCCTTGGCGAGCTGCACGGCGAGTGAGCCGACACCGCCTGCTGCCGCAGGGATGAGGATCGAGTCCCCTTTGCCGAGCTGGAGCACCGTGTGCAGGAGGTGCCATGCGCTATTCCCCTGGAGGGCAAGGGCTACGGCCTGATCGTCGGCGACCCCGTCCGGTACCTCCCATGTGACTGCCCGGTGAACCAGCGCCTGTTCGGCATATCCGCCACCGCGGCTTAGCGCAACGACTCTGCGGCCGTCGGCAAGGGTTCCCATGACCTCATTGCCAGGCGTGACTGGGTATTCGACCGGTGCCAGGTAGCCGTTCTCTCTGAGGTGAATGTCCGCGTAATTCACTCCAGCCCTTGAGACCTTCACCACATGATGCCCGACGATAGGTGCGGGTTCGGGCACTTCCTGAACCCGGAGCACCTCCGGTCCGCCAGGTCGGGCTATCACAATTGCGCGCATGATCAATTCCTTGTGAGGACTGCTGGAGTGTTCAACTTTAAAACGCCCTGAACACCCCTCGACACCTCTTTTCACCTCGCGAAATGATCACGACCGCGTCTACAGAAACCGCAGCTCAGGGGCGACCTGGCGGTCATTTCGCATGGTGAAATGCGAACACGCGGAGGGTGTGACTCCGGATACGCTTTGCCAAGGGTTGACCCGCTGTTGGCCACCAGGCAAGATCCTGGAGGTGTTCGCACGAACGTTCGAGCGATCGGTGTCGATGCCGGTCCGGGGAGAGGGGAGCTTGTGCATGACACACGGCTGGCCGGTGGCCGCCACTGAAGACGAGGCGATCACGACGGTAGAACTCGTCTCGCTCCCTGGGGTCACACTTCACGTGGACCACGACGCCTGGGACTACCACATCACCGTGAGCCCTGACCACGCTCCCGGTCACCTGCGGCGCATCCTTGCGGCTGCCGAAAGCCGCGGCCTGGATCTACTGGACCAAGACGCCTGCGTCCCTGTCCTCCTCGCCGACGACTCGGTCCGCCTCTACCTACAGTCCACCTCTTGAGGAGCTCGCTTGCCCTTCCACCTCGCCGACCTGCCCGCACGAGCGCCGTCCGTCCCCCGCGACCGCTGGGGGCGCCCGCTCGTCATCCCCAAGAGCGGCGGCAAGCCGCGCGGCCTCACGCGGGTCACCACTTTCATCGACGCCATCGAGGACAAAAGTGCACTGACGGCCTGGGGTAAGCGCATGACGCTCCTCGGCGTGGGCCGCGAGCCCTCTCTGCTGGCCGATTTGCAATACTTGAACCCGCAGACCCGCGAGGGGAAGGCGGCCCTCGATCAGCTCGCCGAGCGGGCGGTCACCGCCGCTGGAGCCAACGTTGCACGAGAGCGGGGTACCCACCTGCACAGCCTGTCCGAACTGGTGGATCAGGAGAACGACCTACCGGCCGGCACATCCGCATCGGATGTCGCAGACATGGCGGCGTACAAGGCCGCCACCGCCGCGTTCGACGTGGTGGCGATGGAACAGTTCGTCGTGGTCGACGAGCTGGGCACCGGAGGCACCTTCGACCGGCTGCTGCGGTACGCCGGGCCAGGCCCTGACGGACGCCCCATCGACGGGCTGATCATCGGCGACCTCAAGACCGGTTCTGTGCAGTACGGTTCCCTGAAGATGGCCTCTCAGCTCGCCACATACTCGCGCGGCGAGCTGTACGACCACACGGCTTTCCCTGTGGACGTCGAGGACGCCAAGGCGCTGGCGGCCTGGAAGAAGCGGGAGGTGCCGGCGAGCGTCGCCGAGGCTGCCTACTCGCGCATCTCCGAGGTGAATCAGCAGTGGGGTGTGATCATCCACCTCCCTGCGGGCGAGGCTCACTGCACGCTCTACTGGGCGGACCTGCGCGTCGGCTGGGACGCCGCCCGTCTGGCGCTGGACATCCGCCGCGCGAGGGCGACCAAGGATGCGCTGGTTCCGTTTCACGCGAGCCATTGATATAGTGTTTCTAGAGCGAGGGCGGCACGCCCCTCGCATCGAAAGAAGGGGTTCACCGTGACCGGCGAAGGCCGATCCGTCACCGTCACCATCAAGTGCGGCTCAGCACAGGAAGACCCGCAGTTTTCGTTCCGAGGGGCGGGCACGGAGGTCCAGGAGGAGATCGCCACATGCTTCGGACTCGATCGTAAGAGTGTATCTGGAATGACGCTCCACGAGCTCGTTGCAGAGGTGAGTCAGCTCGCGCGGCGCACCTCGACCGTCATGCACGGCTTCCCTGACGCCCGCGTCGTCCCGCAGGGCGAGGAGGAAGGCGAGAGCATCGCCAGCGCCCGCCCGGCAGCCCGTCAGGAGGCGGAGAACTCGCTCCTCGAACAGATCACGGCGTGCGCGACCGTCGATGACCTTCGCCGTCTGTGGGCCACCAACCAGAACGCGTTCTCCGACCCGGTCGTCATGGACGCCTGGAAGGCCCGAGGCCGGGCCCTGGCAGGTTCGTGATGAAGAACCGCCTCCTCGGCGCGGCCGTCGCCGCAGCCATCGCTGCGGGCTCTCTCAAGGGACGCACTCCAGCCCGCCGCACCCCATACACCGTTCACCGACAGAGTGGAGATCAGTAGTGCCGCTGCACCTCAAGGACATCCCTACCGCCAACGGCGGATGGTTCAAGCCGAAGGAGGCCGCCAGCGCCGCGGCCATCCTCATCGAAGTCAAGGACTTCGAGCGCCAGCGCCCCACGCCCAACGGCCCGAAGGACTCGGCCCTGTGCGATGTGACCGTCTTCAGGACCCCGGAGCAGCTCGACCGGCTCGCGCCCGAGGTCTCGAAGGGGCAGCGCATCGAACAGACCGTCCTGGCCCGCGATCTGGCGACCCTCGTAGGTAACGCCGTCCTCGTCACCGTTACCCAGGTCCCCGCGACCAAGCTCGGTGCGCACCCGGCGTGGGTGTGGAAGCAGGTCACCGATATCGGCATCCGGGACAAGGTCATCGCTTACGCCGAGCAGCGTGACGCAGCGGTCGACGCGGCCGTGGCAGCCGCCCCGTCTTTCGACTGACCGCACCCGACCTCCGCTGGGCAGGGGCGGCCGTCGTCGCCGCCCCGCCTGGCGGGTGATGAGGAGGAGCTCACGCTTGCTCACCCCCGCACGATCCCTGACCCTGCACGCGGAATCTGGCAAGGAACTACCGCGGGTCGACGCCTTCGAGTCGCTCTACAACCTCGGCTGCCGCCCGCGTCACGGCGAGGTCGTGATGATTGCCGGCAGATCGGGGACGCAGAAGAGCGGCTTGGCCCTGTACTGGGTCGCCCAAATGAACCTGCCCACTCTGTACTTCAGCGCCGACATGAGCGCCTTCACCGCGTCATCCCGGCTGGCCAGCATGATGACCGGCGACACCACGACGATGGTCGAGGCCGGCATGGCGGCCGGTGGCCGGTACCGGCAGGAGTACCTGGACGCACTCGCCCACCTGAACCTGACCTTCTCCTTCGGCTCCCCCATCACGTGGAAGGCGGTCGACGAGGAGCTTGAGGCGTACGTCGAGCTGTGGGACGAATACCCGGCCGTGATCGTCGTCGACAACCTGATGGATGTCGAGAACGCCGAGTCGGACTACACCGTGCAGATGGCTGTCATGTCCGGTCTCACTGAGCTGGCTCGCGCGACGGGAGCCACCGTGATCGTCCTGCACCACGCGAGCGACAAGTCCTGGGAAGCGAAGAGCGACCCGTGGGCGCCACCGTCCCGGGACCAGGTCAAGGGCGGCCTGAGCGAGAAGCCGGAACTGTCCCTGTCGGTCGCACTGGACCCCACCTCGCTGGAGTTCAGAATCGCGGTGATCAAACAGCGGATGGGGCCCTCCGACCCCACCGCCAAGCGGTACGCGACCTTGCGGTGCCACCCGGAGTACACCCAGTTCACCAAGCTCGAACCCCGCATCTCCCCTCTCCCCCCGCCCGCGCCACCTCAGTGGTCGCCGCTCGATGCCCTGAAGCAGTAAGGATTGTAAGAGTTGACCGACATTGCGGCGCGGAACCGCAGGAACAAAAGGCGAGGAGCCGACTGGGAGGCGGAGCTCCGCGACGAGCTGCGGGGTGCCGGGCTCGACGTCGAGCGCCTTCGGCTTACTGGCTCGGAGGACGAGGGAGACCTCGTTGTCCGCCTTGCCCACGGCAGGGCGCTCGTGATCGAGGCCAAGAACGCGAAGTTCGAGCCGAGCGTTTTCATCCGCGAGGCGCTGAAGGAGCGGGCCAACTACGCGAAGCACCGCGGCCTGGACCCGGACGACATCGACGCCGTAGTGATCGTCCGGCGCCGGGGCGCCAACTGGCGTGACGCGTACGTCCTCACCACCGTCGAGGAGTTCTTCCGCCTGCCCCGAGCGAGGGCCACGTGACGCTCTTCGAAGAGGTGGCGGAGCAGCGGCGCCTCACCCGTGAGCTTGGCGAGCTGTTCGAGGAGAACGGCGAACCGGTCGGCCTCGGGGAGCTCGGCTGGGACGGCAACCACGACCACTTCCGTGGACGGAGGGTCGCTTGATATTCCGCAACGCCGGCCGAGACGACTTCGACGACGAGGTGCGTGAGAAGCCCGCCCTGGAAGCCGTGCTCGAACACTACGACACCGGCACCGATCCCCACCGGGCCATGGGGATGACGAACTGCCCATTCCACGAAGACAACACCCCGTCGCTCTCCTACAACACGAGCCGACAGGTGTGGAAATGCCACTCCTGCGGCCGGGGTGGCGACTCATTCACTCTGATCATGGAAAAGGAAGGCACCGACTTTGCCGGAGCGCGATCCTTTGCGGCCTCTCTCGCCCTCGCAACGCGAGATGCTGGAGGAGGCGACGAGTACGTACCAGGCAGCGCTTACGGGTCACGCCGCACGCTATCTCCACGATCGCGGGATCGGGCCCGCCGAGGTGGATACGTTCCGGCTTGGCGTCGTTGACGATCCCCTGCCGGGCCACGAGAGGTACCGGGGGATGGTTGCCATCCCGTATCTCGGCCACCGCGGACAGCCCCTCACCATCCGCTTCCGCTGCATTGAGGACCACGACCACGTCGGGCATGGCAAGTACAACACCCTCGCGGGCGACATCCCGCGGATGTACGGCGTCGATTCCATCCACGCGGCCACCGACGAGATCCACCTGACCGAGGGCGAGTTCGACCGCATCATCCACCGGAAGATCGGCTGGCACTCCGTAGCGGTCCCTGGTGTCGAGATGTGGTTCGCAAGGCACCGCCGCATGCTCGCCGGATTCTCCCGCGTCTGGATCTGGAGCGACCCAGACGCGGCCGGGAGCAAGTTGACGACGACGGTGTGCAAGTCGCTCCGCTCAGCCCGGCCCGTACGGCTTCGCATCGGTGACGTGACGGAGACATACATCGCTGGCGGTGCCGAAGCCCTCTACGAGCTGCTCGACAAGGAGAAGGCGAAGTGACCGAGACGACTAAGCGGCCGGCACGCCGGACCGACCGCACGGCGGCTGTGGTCGCAGAGGTGAAGGCTGCCCGCAAGGTGCTCGGAGACGAGCCGATGCCCCTGACCGGCGGGCAGCGCCCCGCGAAGGGGCGGGCCCACCACCAGCGCGAGTCGAACCGATGGCAGTCGATCGAGATGAGTCGCCGCCTCGCCGCGACCCCGGGCTGGGACTCCACGATCCTCGCTGCGGCCTTCGGCGCGCTCGCAAAAGACGAGGCCCAACACGTTCGCGGCGGACTCATCCACCTGGCCGCCCTCGCCGTGGCGGCCGTGGAGTCGATCGACCAGGAGGCCGCGTGAGCGAAGGACTGCCCGGGAGCCCCGGCCCGACCCTCCAGCGCATCTACGACGAACTGGAACCCCACGAGCGCGAGACGGTGACGATCCGCCTCCTGGACGGCTCCTCGGCCGAGCGGCTCGCCCTGATCCTGCGCAAGCACGGACACCGCGTGTCCGCCTCCACCATCCGCACCTACCGACGATCCCTCATGGAGGCGCCCCTGTGACTGACACCCTGCTGGCCGACCTGCTGGCCGCGCCCACCGCACCGCCCACACTCACCGGCCAGGCGGACCCCGATCGCGACTACACGCGGCAGATCGAGGTCTCCGGCGACGCGGCCGAGGTCACCGTGCGCGGCCCGGCCGAGATGGACCCGGACTCCTCCGCTGCCGACGTGCTGCGCGCTCACCGCCTCGACCCTGCCGACTGGGAGGTCACCGGCTTCCGCTCCTCGGAGTGGACCATGCCGAGCGGCGACCCGGGCGTGAGCGCCCGCTTCTCCTTCAGCCGCCGCAAGGGCATGCCGGCCGAGCGGCCCAGCCTCGACGAGCTGCTGGCCGTCTTCGATCAGCCCGCCCCGCCCGTCCGCGTCGCACAGGACACCGAGGGCGAGTGGACGTACGTGATCGCCCTGGGCGACATGCAGCTCGGCAAGATCGACGGCGACGGTCCCGAAGGCACGATCCGCCGGGCGATGGACTGCATCGACAAGGCCGCCGACCTGCTGTCCGAGTACCGCATGCGCTTCGCCATCGATCACGTTCACATCGCCTGGCTCGGCGACCACATCGAGGGTTTCGTCTCCCAGGGCGGGGCGAACACGTGGAGGACCCAGCTCACCCTGACGGAGCAGATCCGCCTGACCCGGCGCCTGATGGCGTACGCCGTAATGAAGTTGGCCCCGCTCGCCTCCCGTCTGACGGTCGTTGCCGTCCCCGGCAACCACGGCGAAGCCGTCCGCCCCGGCGGGAAGGGCGTCACACGTTACGACGACTCCCACGACACCGACGCCCTCGTCTCCGTCGGCGAGGCCCTGGCTCTGGCGGGCGAGCCGTACGCGCACGTCGAGGTGTACGTGCCGGACACCGACGAGCTGACGGTCGTGGTCGAGTGCAGCGGCACGGTCGTCGCGCACGCCCACGGCCACCAGTGGAGGGCGGGCAAGCACTTCGAGTGGTGGAGGGGGCAGGCGTTCGACAAGACGAGCGCGATGCACACTGCGGACCTGCTTCTCGCCGGACACCTGCACCACGAGCACGTGGACACGGACGGCCCGCGCACCTTCGTGCAGGTGCCAGCCATGGAGTCGGAGTCGACATGGTGGCGTCACCGCACCGGCACGCGCGGCGCCCCCGGCCTGATGGTCATGGTCACCAAGGGCGGCGAAGTGCCGGTGAAGGAGGTGGTCCGATGACCATCTCGCTGGTGGACATGGACCGCGCGCAGGAGGTCGCCACGGCTGACTGGACCGTCCTGGCCGAACCGCAGGTGGAGAGCGTGTGTCGCGCCGTGGCGCGGAGTGTCTCACGGGACTACGGGCTGACGCTGGAGTACGAGGACGCGGTGCAGGAGACCACCATCATCGTCGCCGAGCGCGCCTCCTACGCGCGCCAGCTCGTCGCCGAGGGCGGGGCCGGACTGCTGCACCGCTGGCTCTCGCAGAGGCTTCGCGACCGGTGGCTGACCGAGGCGAAGCACCGCTCCGGGCACGTGTCCTACGAGGCCGCGCTCAACGCGACCGAAGGGAGCGGCCGGTGACCGTGTACGACCGGGCCCTGGTCGAGCATCTCCTTCCAGCCGTGTGGGACGCGGAGGCGGCCTACGGCCTACGCAGTCCCACCGCCCCCGACGCCGACATGCCCAAGGGCACCACCGACCCGAGGGCCGCGAGCACGCTCTTCGCCCACCTGGCCGACATCCGGTGCGGGTGGGCGACGGCCCCCCTCTCGCTCGGCGAGCGCCAGGCCCTCGTCCTGCGGTACGGCGCCGACCTCCCGGACGACGAGGCCGGCGCCCTCCAGGGCGTGACCGGCAGGGCGGTGCGCTACCGGCTCGAACGGGGGGTGGGCAAGATCGCCGCCCATTTGAACGGGACCGAATACGTCGATGGATACGTCGATAGCGGGGCGGCTGCGTGAAGCCACATGCTTAGAATGAGGCCGTAGGGAGTTCTGATGCAGGTGGTGCAATAGAAGAGAAAAGCCCCCTCTCAGAGGGGGACTTTCTTTACACTTTGCGCCGCACTGACGCGACACGAAGTTACTCAGGCTTAACGAATTCCACAAACGCTGTCCACTGCTCACGGGAGAACGAAAGCGCTCCACCCTCGATGTTCTTGGAGTCACGCACCCCCAAGTCCACACCGCTCACAAGGTGAGCAACCTCAACGCAGTTGCCGTTGTTCCCCGAGTGGGAGGACCTCTTCCAGACCAGTTCAGCGGCAGTGGTCAGCTCGTTGTGCTTCACTTGACACCATCTCTAGTAAGGGCCCTGGCTATCAGGGTCCGTGATTTATCAACATTTTCCGCCGCTGCGTTCAAACGGCGAAAAAGTTTAATGAAGGCTTCCACGTCCGGCGCCTCGTCATAATAAAGAGCCCCTCTCGTGGACTCCGTGTAAGCGATGTCAGACTCCACGGGGTCCGGGAAGCTCATAATCACGTACGGCCCAAAGAGGCAAGCGTTGAGTGGGCTCTCCCTGCGGAGGATCTGCAACTCGATATTCGTTTCTTTGCTGGCCTCGATGAGGAACTCCAACTGCTCTTTCATCACCTCGCGACCGCCAACCTCGTGGTAAAGGACGGATTCGGCGAGGATGACCCAGAACTGGAGAGGTGTGGCCCTGCGCAGAACTTCGCGACGCTCCTTGCGTACGGCGACCTGAGTTTCTATCGCTTCAGCAGAAGCTTCCGGGGCCTGCAAGCGGACCGCGGCTTCGGTGTACGCCGGCGTTTGCAGTAGCCCCGGGATCAGACTTGTCTCGACGTTGTAGATCTCGCTGGCGTCTGACTCCAGGGCCACATACGCGGCGTAGGCGGAGTCCACGGCGCTCTCGTATCGCGTCCACCAGCCTTTCTTGCTCGCATCTCTGGCCATCGCCTCGATCTTGACCCGCTCGTCCGGGTCAGTGACGCCGTAGAGGTCGAGGAGGACGCGCAGGTCAACGAGCCGAATCCCCGACTGTGCGTTCTCCAGCCGCGTCAGCTTCGACTCGTTGCAGGCCAGAGCTTCAGCTGCATCGGCGTGCTTCAGGCCAGCGGCCCGACGGAGGTCGCGCAGCGTCCTGGCGAACCGACGCTGACGGATCGTCGGGCGCTTCTTGGTGATGGGCAACTCCGGTGCCTCCCCTGCGGTGTTGCTGCCAGTGTGCCGCGTCGGCTAGGTGGCGAGCAACGCTTGTCTGGAGTCTTCAAGGTAGGGACTTGACACCTTGAGGGCTACAGGGTGCACAGTATGCACCTAGGCGACTGCCGGTGATCATATCTTCACGGCCCGTCGCTGTAGTCGGTGCGGCATGCGCCGGTCAGCTCGCTGGAGGGGACCGTATGTCGAAGGACCGCCAAGCGTTCGCGCGCTACCTGAAGGCCACATACGCCGTCAAGCCTGCCCGGCACCTTGCCGGGAAGTTGGCTGCCGAGTGGGGCCTTGAGAACCTTGCCCACGACCTGGTTCTCGTCGTTTCGGAACTGGTCACCAACGCGGTGATACACGGGACAGGCCGACAGATCCTCGTCACCTACTCGCTGACCTGCTCGCGGCTCCGCATCGAGGTTCGCGACACGGGCACGTGGAACCCGGCAGTGATGAGACGCAAGCTGGCGCGAGCTCGCCAAGGAGGTCTGCGCTCGCACGGCCGCGGGCTGATGCTCGTGGAAGCGATCTCTAGCCGGTGGGGATGCAGCAGGCGCGTGGTCGGCAAAGCCGTGTGGTGTGAGATCGACATCCCGGTTGAGCCGGAGAGGCGCGCAGCGTGACGGAGCCGTGGCACGTCGGGTTCGACTTCCACTGTGAACTCGTAGCCACCGGACCCTCTGGGACCAAAGGCTCCGCAGAGGCTCCGGCCAGATGGAGCTTATCGAAAGCCAAGTTCTCCAACTCGACTAACGCCGTTCGCTGGTTCGCCACCCAACTGGATCGGCTGCTCATCGTGTTGACCGATCGGGCGCAGCAACGACTCATCGAGTGGCGAACCGAGTCTGAAGGGGTCTGGCAGCACGCACTCCTGCTCGGGAAGTCACTGGAGATCCAAGTTACGGACATCGAGCGGGTCCGCTACCGAGCAGCGGTCATGCCATTACCGGTTCGCCCCTACGGCGCGCCATGAGCCTTCCCGCCGATCCGCCAGCGAACAGACGTCACAGGCCGGCACGGGGCGGCTTGCAACGTCCACACAGACTCTCGCCCTCTTGCGGCCGAATGTTCGACATCGCACCGTACGTGGGCGAGGTTCGAGAGCGGGCAACAAGCCCGCTCGGTACTGCCTCGGAGGGAGGTGACACCTATGAGCGATCTCTCGAAGCGCGACGAGCTGCTCATCGCCGTGGAGGAGCTGTCCAGCGTCCACGACCGATGCGACAGCGGGCGCAGTGATCCGCCGCCGCACGCGACCGGCGACACGCAGCCTGATGGCGACCCTCTGAACATTCCCGAGTAGTCGCAGAGCGTAAGTGGGGCCCGCACAGTGGGGGCTGTGCGGGCCCCTTCCCTCACAGGGCAACGCATTAGACAGGAGAAAAGGCCATGGAACATCAGCTCGTCAAGGCTGTCGAGCATGCACTCGGCTGGGAGGGGGCTAACCAACTCGGGGGCACATTCGCGCGTGGTGCCATTGCCGATCAGCAGTTGCTCGCCCGCACGCTGTCCCCCGCCAGGATGTTGGACCTGGTGATGCGGAGGGGGCTGAGCAACCCGCAGGTTCGCGTCTTCCAGCATGGCGACGAGCTTCACCCGAACAAGTACCTCAGCCCGCAGGTGACCCGAAGGGGGCAGAGCCTCTCGATGGTCAACATGCTGCGACTCGGCCGCCTGCTGTCAGCCGGCGCGACCCTCGTTCTGGACCAGACGAACGTATTCGACCCGACCATGGAGGTCACGTGTCGAGCGTGGCAGTGGTGGTCGCGAGAGCGGGTACAAGCCAACGTCTATCTCACGACTGGCGACGCCGCAGGCTTCGACCTTCACTTCGACGACCACGATGTCCTGGTCCTCCAACTCTCCGGCGAGAAAGGGTGGGAGGTCCGCGGCTCCAGCCGCCCGTACCCTCTGTTTCGGGACTCGGACCGAAACGACGAACCGAGCGAGGACATCCTCTGGGCCGGGACCATGCGCGAAGGCGACATCATGCACATCCCGCGCGGCCACTGGCACCGGGCTACCCGCGTCGGCCAAGGTGTAGACGGGCACAGCCTGCATGTCACCTTCGGGTTCGCCAAGCGCACGGGCGTCAACTGGATGCAATGGATGGCCGACTGGTCACGCGACGATGAGGTTTTCCGTCGAGACCTGGTTCGACAAGTTGACTCGTCCGAGGAGAAGGGCCAGCGACACGAACTCGCCTCCGCTGCGGCCCGCCTCATCACCTCGCATCGTCCGGTTGACTACTTGATCGCCCACGAGCGGGAGACCAGCCCGGGACGGCACGTGCCGTTCCTGAAGACCTTCGGGCCGTTGGGCTCGGTGGTCTGTGTCACCGAGTTCCGGCCGCAGATCCTCGAACGCGGCGAGACGGTCGAGGTCGTGTCCAGTGGCAAGAAGATCACTTTCACGCAAAAGGCGCTGCCCGCCCTGGGTGTGCTTCTGAGCGGACAGCCCGTGAACCTGAGCCAGGCCGCCAACACCGTGGGAGCCCACGTTGAGACCGTGGCAGAGATCCTCGTGGAGGAACAGCTGTGTGCACCGCTGACCGCCGACTTGTCCTCGGGCTACACCGGTCTCGTCACGAACGCAGCTTGATCGAGGCCGCACTCGATCTGGGCATCCGAGCCATCGACACGAGCTTCAACTACCGGGGCTTCGCTTCGCACACGACCCTGGCGCGCGTGGCCGGTGACCTCCTGCCGAAATTCGAAGTATCAACGAAGATCGGCTTTCTCCCCGGCCCTGGCAAGCACTCCCTTTCCCCCGTGCCGCTGTGGAAAGCCCTGGGCCGGACGCTTCAGGATTTGGAACACGTACCGGATGTGGTGTTCCTCCACAACCCGGAGCGGACGCTCGCTCGGCTCCCCCCGGACCGGCAGCCCGAGGTGCTAGCGACCGCCTTTGCTGTGCTGAGCGAAGCGGTGGACTTGGGGATGTGCAGACGTTGGGGTGTCGCCTCCTGGAACCCCGAGCGCCTGCCGGACCTTCCCACCGGAAGCGGGCTCGTTCCGCAGGTGCTCATGGTGCCGGCGGGCTTGCTCGTTGGTGCGCAAACTCTGGAGGCTGCGGATTCACTCACCAAGCGCTGGCACGAACCGACGATGTGGGGCATGAGCCCCTTTGGCGGGAGCTTCGAAGATCCGATTTGGGACAGAGTCGATCCGCGGATCTTCCTCCGCTCCGAAGCCCAGGAGTGCAGCCGAGCGCAAGCAGCACTTCGAGTTGCCTACTGCCTCCCTGAAGTACGCAGAGTCGCTGTAGGGTCTGACGACCCCACGCACCTCCGAGAGCTCGTCAACGCCCTGGACTGTTCGGTGGACGAAGCGAAGATCCGCAGGTATCGCTGCCTCCTGCGGGAGCGAGGCGGCAATCAGCGTCCATAGATGTCCAAGAGGAGCCCGCTCGACTCCCTTCGAGCGGGCTCTGCCCTCGGGTCATCATCTCCGTAGTCGAGGATCTTCGCGCAGACGAAAAGACACATGATCCGGCCCGTTCGGCATTCGAGGTCTGAGCGGCGTTCCCGCCACACGCGGTCAGCCAGATCGGGAACGGCCAGGGAAGCTCCCCACAGCGAGGCCGCGTCCAACCCCCTCGGGGCCATGCCCCAATCCTCCCAGTCCAGCAACCAGCATTCCTTCGGTCCGGTCAGGTTCGCCCAATTCAGGTCTGCATGAGCCGGAGTCCAGGCGTCGAAGGTGATGTCGAGAGAGCTGTCGGGGAATGCTCGCCGAATCGTTGCCCAAACGCCGGACCTCTCGATCGGGACGGTGTCCGGCGTAGCGATGCGGCTGGTGCTGTAGCTGGCCAACGCATCCAGCGAGACGTTCAACGCCCCCCACCAGGAGTCCGCGAGGTCGGGCGCTTCCGTCAGCACGCCGCCCGGCTTCACAGGCTTGGCAGTGATCAGCTCTGTCTCGTCGGCCCTCCACATCGCCGGGGCGCTGGGGTCCCGCCAAGCCGCGCCCGCGTACCAGGCCGGCCGAGCAACCTCCGCCAGCACCGCGGAGGTCTCGGTCCCGTTCCACCCCTGGCCATCGATCCTGTCGGTGGTTCGCCGCTCGATGCGCACCCAGGTGTTACGTGAGGTCGGTGCGCCGATCGAGCGGCGCTTGCGAACCACGGCCTCTCGGTCCAGGCTCACCTGAAGGGCGCGCTCCACGTGGGTGAGCACGTCGTCAACTGGCTCGACTCGAAGATCTACAAGGGCAGAAGGCATCGGGAGCTCCTTGACCGCGGTGAGCTGCGACCGTAGCAGGGCTGCCGGCCGCACTGGCGCATGTTCCTCACATGGCCCCTACACAGACGGGAGTTCGCCGGTATACCAGGTCAGATCGTCGTCGAACCAGTCAGCGAGCGGGTCGGCCCGCACCTCGCGGGCAGGGACGGGGCGGTATTTCCGGGCCACCGCGTCCTCGATGTTGCGCTCCAGGATGTCGACGGCGGCCTGCCGCCAGCGGTCCCACTCAGGCGCAGACGCCGTCTGCATGCGGGTCACATCGGAGAGACGCAAGTGGCAGGGGTGCCCTGAAGGCAGCAGGAGTGGAGGCCGGAGGTCAGCCAGCGCGAGGACGCGCTCAGGGGCGAGCAGAGCAGATACGTCGGACAGCCGTACGTCGTGCAGCTTCGCCACATCGGCGCGCTGCGCAGCGTCGTACAGGCCCAGGGCTACCAGCACAGTGGACATGTGCGCGTCCAGAGCGACGCCGTCGGCCGCAGGGTGAAGGCGAGCGAACAGGTTGCCGTCGGAAGCCATGGCGAAGCTCGTCAGGTGGCGGGCTGTCCGGAGGCACATGGTGAACATCATCTTTGCGTGGTGGGTGGTGAAGCAGCCGACTTCCCACCTGAACCGGTCGTGGTCCGCGGGGTCGTCCCGATCCTTCTTCGGCTCTGGCGCCAGGGTGAGGTCGTCCTCGAAGTCAGGGAAGACGACCACCCTCATCCTGCCGGCGGGGAAGAAGACCGGCTGACCCGTGTATGCCAGGTGCGTCATCTGACGAACCGCAATCGCCGTGACATACCCGTCCGTCCACTCGTGGCCGCAGGAGCACGAGATGAAGGCGTCCCGCCCCCGGGCCTGGAAGGTCAGCTCCCGGGTTGCCGTGCACGAGGGGCAGATCACGGGCTCGTCGAGCACCGCGCCGATCTCCTCCTGGACCTTGGGTATCACGACCTCGCTGGCGAACTGAATGCGAGGCTCCACAACCTTTGACATTGCTCCCCTTGCCGCGACGATCTACCTCGAAGGTCATCTCACCGCGCTGGGGAACATTTGCCAAGGGTCCGTTGCGATCACGGGGTGATCTTGCTCCTCATCCTTGAGGCGGATTAGACCCGGCGCTTCGGGCGGAGGCCACCCGCCCCACAGGAGGGGGCAGGACACCTCCGTGCGACCAGCCGCCTCTCCCGCCAGCAAGGCCATAACGTCATCGGCATGGAATCACCGAGTAGCCGCGAAGCCGCATGGCAGATCGCTTTCAGCCTGAATCAGCTTGCCGCCGCACATGTGTATGGGGAAGTTCCCACAATTCCCGGCGAACACGAAAGCCTCATTGCGGGCGATCTAGACGACGCCTGGCAGAGCTTCTTCGCTCACGCCTCGCCCCTCCCGGAACCTCTGAGGCGGCAGGTTCGCACTCTGCTGGAGGGGTGGGACATGAACCCTCGCCGCCTGATGGAGCTCCTTCCAGTGCTGGATGAGCTCGCCTCGCTGCACGGCGCCGACCTGCCGGGCATCACCTTGCCCGAACCCTGACAGGGGGCGAGCGGCGCGGACATCGATACCAGCGCGAACCCAGCACCAAGTCAGCACAGGAGGGGGTCCGAGAGGTGATGAGGGGTGCCTCCAGGTCAGCACCAAGTCAGCACGGGAAAAACTTAGGGGCCCGACCCCGAAGAGCCGGACCCCTTCTGACCTGCATGTTTGTCAGATCAGCGAAGTGGTGGTAAGTCGCCCACTAAACATTGAAGCGGAACTCCACCACATCCCCGTCCGCCATCACATACTCCTTGCCCTCCATGCGGGCCTTGCCCGCGGCTCGGGCTTCGGCGACGGAGCCGGCGGCCACGAGGTCGTCGAAGGAGATGACCTCGGCCTTGATGAAGCCCTTCTGGAAGTCGGTGTGGATGACACCGGCCGCCTCGGGGGCCGTGGCGCCCTTCTTGATGGTCCAGGCGCGGGTCTCCTTGGGGCCTGCCGTGAGGTAGGTCTGGAGGCCCAGGGTGGCGAAGCCGACGCGGCCGAGGGTGGCCAGGCCGGGCTCCTCCTGGCCCATGGACTGGAGCAGCTCCAGCGCCTCCTCGTCGTCGAGCTCGATCAGCTCGGACTCGATCTTGGCGTTGAGGAAGATCGCCTCGGCGGGCGCCACCAGGGCGCGCTGCTCGTTCTTGAAGTCCTCGTCGACCAGCTCGTCCTCGTCGACGTTGAAGACGTAGAGGAAGGGCTTGGTGGTGAGCAGGTGCAGCTCGTGCAGGAGGTCGCCCTGCTCGGTGCCCTTGGTGATACCGGCGGAGAAGAGCGTCTGACCGGACTCCAGGATCGTCCGGGCGGCCTCGACGGCGGCGAGGACGGCCACCTTCTCCTTCTGGAGGCGGGACTCCTTCGTCAGGCGCGGGACCGCCTTCTCGACCGACTGGAGGTCCGCGAGGATCAGCTCGGTGTTGATCGTCTCGATGTCGTCCTTGGGCGAGACCTTGCCGTCGACGTGGACGACGTTCTCGTCCTTGAAGGCGCGGATGACCTGGCAGATCGCGTCCGACTCGCGGATGTTCGCGAGGAACTTGTTGCCCAGGCCCTCACCCTCGGAGGCGCCGCGCACGATGCCCGCGATGTCGACGAAGTCGACGGTGGCGGGGAGGATCTTCTGCGAGCCGAAGATCTCGGCGAGCTTGTCCAGCCGGGGGTCCGGGACGCCGACGACGCCCACGTTGGGCTCGATGGTGGCGAACGGGTAGTTGGCCGCCAGCACGTCGTTCTTGGTCAGGGCGTTGAACAGGGTCGACTTGCCGACATTCGGCAGACCGACGATTCCGATCGTGAGCGACACGTGGCGACTTCCCGTAGCGAGATTCCCGGGGCGGTTCCGGCAGCGGGTCGGCCGCCGCCATCCCCGGGAAGGGTGTAAAGGGTCCGCGGCCCACGGCGGGGCCGGTCAACCAGTCTACGGGTCCCCGCCGCGCCACGGCCCCGGAAGGACTATCAGTCGAACGCGCGGCCAAGGTGGCCCAAACCGCGTGTCCAACGTCGGATTCCTCCCACTTCTCGACCTAGTTTGGTCGGGTGGAGCAACCCAGCACCCGTGCGCCCCAGCCCAAGGTCCGTCGCACCTCCCCCGTGCCCAGGCCCGCCTCCCCCGTGGGACAGGGCGAGCGGGCCACGGTCTACCGCGCGCGCTCCGGGCGCGCCTCGCCCCCGCTGCGCGTCCCCGGCCCCCGGCTGACCGGCTTCGGCAGCGGCCTGCTGACCGCCCTGGCCATGCTCGCGGCCGGCGCCCTGGACTCCGTGGCGGGCCGCTCGCCCGCGGTCTACGGCGTCTTCTTCCTGGTGGCGGGCTCGGCCTGTGCCCTGTGGGTGCGGCCGGCCGACCTGATCACCGCGCCGGTGACCGCGCCCATCGCCTTCGCGGTCGGCGCGGTGCCCCTCGCCGAGGGCCCGGACAGCTTCGCGGGGCAGGCCATGGGCCTGGTCACCGTGCTGTCCCTGCACGCCGGGTGGCTCTACGCGGGCACCGCGCTCACCGCGCTGATCGCGTTCGTACGCCACCTGGTGCTGCTCAGGCAGCAACGACGGGATCGGGCCAGGCCGCGCCGGCGGCCATCGCGGCCCCTACGATCCCCGCGTTGTTCATCAGCCGAGCGGGCACGATCTCCGCGCTGACGCCCTCGATCAGCGGGAGGAACTTCTCGGCCTTCCGGCTGACGCCGCCGCCGATGACGAAGAGCTCGGGCGAGAAGAGCTTCTCCACATGGACGAGGTACCGCTGCACCCGGCGCGCCCAGTGCGCCCAGCTCAGCTCCTCCTCTTCCTTGGCGCGGGTCGAGGCGCGCGTCTCGGCGTCGTGGCCGTTCAGCTCCAGATGGCCCAGCTCGGTGTTGGGCAGGAGCCTGCCGTCGGAGAAGACCGCGCTGCCGATGCCCGTACCGAAGGTGAGCAGGACGACCGTGCCGCGGCGACCGCGCGCCGCGCCGTAGTACATCTCGGCGAGGCCCGCGGCGTCCGCGTCGTTCAGCACGGTCACGGGGGCGCCCAGCCGCGCGGCGAGCAGCCCGGCCGCGTCCACGCCGACCCATTCCTTGGCGACGTTGGCCGCCGTGCGCGTCGTGCCCTGCACCACCACGCCCGGGAACGTGACCCCGACCGGCCGCCCGGACCAGCCGAAATTCGCCACGACCTCCCGGACGGTGTCGGCGACGGCGTCCGGGGTGGCCGGCTGTGGTGTGAGGAGCTTGAAACGGTCCGCGGTCAGCTCGCCCCGCGTCAGGTCGACCGGTGCGCCCTTGATGCCCGATCCGCCGATGTCCACGCCGAATACGTTCATGCCGACCACGCTAAGGGGTGAGCCGGGCGCTCACCCCTCGGAACCGGGCACGGGCCGCCCGGTTCAGGACTTGTCGGAGCCGTCGTTCCCGGCCGACAGGGACGCCGCCTCCGCGCGCAGGTCGCGGCGCAGCTCCTTCGGCAGCGAGAAGGTGATCGACTCCTGGGCGGCCGTGATCGTCTCGACGTCGCCGTAGCCGCGCTCGGCGAGCCACTCCAGGACGCCCTCGACGAGGATCTCCGGGACCGAGGCGCCCGAGGTGACGCCGACCGTGGTCACGCCCTCCAGCCACGCCTCGTCGATCTCGTCGGCGAAGTCGACCAGGTGGGCGGCGCGGGCGCCCGCGCCGAGGGCGACCTCGACCAGGCGGACGGAGTTGGAGGAGTTCTTCGAGCCGACGACGATGACCAGGTCGGCCTCGGCGCCCATCTGCTTGACGGCGGTCTGCCGGTTCTGCGTGGCGTAGCAGATGTCGTCGCTCGGCGGGCTGATCAGCTGCGGGAAGCGGCCCTTGAGCGCGTCGACGGTCTCCATCGTCTCGTCGACGGACAGGGTGGTCTGGGAGAGCCAGACGACCTTGGACTCGTCGCGGACGCTCACGTTCTCCACGTCGCCGGGGCCGTCGACCAGGGTGATGTGGTCGGGGGCCTCGCCGCTCGTGCCGATGACCTCCTCGTGGCCCTCGTGGCCGATGAGGAGGATGTCGTAGTCGTCGCCCGCGAAGCGGACGGCTTCCTTGTGGACCTTGGTGACCAGCGGGCAGGTGGCGTCGATGGTGGCCAGCTTGCCGCGGGCGGCCTCCTCGTGGACGACCGGGGCGACGCCGTGCGCGGAGAAGATGACGATGTTCCCCTCGGGCACCTCCGCCGTCTCCTCGACGAAGATCGCGCCCTTCTTCTCCAGCGTCTTCACCACGTACTTGTTGTGCACGATCTCGTGGCGCACATAGACGGGCGCACCGTACTGTTCCAGGGCTTTCTCGACGGCGATCACGGCGCGGTCCACGCCGGCGCAGTAGCCACGGGGGGCGGCGAGCAGGACCTTGCGGGCGGCGGCAGCAGTCATGCACTCCATCGTACGGGCCCGCCCTCCGGGGCCGTTCCGCCGACCGGCACCGTGGCCGGAGCTGGTGCACGATGGGCGGGAGGTACGGACCGACGAGGGGCGACTCCATGGCGACACCACCCGGCGGCGGCCGGAAGGACGCGCTGCGCCGCTCGCTCTCGTTCCGGGACCTCGTGGTGTACGGCCTCCTCTTCATCGCCCCCATGGCACCGGTCGGCATCTTCGGCACGCTCGACGCGAAGGCGCGCGGGGCGGTCGCGCTCGTTTACGGAGTGGCCACGGTGGCGATGGCCTTCACCGCCCTGTCGTACGCGCAGATGGTGCGGGTCGCCCCGCAGGCCGGCTCGGTCTACACCTACGCGCGCGTGGGGCTCGGCGAAGGGGCGGGGTTCATCGCCGGCTGGATGGCGATGCTCGACTATCTGCTGATCCCGGCGGTCGCCTATCTCTTCTCCGGCATCGCGATGCACGCGCTCGTGCCGGCGGTGCCGCAGTGGGTGTGGACGGCGCTCGCGGTGGTCGTGACGACGGGGCTGAATCTGTGGGGTGTACGGGCCGCGGCGGCGGTGGGCTTCGGGGTGCTGGCCGTGGAGATCGCCGTGCTGCTGGTCTTCTTCGCCTCGGCGGTCTTCACGCTCTCGGAGCACGGCGCCCGGCGCGGGTGGCTGTCGCCGCTGACCGGGGAGGGCGGCTTCTCGGCGGGCGCGGTGTTCACGGCGGTGTCCGTGGCGGTCCTCTCCTATCTCGGCTTCGACGCGATCGCCGCGTTCGCGGAGGAGTCGGCCGGGGGCTCCGAGCGGGTCGCGCGGGCCGTGCTCACGTGTCTGGCGGTGACGGGCGTGCTGTTCGTCCTCCAGACCTACCTCGCGGCACTGCTCGCCCCCATGTCCCCGGCGGAGCTGGCCGCGCACCCGGCGGACCAGGGGCCGGCCTTCTACGACACGGTCGACTCGGCGACCGGTGCCTGGCTGCACGACCTGGTGGCCGCGAGCAAGGCGGTCGGCGCGGCCTTCGCCGCGCTGGCCGGGCAGGCGGCGGCGGGACGGCTGCTGTTCGCCATGGCCCGCGACCGCCGCCTGCCGGCCCCGCTGGCCAAGGTCGACCCCGGCTCCGGCGTCCCCCGGCCCGCGCTGCTGGGCGCGGCGGCGGTGACGCTGGTGGCGGCGGTGTGGGCGGCCCGGCGCGACGACGGGCTGGACCGCCTGGTGTCGGTGGTCGACGTGGGCGCGCTGGTCGCCTTCGCCCTGCTGCACCTGTCGGTGATGGGGTGGTTCGGGGTACGGAAGCGGGGCGCCCTGCGGCCGGTGCGGCACGTGGTGGTGCCGCTGCTGGGGCTGGCGGTGGTGATCGCGGTGATCGTGAAGGCGGCACCCACGGCGCAGTGGGTGGGCGGCGTGTGGTGCGCGGTGGGGCTGGCGGTGCTGGGTACGCAGGCGGTGCGGCGGCGGGCGCGGGCGGCCTGAGGGCTCCTGCCGGGGGTCCGCCCCGGACCGCCGACCGCGCGGCTAGGCTCGCTCCATGGCCCTCGATACGTCCCCCGACGCCCCGATCCCCGTCGGGCAGGTGTCCCGTCTCATCGGCGGGTGGATCGACCGGCTGGGTGCCGTCTGGGTCGAAGGGCAGATCACGCAGCTGTCGCGGCGACCGGGCGCGGGTGTGGTGTTCCTGACCCTGCGCGACCCCTCGCACGACATCTCGCTGTCCGTCACCTGCTACCGCTCCGTGTTCGACGAGGTCGCCGACATCGTCTCGGAGGGCGCGCGGGTCGTCGTGCACGCCAAGCCCGAGTGGTACGCGCCGCGCGGCTCGCTCTCGCTGCGGGCCGCCGCGATCCGGCCGGTCGGCGTCGGTGAGCTGCTGGCGCGGCTGGAGCAGCTGAAGAAGTCGCTCGCCGCGGAGGGCCTCTTCGCCGCCGAACGCAAGCGGCCGCTGCCGTTCCTGCCGCAGCTCGTCGGGCTGGTCTGCGGGCGCGCGTCCGCCGCCGAGCGCGACGTGCTGGAGAACGCCCGGCACCGCTGGCCGGCGGTCCGCTTCGAGGTGCGCAACGTCCCGGTGCAGGGCGTGCACGCCGTGCCACGCGTGATCGAGGCGGTGGCGGAGCTGGACGCCCATCCGGACGTGGACGTCATCGTGGTCGCGCGCGGCGGCGGCAGCGTGGAGGACCTGCTGCCGTTCTCGGACGAGCAGCTCGTACGGGCGGTGGCCGCGTGCCGTACGCCGGTCGTCTCCGCGATCGGCCACGAGCCGGACACGCCGCTGCTCGACCTGGTCGCCGACCTGCGCGCGTCCACGCCCACGGACGCGGCGAAGCGGGTCGTGCCGGATGTGGGCGAGGAGCTGCTCCGCGTACGGCAGCTGCGGGACCGCGCGCTGCGCTGCGTCACCGGGCACCTGGAGCGCGAGGAGCGCGGGCTGGCCTCCGTGCGGGCGCGCCCCTGCGTGGAGCAGCCGCAGCGGATGGTGAACGAACGGGAGGAGCAGATCGCCGCGTTCGTCGAGCGGGGGCGGCGCACGTTCGGCCACCTGCTGGACCGGGCGGACTCGGAACTGACGCACACGCACGCGCGCGTGGTCGGCCTGTCCCCGGCGGCGACGCTGCGCCGTGGCTACGCGGTGCTCCAGCACGCGGACGGCTCGGTGGTGCGCGCCGCGGCCGAGGTCGCGGCGGAGGAGGAGCTGCGGGCCCGGGTCGCGGAGGGCGAGTTCGGGGTACGGGCCGTTGTCACCCCTCCCGCTTAGGCTTGGCGGCATGGCGAAGACGGATGCGGCTGCCGGTGACACGGGCGAGAGCGCGCTGGGGTACGAGCAGGCGCGGGATGAACTGATCGAGGTCGTGCGGCGCTTGGAGGCGGGCGGCACGTCGCTCGAGGAGTCGCTGGCGCTGTGGGAGCGGGGCGAGGAGCTCGCTGCTGTGTGCCGGCGGTGGCTGGAGGGGGCGCGGGCCCGCCTTGACGCTGCGCTCGCGGCGGATTCCTCCGAGGACGCTTCGCGGGGCTGATCTTTCCTTCCCCGGCCGCGTCCCTTCCCGGCTGCGTCTGATGTGCGGCTCCGCCGCGCGGGGGCCGCGCCTGCGGCGGGCTTTTCCCCTGCCCGCCGCAGGCGCCGGCGGCTCACACCCCGGAGCCGTGAGCCCCATCACACCACCGCAGATTTAGTTGAAAGTTAACGTACCGCGCGGCAGAGTGGGTCACACCGCACATATTCCCGCACACAAGAGAAGGCACGCCCCGAATGACCCTCGCACTCGACCCCGCCGCCCAGGACCTGCTCTTCCGTGAGGCCCGTACGGTCGGCTCCTTCTCCGACGAGCCGGTGACCGACGAGCAGATCCAGGCCGTCTACGACCTGATGAAGTACGCGCCGACCGCGTTCAACCAGACGCCGCTGCGCATCACGCTGGTCCGCTCCGAGGAGGCCCGCGAGCGCTTGGTGGCGCACATGTCGGAGGGCAACCAGCCCAAGACCCGCACCGCGCCGCTCGTCGCGATCCTCTCCGCGGACAACGAGTTCCACCAGGAACTGCCGACCCTCTTCCCGCACTTCCCGCAGGCCAAGGACGTCTTCTTCAGCGAGCGCCCCACCCGCGAGGAGTCCGCCAAGGTGAACGGCGCCCTCCAGGCCGCGTACTTCATCGTCGGCATCCGCGCCGCCGGTCTGGCCGCGGGCCCGATGACCGGCTTCGACTTCGCCGCCGTCCAGAAGGAGTTCCTGGACGACGACCACACCCCGCTGATGATCGTCAACATCGGCAAGCCCGCCGGTGACGCGCCGTTCCCGCGCTCGCCGCGCCTCGCCTACGACGAGGTCGTCACGACCATCTGACCCGACCCGCCCCGCCCGGGGCGGACCGGTTCACTCCGGCCGTCGCGCTCAGGCCCTCCCGGCCGTCCTGGCCCTGTCGGCCTTGAGCGCGGCGGCCATCTTCGTCAGCCGCTCCGGCGCGGCGGTGCCGGTGACCACCGTCGTCACGCCGTGCTCCTCGCGCACCAGCGCGTTGTACTTCTCGCCGTCGTAGCGCAGCCAGGTGGCATCGCCCACCTTCTCGGTGCGCCTGGTCTTCGTCGCGCCCTGCGTCACGTTGTCGATGAACGGCGCGGCGGGGGCGTCGCTCTGCTCGACCGCGACGTACTGCGTGTCCGGGTCGAGGAAGCCGAGGTGCCAGGCGGAGCCGTCCTTGCCGCCCGCGCGGTACGAGACCGAGGTCGCGCGCCAGTCGGCGTCGAGCCCCACGGGCGCGGCGACGGGGTACGGCGCGGCGCGCCGGGCCGTCTCGAGCTCCACCCGGTAATCGACGGTCCTGACAGGGTCCTTGCTGTCGTCATTCGGGATGAACACATAGCTGACCAGGGCGATCGGGATGATCACCGCCATCGCCAGCAACATGTTCCGTACGGTCTGCGCCTTAGGGTTCCTACCTGCCACGCCCCTATCGTCCCCCATGGCCGCGCGGATCTTGACGGCGGTACGCCGCCGGAGGCCACCGGGCGCGCCGGCGCCGCCGCCGGGTGACCTTGACGCCGCTCATGCGTGGGGTGGCCTGCTCACTCTCGCAGTAAACAGATAAAGTCATCAGCACCCTCACCCTCTGCCCCCTTCGGGGGACGAGAGGTCCCACGGCCGTCGGCCGTACAGAAAGGTGTGCTCCGATGACCGATCATCACCTGCCGTCCCCGCTCGAGGTCAGCCCCGAGGCCCCCGACCGCAACCTCGCCCTGGAGCTCGTCCGGGTCACCGAGGCCGGCGCCATGGCGTCGGGCCGCTGGGTCGGGCGCGGCGACAAGAACGGCGCGGACGGCGCCGCGGTCAAGGCCATGCGCGCCCTCATCGGCACCGTCTCCATGAACGGCGTCGTCGTCATCGGCGAGGGCGAGAAGGACAACGCGCCCATGCTCTACAACGGTGAGCGCGTGGGCGACGGGACCGGCGCCGAGTGCGACGTCGCCGTGGACCCGGTGGACGGCACGACGCTGACGGCCAAGGGCATGGCCAACGCGGTCTCCGTCATGGCCGTCGCCGACCGCGGCTCGATGTTCGACCCGTCCGCGGTCTTCTACATGGACAAACTGGTCACCGGCCCCGAGGCCGCCGACTATGTCGACATCAACGCCCCGGTGGGCGTCAACATCCGCCGCGTTGCGAAGGCGAAGCACTCGTCGCCGGAGGACGTGACCGTCGTCGTCCTCGACCGCCCCCGTCACGACGGCATCGTCAAGGAGATCCGCGAGGCCGGCGCCCGCATCAAGTTCATCTCCGACGGCGACGTGGCAGGCGCCATCATGGCCGTCCGCGAGGGCACGGGCGTGGACCTGCTGCTGGGCATCGGCGGTACGCCCGAGGGCATCATCACGGCCTGCGCCATCAAGTGCCTCGGCGGCACGATCCAGGCGAAGCTGTGGCCCAAGGACGAGGAGGAGCGCGAGCGCGCGCTGGCGGCGGGCCATGACCTCGACCAGGTCCTGCACACGAACGACCTGGTCAGCGGCGAGAACGTGTTCTTCGTGGCCACCGGCATCACGGACGGCGAGCTGCTGCGCGGGGTGCGCTACCGCGCCGAGACGGCGACCACGCAGTCCCTGGTGATGCGGTCCAAGTCGGGCACCATCCGGCAGATCGACTCCACGCACCGGCTGTCGAAGCTGCGCGCCTACAGCACGGTGGACTTCGAGCGCCCCAGCTGATCACGGTCCCCGGCGGTCTCCGCACGCCGGGTCACCCTCTCCCTCACCGCCGGCCGGGCCGCTCCGACGCGGGCCGGCCCCCGTCGACGTGCCCGTCCGGCGGTCGAGGACGAAGATCCGCACCCGGGCTGCCCCCTGCTCGCCCAGGTGCGGCCGGACGGTCAGCCCGCCGCGGCGACGCGCGTCGTGCGCTGCAGCTCCGCCTCGCGGCGGCGGCGCCGGGCCAGGACGACGCGGCGCTCCGCCGCGGTCAGGCCGCCCCACACGCCATAGGGCTCCGGCTGGAGCAGCGCGTGCTCCCGGCACTCGACCATCACCGGGCAGCGCGCGCAGACGCGCTTGGCGGCCTCCTCCCGGGAGAGCCGCGCGGCGGTCGGTTCCTTGGATGGTGCGAAGAAGAGCCCGGCTTCATCCCGGCGGCACACCGCCTCCGAATGCCAGGGGCCGGCCTGATCCCGAGCGGGCATCCGCTGGGACGGTACGGCGGCTTCAGGCAGGGGCTGATGCGGTAGCAGCACGGTCTACTCCTGACGACGGCTTAGCTTGGCCGATTGAGTCACCTTTGCCCGCCTCCACTGCGCACGGCCATTCGCACCGGCAGCCGTACGAGAGACGATGCACCAAGCTTTACCCGCTGTGCGCGTGCTTATTCACACCGTTGCCATGAGCGGAACGCACTGGCCCGCGATCAGGCTCCCGCCCGGAGGTTCCGCAGCCGCTTGCCCTTCCTGGGCTTGGCCTCCACCCCGCCGAAGACGGCGAAGCCCATGACGGTCACGACCGGCGCGCTCTCGTCCGGTGCCTCGCTGGACTTGACCTCGAAACCGCCGAAGACGCCCGTGCCGGTGGAGCGCAGGGTGACGTTCTCCGGCACCTTGATCTCGATGCCGCCGAAGATCGCGGTGGCGTTGATGACGATCTCCTGCTGTTCGAAGACGGCCTCCGTCAGGTCGATCTCCACGCCGCCGAACAGGGCGAAGGCGTTGATCCGGCGGGGGACGCGCCAGCGGCCGTTGCGCGCGGCGCCGCCGAAGACCGCGATGAGATTCTCGGCGGCCTCGACGGCCGCACCGCCGGGGCGCACCGGTGCGTCGTACGGGCGCGTGGCCGCGGCGGGCGCGGGCCGGGAGGCGAGGGGGAGGTCGCGGGTCAGCGGCTCCAGCTCGCCGAGAGTGCGGGCCTGATAGACCGCGCCGATCCGCTCGGCGTGCTCCTCCGCCGTGATCCGGCCCTCGCCCAGCGCCTCGCGCAGGATGTCGGCCGTCCGGTCCCGGTCGGCGTCGGAGGCGCGGAGCGCCGTTTCGGCCGGAGCGGCCTTCTCCAACTGCACCGGGGGGCGCTTCTCGCGCGATGACTCGTCCACCCCGCCAGGGTAGCGAAACGCGATAGATCGCGACAGGGGCGATGGCCGGTGAGCCTTACCTCACAGCCGCGCGCCGGGCCCCGCGTTCTACGCTTGTGGATGCTGTCGCAGTAGCCAGCATGTCTGCCGAGTGAGGAATGGCCGCAATGCCAGAGTTTGCCTACACGGATCTCCTGCCCCTGGGTGAGGACAACACTCCGTACCGCCTGGTCACTTCGGAGGGCGTGAGCACCTTCGAGGCCGACGGCCGTACGTTCCTCAAGGTCGAGCCGGAGGCCCTGCGGAAGCTGGCCGCCGAGGCCATGCACGACATCTCGCACTACCTGCGCCCCGCGCACCTCGCGCAGCTGCGCCGCATCCTCGACGACCCCGAGGCGTCGGCCAACGACCGCTTCGTCGCCCTCGACCTGCTGAAGAACGCCAACATCGCCGCGGCCGGCGTGCTGCCGATGTGCCAGGACACCGGCACGGCGATCGTCATGGGCAAGCGCGGCCAGAACGTCCTCACCGAGGGCGGCGACGAGGCGGCGCTCTCGCACGGCATCTACGACGCCTACACCGAGCTCAACCTGCGCTACTCCCAGATGGCCCCGCTGACCATGTGGGACGAGAAGAACACCGGCTCCAACCTGCCCGCGCAGATCGAGCTGTACGCGACCGACGGCGGCGCGTACAAGTTCCTCTTCATGGCCAAGGGCGGCGGCTCGGCCAACAAGTCCTTCCTCTACCAGGAGACGAAGGCCGTCCTCAACGAGTCCTCCATGATGAAGTTCCTGGAGGAGAAGATCCGCTCCCTGGGCACCGCCGCCTGCCCGCCGTACCATCTGGCGATCGTCGTCGGCGGTACGAGCGCGGAGTACGCCCTGAAGACCGCGAAGTACGCCTCCGCGCACTACCTCGACGAGCTGCCCGAGGAGGGCTCCCCGCTCGGTCACGGCTTCCGTGACAAGGAGCTGGAGGAGAAGGTCTTCGAGCTGACGCAGAAGATCGGCATCGGCGCCCAGTTCGGCGGCAAGTACTTCTGCCACGACGTGCGCGTCGTCCGGCTGCCGCGGCACGGCGCGTCCTGCCCGGTCGCCATCGCCGTCTCCTGCTCCGCCGACCGCCAGGCCCTGGCCAAGATCACGCCGGAGGGCGTCTTCCTGGAGCAGCTGGAGACCGACCCGGCGCGCTTCCTGCCGGACACCACCGAGGAGGAGCTGACCGCGGGCGCCGGTCCCGACCTCGACGCGGTCGCCATCGACCTCGACCGGCCGATGGACGAGATCCTCGCCGAGCTGACCAAGCACCCCGTCAAGACCCGGCTGTCGCTGACCGGCACGCTCGTCGTCGCCCGCGACATCGCCCACGCGAAGATCAAGGAACTGCTGGACGCGGGCGAGGAGATGCCCGAGTACCTCAAGAACCACCCGGTCTACTACGCGGGCCCGGCCAAGACGCCGGAGGGCTACGCGTCCGGCTCCTTCGGCCCGACGACGGCCGGCCGGATGGACGCGTACGTCGAGCAGTTCCAGGCGGCGGGCGGCTCCAAGGTCATGCTCGCCAAGGGCAACCGCTCGAAGCAGGTCACCGACGCGTGTGCGGCCCATGGCGGCTTCTACCTCGGCTCGATCGGCGGCCCGGCGGCGCGGCTCGCGCAGGACTGCATCAAGAAGGTCGAGGTCCTGGAGTACGAGGAGCTCGGCATGGAGGCGGTCTGGCGGATCGAGGTCGAGGACTTCCCGGCGTTCATCGTCGTGGACGACAAGGGCAACGATTTCTTCGTGGACCCGGCGCCGACGCCGACGTTCACGAGCATTCCGGTGCGCCAGGGGTAGCGGTTTCGGGACGGCCGCGCGTCCGTTGCCGCCTGCGGCGGGCTTGTTCCCCCACCCGCCCCTTCCCGGCCGCATCGATGTGCGGCTCCGCCGCGTGGGGGCTCCGCCCCGGGCCCCGCAACACGCTTCGCGCGTTGTCCTCGGTGGCCGGACGGGCCGAGATCGGCCCGTCCGGCCACCGAGTCCCGCCGCAGGCGGCGGACCCGCGCCTACGCGAAGCGCTGCCGCGCCGACCCGTCGCACGCCGCCAGGCGCACCGGCTCCTTCGCCGCCGCCAGCGTCAGACACAGTTCAGGCGCGGCGGCGGGCCGGTACGTCGAGCCGTCGCGCACGAACCGCTGGTTGGTGCCGCCGTGGCAGTCCCACAGCGCGACCGCGGTCCCGGCCTTGTAGGCGCCCGCCGGCACGTCGACGCACCGGTCCTGGGAGAGCTCCGTGTGCAGGGACTGCCGCCGCGCGTCGTACCACCAGCCCTGGTTGCGGGCGCCGGAGCAGTCCCAGCCGCCGACCTCCGTGCCGTTGCGGCTGCTCGCCCCGTACGCGTCCACGCAGGAGCCCGTCGCCTCGTTCTTCAGCGGCTGGTACGCGTCGTCCCACGCGCCCTCGTACAGCACGGGCGACCCCGTGCTCGCCGGGTCCGCGCAGCCCGCCTCGCGGTAGCCGGAGGCGTAGAGCTGGCCGAGGCACGACGCGAAGGCGCCGTGGCCGCGGAAGTTGGGGTGGAAGGACTGGCGCACGGAATTGGCGTCCGGCGGGAAGGGGTTGGCCACGTCGATGTAGAGCCCGCGCGCCCAGGTGTTGTCCGAGCACACCTCGTGGCCGTGGAAGAGGCGCGAGTTGTCGAGGAAGAGCGCGCCGGTGTCCCGGGCCACCCGCCGCATGCCGCGCTCGAAGGCCGGCACGGCGGTGTCGCGGCCCCACGCCGCGTCGGAGGTGTAACCGACGCAGCCGCCCGGGATCTTGCCGGGGTAGTCCGGGTTGTCCTCGAAGTCGGGGCCGATGGGGCTGGGGTAGCCCATGACGACGAGCTTGTAGTCACCCGCGGCGTAGCCCGCGTTCGTCATCACGGTGCGCAGGTCCCGTACGGTCTGCTCGACCTTGGGCACCAGGCCGTCGACGCGGGCCTGCCAGCCGGGCGCGTACTTCGGCTCGCAGGTGCCCTGGAGCAGCAGATAGCGCTCGACACAGTCGGTCATCACGGGGCCGAACTGGAGGTCGTCGTTGGCGCCGGCGACCAGCAGGACCAGCTTGACGTGGGTGTTGCGCGCCTTGATCGCGAGGGCGTCGCTCTGCACCAGCTCGTCCGCGTACTGCTTGCTGCCGCCGATGCGGATGTTGGCGGTGGAGGCGCCGGAGCAGGCGACGTTGTAGGTCACGTCGGCGGGGATGGTGGTGCGGTGGATGGCGGAGTCGGGCGAGCGGTGGCACCAGTTGGTGGGCCCGTTGGTGCCCGGTTCGTAGTTCCCCACGCCCTCGCCGGATATCTCGCTGTCGCCGAGCGAGACCAGGGAGGTCTTGCGGTCGGCGAGCGGGCGCTCGGCGGCGTCGCCGTAGAGCTTCGCGGCCTCCGCGGCGCGGATCTTCTCCAGTTCCGGGGTCAGGGGGGTGGAGGCGGCCGTGCGGGTGGCGGCCTGGGCGGTGGGTCCGGTGGCGGCCATGCCGCCGAGCGCCGCGGCGAACGCGGCGACGGCGGCGAGGGCACAGCGCAGGGTGGGTCTGCGTGTCATGGAGCCTCCCCGATTTCAGTTGTTACCCGCGGTATTTACTAGGGGGGAGTGCCTCTTGGGAACAGGCCGGACCGGACAAACGCTGTGCCGTACAGGAGGTAAGTGACGATGACCGACAGTGAGCAGTACCGGACCGAGCACGACTCCATGGGGGAGGTACGGGTCCCGGCCCACGCGAAGTGGCGCGCGCAGACCCAGCGGGCGGTGGAGAACTTCCCCGTCAGCGGGCAGCGCCTGGAACGGGCGCACATCGAGGCGCTGGGCCGGATCAAGGCCGCCGCGGCCAGGGTCAACGCCGATCTGGGCGTGATCGGCAAGGACGTCGCGGAGGCCGTCGCCGAGGCCGCGGAGGAGGTGGCGCGCGGGCGCTGGGACGACCACTTCCCGATCGACGTCTTCCAGACCGGCTCGGGCACGTCCTCCAACATGAACGCCAACGAGGTCATCGCCACCCTGGCCACCGAGCGCCTCGGCCGGGACGTGCACCCGAACGACCACGTCAACGCCTCGCAGAGCTCCAACGACGTCTTCCCGTCGAGCATCCACATCGCGGCCACCGCGGCCGTCACGGGTGACCTGATCCCGGCGCTGGAGCACCTCGCGGCGGCGCTGGAGCGCAAGGCCGCCGAGTTCGCGGACGTCGTCAAGTCGGGGCGCACACACCTGATGGACGCCACGCCCGTCACCCTGGGCCAGGAGTTCGGCGGCTACGCGGCGCAGGTGCGCTACGGCGCCGAGCGGCTGCGCGCCTCGCTGCCGCGGCTGGCCGAACTCCCCCTGGGCGGCACGGCCGTGGGCACCGGCATCAACACCCCGGCGGGCTTCGCCGGCGCCGTCATCGCCGAGGTCGCGCGGACGACCGGGCTGCCGCTGACCGAGGCCCGCGACCACTTCGAGGCGCAGGGGGCGCGGGACGGCCTGGTGGAGACCAGCGGTCAGCTGCGCACGATCGCGGTCGGCCTCACCAAGATCTGCAACGACCTGCGCTGGATGGCCTCCGGCCCGCGCACCGGCCTCTCCGAGATCAGTGTCCCCGACCTCCAGCCGGGCTCGTCGATCATGCCGGGGAAGGTCAATCCGGTGATCCCCGAGGCGGTCCTGATGGTGGCCGCCCAGGTCATCGGCAACGACGCGACCGTTGCCACGGCGGGCGCGGCCGGGAACTTCGAGCTCAACGTGATGCTCCCGGTCATGGCGAAGAACCTGCTGGAGTCCGTGCGCCTGCTGGCGAACGCGTCCCGGCTGCTGGCGGACCGCACGGTCGACGGCATCACCGCGAACGCGGAGCGGGCCCGGGAGTACGCGGAGTCCTCGCCGTCCGTCGTCACGCCGCTGAACCGCTACATCGGCTACGAGGAGGCGGCGAAGGTCGCGAAGAAGTCGCTCGCCGAGCGGAAGACGATCCGGGACGTGGTGCTCGAATCGGGCTATGTCGAGCGGGGGTTGCTGACGCGCGAGCAGCTGGACGAGGCGCTGGACGTCCTGCGGATGACGCGGCCGTAGTTCCGCGCGCGGGCTGTCGCCGGCGGCCCGCGGACGCGCCCCGCGTCAACCCCCGCCTCCTGGACCGTACCTATTGCGGCGCACATCACGGCGCACCCGAGGCCACCCCGCCTAGGATCTGCGCATGACAGCGGACACCGTGGACACGACAGCAGGCAGCGCCCCCTGGGCGCCGGGGGACCACATCCTCTGGCGCTACCGGGGCAACGGCACCGACCGTGTCCACATCTGCCGTCCCGTCACCGTCGTGCAGGACACCGACGAGCTCCTCGCGGTGTGGATGGCACCGGGCACCGACTGCGTCAAGCCGCTCCTCGCGGACGGCACCGCCATCCACGAGGAGCCGCTGGACACCCGCTACACCAAGCCGCGTACCACCGTCGTCTCCCGCTGGTTCGGCACCGGCGTGCTCAAGCTGGCCCGGCCCGGCGAGCCCTGGTCGGTCTGGCTGTTCTGGGACGCCGGCTGGGGCTTCAAGAACTGGTATGTGAACCTCGAGGAGCCGCTCGCGCGCTGGGCGGGCGGCGTCGACTCCGAGGACCACTTCCTGGACATCGCCGTCTATCCGGACCGCAGTTGGGAGTGGAAGGACGAGGACGAGTTCGGCCAGGCGCAGCGCGCGGGCCTGATGTCCGCCGGGCAGGCGGCGCGGGTGCGGGAGGCCGGGCGGGCCGCGGTCGCGGTCATCGAGTCCTGGGGGGCGCCGTTCGCCGGGGGCTGGGAGAACTGGCGGCCCGACCCCTCCTGGACCGTGCCGGCGCTGCCCGCCGACTGGGACCGCTCCCCGGCCGGGATCCGGGCGTAACCTCGGGAAGCGCTTGGCGGGCCCCCGACGGACAACCGTAGGATCGGCCTCCGCGATACTGCACAGCAGCACGGCGCGAACAGAACACGGCATGTGACGCATGTTCACAACAAGACGGTCACAGGAGGGCGGAGCCGTGAGCGGTGACGAGGGGCGGGAGTACGACGGCTACGCCCGCTTAGGGCTGGACCGCAGCGGTCAGGCCGAGGCGTTCGACGCGATAGGCGACCGCTACGACGAGGCCTTCCCGCACAAGGAGGGCCAGCTCGCCGCGGGTGCCTGGCTGGCGGAGACGCTGCCGCCCGGCTCCCGGATCCTGGACCTGGGCTGCGGTACGGGCCTGCCGACGGCCCGGCAGCTTGACGAGGCCGGTCACCGGGTGGTCGGCGTCGACCTCTCCCCCGGCATGCTGGACCTGGCCCGCGCCAACGTCCCCGGGGCCGAGTTCCTCCGGCTCGACCTGGCCGAGCTGCGGGACGGGCGGCTGGGGCCGTTCGACGGGGTCGCCGCCTTCTTCTCGTTGCTGATGCTGCCGCGCGCGGAGATCCCGCACGCCCTGCGGATGGTGCGCGGACTGCTGAGACCCGGGGGGCTGCTGGCCCTGTCGATGGTCGAGGCCGACGTGGACGACTTCGCGATTCCGTTCCTGGGGAACACGATCCGGGTATCCGGATACCTGCGGGACGAATTGCGCCAGGTCGTGTGCGAGGCGGGCTTCGACGTCGCCGGGGAAAGCACGTTGGCGTACGCCCCGGCGAGTACGGATGTACCACCAGAGATCCAGCTCTTCTTCAATCTGCGACGCGCCTGACCCACGGTGCGCCCCCTGAACGACCCGGGCGTACGGCCCCGACGGATGGAACCCCACGCGTGACGGAGCATCCCAACTCCCACGGAAGACAGCGGACCGCGCCGACGCGGCAGGCTGCCGTCCAGCAGACGGCCGCCCCCGCGCCGGGCACGGCCGCGCTCGGCTCCGAGGCCGCCGCGGCCGCCGCCCGCCTGCCGCGCCAGCCGGACGGCCGCTCGGACGGCCCGCGCGACCGCGGCCGTTCGCAGGCTCGTCCGGAACCCGGCGATCCGCCCACCGGCCGGGCCGGCGCTTCCGCCGGGCACGACGGCTCCGCCGACCGCGCCACGGGCGGCCCGGACCACCGGGGTCCGGATTCCGCCGGGCCCGGCGGCCCGGACCGGGCGGCCCCCCGCCGGGACGGCCAGGACGACTCCGGCCGTGCCGGGGACCGGCCGGTGACGCACGACGCCCCGGCCGACGGCGGCGCGGGTCCCCGGACCCGGCCCGAGGTCCCGGCCGGCGCCGAGGACGGCGCCCCTGATCCCTCCGGCGGCGGCAGGGCCCGGCCCGAACCGGGCGCGGACGCCCGGGGAGCGTCCGGTGGCTCCGAGCCGGCCGGCGGCGCGCGCGGCGGGCCCGGGGCGCCTGACACCGGGCGGCGCGCGCCGGAGGCGCCCGGCGGGGCGGGCATGCCCTCCGCCGGGGCCACCGGCGGGGAGCGGCTGCGGTTCGTGGGCGCCGCGACCCGGCGGATCGCGCGCGGCATCGACCTGGACGAGATCGTGCTGGGTCTGTGCCGGGCCACCGTGCCGACCTTCGCCGACGCGATCCTCGTCTATCTGCGCGACCCGCTGCCCGTGGGCGACGAGCGGCCCGTGGGCCCCGTCGTCCTGCGGCTGCGCCGCACCGACCAGCTGCCGGAGCACGTGCGCGGCCTGGGCGAGACGGGCGGGGCCGACGCCCCGGTGGACCGCTCCGACCCGGCCACCGATCTCGCGGCGGTCGCGGCGGAGCGCTGCGAGGTGCGCATAGGAGGGCCGCTCGCGGAGGTGCTGCGAGGGGTCCGGCCCGTCTACGGCGACTCCCCCGCCGCGCGGGCGGCGCTCCCGGAGCTGCTGGGCGAGGACCGCGCCGTGCCGGACCGGCAGCGCACGATCCTCGCGCCGCTGCGGGGCCGGCGGCGGGTGATCGGCGCGGCGGTCTTCATCCGGCGCGCGGACCGGCCCGCCTTCGAGGGCGACGACCTGCTGGTGGCGGCGCAGCTCGCCACCCACACCGCCCTGGGCGTGGACAAGGCCGTGCTCTACGGCCGCGAGGTGTACATCGCGGACGAGCTCCAGCGCACCATGCTCCCGGACTCGCTGCCGCAGCCGACGGGCGTGCGGCTCGCCAGCCGCTATCTCCCGGCGGCGGAGACGGCACGGGTGGGAGGTGACTGGTACGACGCCATCCCGCTGCCGGGCAACCGCGTGGCGCTGGTCGTCGGTGATGTCATGGGCCACTCGATGACCTCCGCCGCGATCATGGGCCAGCTGCGGACCACCGCGCAGACCCTCGCGGGCCTGGACCTGCCCCCGGCCGAGGTGCTGCACCACCTGGACGAGCAGGCGCAGCGGCTCGGTTCGGACCGCATGGCGACCTGTCTGTACGCGGTCTACGACCCGGTCGCGCACCGCATCGTCATCGCCAACGCCGGGCACCCGCCGCCGATCATGCTGCACCGCGGCGGGCGCGCGGAGGTGCTGCGCGTGCCGCCGGGCGCGCCCATCGGCGTGGGCGGGGTCGACTTCGAGGCGGTGGAGCTGGACGCGCCGGCCGGGGCGACGCTGCTGCTGTACACCGACGGGCTGGTGGAGTCCCGGATAAGGGATGTGTGGACCGGCATAGAGCAGCTGCGGGAGCGGCTGATCGAGACGGCCCGGCTGACGGGCCCGAACCCGCCCCCGCTGGAGCCCCTGTGCGACGAGGTGCTGGGCATGCTGGGCCCGGGCGACCGGGACGACGACATCGCCCTGCTCGCCGCCCGCTTCGAGGGGATCGCGCCGAGCGACGTGGCGTACTGGTTCCTCGACCCGCGCCCGCAGACGGCCCGCCAGGCCCGCAGGCTGGCCCGGCGCGCGCTGGCCCGGTGGGGCCTGGACGAGCTCAGCGACGCGGTGGAGCTGCTGGTCAGCGAGGTGATCACCAATGCCGTGCGGTACGCCGAACGGCCCATATCGCTGCGGTTGCTCCGGACGGACGTGCTGCGCTGCGAGGTCGGTGACGATGTGCCGCAGCTGCCGCGGCTGCGGCAGGCGCGGCCCTCGGACGAGGGCGGCCGGGGTCTGTATCTGGTGAACAGGCTGGCCAGGCGGTGGGGCGCCACCCGGCTCAGCACGGGGAAGGTGGTGTGGTTCGAGATGGCGCTGCCGGCGCACGCCCGCTGAGGCCGCCGCGCACGCGCCGGGGGCCCCGGGCCTTCGTACGGCCGTTTCCTCCACCCGGGCGACGTGGAATTCTGGACAGTGTCCAGGCTCCTGTTGCCGACGCGCTGTCGGCGGAGTTCACTGGCTCGGGTGGAGGGCGGCACGGGCGCGCCCTCACCCCATCCCCGTTCCGGGAGGCGTCCCATGACCGACTCGGCGCAGCAGGTTCCGTACACCACGAACAACGTCGGCATTCCCGTGGAGAGCGACGAGCATTCGCTCACCATCGGCGATACCGGCCCCATCCTGCTCCAGGATCACTATCTGATCGAGAAGATGGCCCAGTTCAACCGCGAACGGGTTCCGGAGCGCGTGGTCCACGCCAAGGGCGGCGGCGCCTATGGGTTCTTCGAAGTCACCAATGACGTCAGCCAGTTCACCAAGGCCGATCTCTTCCAGCCCGGCAAGCGCTGCGAGATGCTGGCCCGCTTCTCGACGGTCGCCGGAGAGCAGGGCAGCCCGGACACCTGGCGTGACCCGCGGGGTTTCGCCCTGAAGTTCTACACCGAGCACGGCAACTACGACATGGTGGGCAACAACACCCCGGTCTTCTTCGTCCGTGACCCGCAGAAGTTCCAGGACTTCATCCGCAGCCAGAAGCGCCATCCGCGGACCGGCCTGCGGAACAACGACATGCAGTGGGACTTCTGGACGCTGTCCCCGGAGTCCGCGCACATGGTCACTTGGCTGATGGGCGACCGCGGCGTGCCGAAGACGTGGCGCCATATGAACGGCTACAGCTCGCACACCTATATGTGGGTGAACGGCGGTGGCGAGAAGTTCTGGGTGAAGTACCACGTCAAGACCGACCAGGGCATCGAATTCCTCACCCAGGAGGAGGCGGACCAGCTGGCGGGTTCCGACGCGGACAAGCACCGCCGGGATCTGTACGAGGCGATCGAGTCGGGCGATGCCCCGTCGTGGACCGTGTATGTCCAGGTGATGCCCTTCGCGGACGCCGCGGACTACCGCTTCAATCCCTTCGACCTCACCAAGGTCTGGCCGCACGGCGACTATCCGCTGATCGAGGTCGGCCGGATGACGCTGAACAAGAATCCCGAGGACTTCTTCGTCCACATCGAGCAGGCGGCCTTCGAGCCGTCCAGTCTGGTGCCGGGAATCGGCCCGTCGCCGGACAAGATGCTGCTGGGCCGGCTGTTCTCGTACCCGGACACCCACCGCTACCGCATCGGTCCGAACTATTCCCAGCTGCCGCCCAACCGGGCGCGCTCGGCCGTGAATTCCTATGCGAAGGACGGGCCGATGCGTTACGAGCCGGCGAATGTGGCCCGGCCGTACGCGCCGAATTCCTACGGCGGTCCGGCCGCGGACACCGGCCGCTTCGGTGAGATCGCGGGCTGGGCGGCGGCGGGCGAGATGGTGCGTGAGGCGTACAAGCTGCACCGCGAGGACGACGACTGGGGCCAGCCGGGGACGATGGTCCGCCAGGTCCTCGACGACGCCGCGCGCGACCGGCTGGTCGCCAATGTCTCCGGCCACCTCAAGCAGGGCGTGAGCAGGCCCGTGCTGGACCGCGCCTTCCAGTACTGGCGCAACATCGACAAGAACGTCGGCGACCGGATCGCCACCGCGGTCAACGGCGGCTGACCGGCCCCGCACCACGCGTCCGGCCGCCGTCCCGCTGGTGCGGGGCGGCGGCCGGACGGGCGTACGGGGTCAGTCGCGGTTGTTGAACGGCGGGTCCACGCCGTCACCGCCCGTGGGCGGCGTCGGCGGCGTGGGCGGCGTCGGCTTGGTCGTCGGCGGCGTGGGCGGCGTGGGCTTGGTCGTCGGCGGCTTGGGGTCGTGCGACGGGGTGTTCCGCGAGGCGCTCGGCGACGGCGGCGTGGACGGGCCGGTCGACGGGGTCGACGAGGGCTTGCCGGACGGCGGCGCGGAGGGCTTCGTGGACACCGTCGGGGCGGGCGGCGGGGGCACCGCGCCGGCCTCGTCCGTCTTCAGGTCGAACTCGGTGTCGCCGTCGGCGACCTTCCCGGTGTACGCGGCCCAGATCTCGGCGGGGTAGCCACCACCGTTGACACGGCCGCCGTCGACACCGCCGGTGCCGGTCAGCGGGACCTGCTTGCCGCCGGGGCCCTCGCCGAACATGCCGACCGAGGTGATGAGGTCCGGGGTGTAGCCGGAGAACCAGGCCGACTTGTTGTCGTCAGAGGTGCCGGTCTTGCCCGCCACCGCGTACTCCGAGCTCTGCACGACGCTGGCCGTACCGTCGTTGACCACGCCCTTGAGGACCTGGGTGACGTCGTCGGCGTCCACGCGGTCGATGATCTGCGGGCCGATCGCGTCCGGCAGGGCGACCTTCTCACCGTTGCGGGAGAGGGAGGCGACGATGCTCGGGGTGGTCTGCTTGCCGTGGTTGGCGAGCGTGGCGTAGACGCCGGCCATGTGCAGCGGGCTCGCGCTCATGGAGCCGAGCGACATGGCGGGCTTCTCCTCGAAGCCGCCGGCCTCGCCGTTCATGCCGAGGGCCACGGCGGTCTTCTTGACCTTGTCGAGGCCGACGTCGACGGCCATCTGCGCGAACGCGGAGTTGATGGACTTGTTCATCGACTCCTGGACCGTCACCGGGCCGTAGCTCTGGTGGTCCTCGTTCTGCGGCGCGAAGGGCGTGTCACTGTTCTTGACGGGGCGTTCGCTGGTGCCGTCGTAGATCGTGCTCGCCGTGATCGGCTGGCCGTCCTGCGTCTTGGACTTGTTGTCCAGCGCGGAGGCGAAGATCACCGGCTTGAAGGTGGAGGCCGGCTGGTAGTCCTCGCGGGTGGCGTTGCTGATCTGGTGCTTCTCGAAGTCCTGGCCGCCGTACAGGGCCACGACCTTGCCGGTCTTGCGGTCCACCGACACGGCGCCCACCTGGGCGTACGCGTCGACCTTGCGGGCCTGCGGGTCGAGCTTGGAGGTGACCTTGTCCTTGACCGCCTGCTCCAGGGCCTTCTGGCGGTTGGGGTCGATGCTGAGGGTGATGGTCCAGCCGCCGGCCGCGAGCGCGCCCTCGCCGCGTCCGCTCTTGCGGAAGGCGTGCTCGATCTCGCTCTTGGCCGCCTCGACGAGATAGCCGTTCTGCCCGGTCAGGCCCTTGGGGGGCTTGGGCTGCTTCGGCACCTCGAACTGCATGGTCCTGCGCTTGTCCGGGTCGAGCCACTTCTTCTCGACCATCTTGTCGAGGACGTAGTTCCAGCGCGCCTTGGCGTTGGCCTTGCCCGCGTCGGTGGCCGCCGACCAGTCGTACTGGCTCGGGGCCTGGAGCAGCGCCGCGAGGTAGGCGCCCTCCTCGACGGTGATGTCCTTGACGTCCTTGTCGAAGTACGCGCGGGACGCGGCCTGGATGCCGTAGGCGTTGCGGCCGTAGTAGCTGGTGTTCAGATACCCGGCGAGGATCTCCTTCTTGTCGAACTTCTGCTGCACCTTGAGCGAGATGATCAGCTCCTTCACCTTGCGGGTGACGGTCTGCTCCTGGCTCAGGTACGAGTTCTTGACGTACTGCTGGGTGATGGTCGAGCCACCCTGCTTGCCGCGGCCCATCAGGGTGTTGAAGATGCCGCGCGCGGTGCCCTTGATGTCGACGCCGGGGTCGGTCCAGAAGTCCTTGTTCTCGGCGGCGACGACGGCGTGCTGGACGCCCTCGGGGATCTTGTCCAGCGTGACCGTGTCACGGTTGACCTGTCCCGTACGGGCCAGCACCGTGCCGTTGTCGAGCTTGTAGACGTTGCTCTGCAGCTGGGTCTCCAGCTTGCCGGTGGGCACATCGACGTACATGTAGAGCGCCACGAAGGCGCCGGCGCCGAGGGCTATGAGCCCCACGAAGTAGGCGAGCAGCTTCTTCCAGGTGAAGAAGCGGCGTATGCCGGACTTCTTGGGCTTCTTGCCCTTTGCTGTGCGGGTGCTCTTCTGCGCCCGTCGCGCTTCCGCTCGGCCCATCTCTCCCGTAGCTCCACTCTGTCCGCCCCCAACCCAGCTCACGAAGCTAACACCGCAACTGTCACCAAACGCCCATCGATCAAGGCTTCGCGGCACGTGACATACAGCACCCCGGGTGGCGGGAACCGGGTACGGCGCAGTGCGGAAAACGGTACAGGGCGATAATGTGCTATCACTTTGCTAGACACCCAACGACGTGCGGCCGACCACCGCGCGACGCCGAGGAAACGGGGAACCTCCATGCAGGACACCGCCATCACCGCCACGGAGACCGCACCGCCGACGGAGCCGCCGGTCATGCCGGCGGCTCGGGTGCGGGAGTTCCCCGCCCGCGACATCGGCGGCGGGACGGCCCTGCTGCTGGGGCTCGCCGGCCTGCTCATAGCCGCCGGACTCATCGCCCTGGCGGTGCTTTTCGGCCACGACGGCAAGAGCGCGCTGTGCGCCGCACTCGTCGTGGCGGGCATCCTCGCCGGCATCGCCTCGCTCACGGCCATGAGCGGGCTCAACACCGTGGCCCCGGGCCAGGCGCGCGTCGTCCAGCTCTTCGGCCGCTACCGCGGCACGATCCGCACCGAGGGCCTGCGCTGGGTCAACCCCTTCACCAGCCGCGACGTGGTCTCCACCCGCGTGCGCAACCACGAGACCGCCGTCATGAAGGTCAACGACGCCTACGGCAACCCGATCGAGCTGGCCGCGGTCGTGGTGTGGCGGGTCGAGGACACCGCCCAGGCGATGTTCGAGGTGGAGGACTTCCAGGAGTTCGTCGCCACGCAGACCGAGGCGGCCGTCCGGCACATCGCCATCGAGTACCCCTATGACGCGCACGACGACGACGCGCTGTCGCTGCGCGGCAACGCCGAGGAGATCACCGAGAAGCTCGCGGTCGAGCTGCACGCGCGCGTCGAGGCGGCCGGCGTGCAGATCATCGAGTCGCGCTTCACCCACCTCGCGTACGCGCCGGAGATCGCCTCTGCCATGCTCCAGCGACAGCAGGCGGGGGCGGTCGTGGCCGCCCGGAAGCTGATCGTGGAAGGCGCGGTCGGCATGGTCGAGGAGGCGCTGTCGCGAATCAGCGAACAGGGCTTCGTGGAGCTGGACGAGGAGCGGAAGGCGGCCATGGTGAGCAATCTGATGGTGGTGCTGTGCGGTGACCGCGCCGCCCAGCCGGTTCTGAACACGGGCACCCTCTACCAGTGACGGAGGACCACCCCCCACAGCAGCGGGGGCCGCGGCAGCGCAAGCAGGTGCTGCTGCGGCTCGACCCGCTCGTGCACGACGCCCTGACGCGCTGGGCGGGCGACGAGCTCCGCAGCGCCAACGCGCAGATCGAGTTCCTGCTGCGCAAGGCGCTGGCCGACGCGGGCCGGCTCCCCCAGGGCACGGGGCCGGTCCCGCGCCGCGGCCGTCCGCGCAAGGACCCGGAGACGGATTAGAAGACCCCGAGGCGGGCCGGTCCACAGCTGAACCCGGTGGTGGACCGGCCCGCCTCGGCATGCGCCGACCACCGAAAGGATCGAGCCACCTGTTCACCCCCTGTATACATCGAGCGTATACACCCGGTGTACAGTCCTCCGCATGTCAATCGGACACACCTTGCTCGCCCTCCTCGAAGCCGGCCCGAGCCACGGCTACGACCTCAAGCGCGCCTTCGACGAACGCTTCGGCCACGACCGCCCGCTCCACTACGGCCAGGTCTACTCGACGATGTCGCGGCTGCTGAAGAACGGCCTCGTCGAGGTGGACGGCATAGAGCAGGGCGGCGGCCCGGACCGCAAGCGCTACGCCATCACCGACGCCGGGGTCACGGACGTCGAGCAGTGGCTCGTCCAGCCCGAGAAGCCCGAGCCGTATCTCCAGTCGACGCTCTACACCAAGGTGGTCGTCGCCCTGCTGACCGGACGCGACGCGGACGGCCTGCTGGACGCCCAGCGCGCGGAGCACCTGCGGCTGATGCGCGAGCTCACCCGGCGCAAGAGCTCGGGCGATCTCGCCGACCAGCTCATCTGCGACCACGCGCTCTTCCATCTGGAGGCCGATCTGCGGTGGCTGGAACTCACCGCCGCCCGGCTCGACCAGCTCGCCAAGGCGGTGGGCGCGTGACCCCCTCGGGCTCCCTGCTCGCCGCCACCGGACTGCACAAGGCGTACGGGCCCACGCCCGCGCTCGCCGGGGCCGATTTCTCCGTCCACCCCGGCGAGGTCGTCGCCGTGATGGGCCCCTCGGGCTCGGGCAAGTCGACGCTGCTGCACTGCCTCGCGGGCATCGTGCGGCCCGACTCCGGCACCGTCCGCTACGGCGCGCGCGAGCTGTCGGAGCTGTCGGACAGCGAGCGCAGCGCGCTGCGCCGGAGCGAGTTCGGCTTCGTCTTCCAGTTCGGGCAGCTGGTGCCGGAGCTGACCTGCTCCGAGAACGTCGCCCTGCCGCTCCGGCTCAACGGCATGAAGCGCAAGCAGGCCGAGGCCGTCGCCCTGGAGTGGCTGGAGCGGCTGGAGGTCACCGAGGTCGGCGGCAAGCGGCCCGGTGAGGTCTCCGGCGGTCAGGGGCAGCGGGTCGCCGTCGCCCGCGCGCTGGTCACCAGGCCGCGCGTGATCTTCGCCGACGAGCCGACCGGCGCCCTCGACTCCTTCAACGGCGAGCGCGTGATGCAGCTGCTGACGCGGGCCGCCCGGGAGACGCGGGCCGCGGTCGTCCTGGTCACGCACGAGGCGCGGGTCGCCGCGTACTCCGACCGCGAGATCGTCGTGCGGGACGGCGTCGCGCGGGACATGGCGGGTGTCTCATGACCCGCACGCACGACGAGCGCCCCGGCCACGGCCCCGCCGACAGGCCGACCGGCCCCACCGGGCTCACCGCCTGGGCCCGCGACCTGGCCACCGGCGCCCGCTTCGCGCTGACCGGCGGCCGCGAGGGCTGGCTGCGCACCGGGCTCACGGCGGTGGGCGTCGGCATCGGCGTGGTCCTGCTGCTGATCGCGGCCTCCGTGCCGGAGATGCTGTCCCAGCGTGACGAGCGTCAGGCCGCACGCGACGTCACCTCCTCGACCGCCGGCGGACCGCGGGCCGACACCCTTCTCTATCAGTCGGTCGGCACCGACTACCGCGACAAGCCCGTGAGCGGCGCGCTGCTGCGGGCCGAGGGCCCGAAGGCACCCGCCCCGCCCGGCGTGGACCGGATACCCGGCGCGGGCGAGATGGTGGTCTCCCCCGCGCTCGACAGACTGCTGAAGTCCGACGAGGGAAAGCTGCTGCGCGAGCGGTTCCGTTACCGCGCCGTGGGCACCATCGGCGATGCGGGACTCATCGGCCCCAGCGAGCTCTTCTTTTACATCGGCAGCGACCACCTCAGCACGGACAACCCCGCCGTGCGCTACGGCCAGGGCGAACGCGTCCTGCGCGTCAACCGCTACGGCTCCGACCAGGACGACCCCCCGCTGAGCCCGGCGCTCCTGCTGCTGGTCGTCATGGTGTGTGTCGTGCTGCTGCTGCCGGTGGCCGTCTTCATCGCCACCGCCGTGCGCTTCGGCGGCGACCACCGCGACCGCCGGCTGGCCGCGCTGCGGCTGGTGGGCGCGGACATCAAGGCCGTACGGCGGATCGCGGCCGGCGAGGCGCTGTGTGCCGCGCTGATCGGACTGGCCGTCGGCACGGGGCTGTTCCTCTCCGCCCGGCGGTTCGCCTCCGGGATCACGATCCAGGACACCAGCGTCTTCCCCGCCGACCTGGCCCCGGCGCCCGCTCCGGCGGCGCTCGTCGCCGTCGCCGTGCCCGCCCTGGCCGTCGTGACCACCCTGCTCGCGCTGCGCGGCGTCGCCATCGAGCCGCTGGGCATCGTGCGGAACGCCGTCGCCCGGCGCCGCAGGCTGTGGTGGCGGCTGCTGCTCCCGGCCGTGGGCCTCGTCCTGCTCGTACCGCTCTCCGGCAGCGTCTCGCTGTACGGCTACGGCGGTACGGTCCCGACGGTGCGGGTCGCCGTGGGCGCCGTCCTGGTGCTGGTCGGTGTGACCGCCCTGCTGCCCTGGCTGGTCGAGGCGTGCGTGGCCCGGCTGCGCGGCGGGCCGCTGCCCTGGCAGCTGGCCGTCCGGCGGCTCCAGTTGAGCGGCGGCTCCGCGGCCCGCGCGGTCAGCGGCATCACCGTCGCCGTGGCGGGCGCGATCGCGGTGCAGATGCTCTTCGCCGGGACGCAGAACGACTACGTCGGCAAGCCCGACGAGGTCCCGGCGACGCATTCGCGGATACAGGCCATGTACCGCACGGGGACGGCCGCGGAGGTACGCGGCTGGCAGGAGCGGCTGCGGGCGACCGAGGGGGTCACCGGGGCGGTCGCCACGGTCGAGAGCTACGCCGACGCGCACGGCGGAGAAGGGCGCGGCGGGGTCGCGACCGTCCGGGTCGCCGACTGCGCCACGCTGCGCGAGCTGGCACGGCTGGACTCCTGCGCGGACGGGGACGTCTTCGTCGCCCAGGAGCCGGACGGTGACGTCCCCACGGCGCGGAACTTCCCGCCCGGCACCCCGCTGGAGATGGCGCGGTGGGACTCCTCGGGCGGCTCCGAGAAGGCGTACCGGTGGACCGTGCCCGCCTCGGCGCGCGTGGTGGCGACCCGCCCGGACCCGACCGGTGAGCACCGGTTCGGCGTGCTGGCCACGCCTTCGGCGATCGACGTGCGCGCCATGCCGGAGGGCAGGACGGTGGCGTCGGTGAAGTTCCGTCAGGGCGACCTGGACGCCATCGAGCGGGTGCGCAACACCGCCGCCGGCATCGACCCGGCCGTGCGCGTATGGCGGATGGGCGGGGTGGTGAAGGACGACCACTACGCCGCGATCCAGCGGGGGCTGCTGGTCGGCGGCACCCTCACGCTGTTCCTCATCGGCGGCAGCATGCTCGTCACCACCCTGGAGCAACTCCGCGAGCGCAGCCGCCTGTTGTCCGCGCTGGTGGCGCTGGGCACCCGGCGCTCCACGATCGGCTGGTCGGTGCTCTGGCAGACCGCCGTCCCGGTCGTACTCGGCATGATCCTGGCGGTCGCCGGCGGCCTCGGGCTCGGCTGGACGATGCTCAGGCTGATCGACCGCCGGGTGAAGGACTGGCTGTCCTTCCTGCCACTGGTGGGCGCCGGCACGGCGGTCATCCTCCTGGTGACCCTCCTGAGCCTGCCACCCCTGTGGCGCATGATGCGCACGAATGGATTGCGCACGGAATAAATGCGGACCGGGCTGGAGGCCGAACGCGGCCTATCCAGCCCGGTTTTCGCTCAGTCCCGGGAAATCCGCACGGGCAGTTCGGCGAGCGCCTCCCGCAGCGCCTCGGCGAACTGCTCGAACTCACCCTGCCGCGCCGCCCCCGCCCGCATCGCGAGCGCCACCTTGCGCGAAGGCGCCGGTTCCGCGAAGTAGCCCGTGGCGAGCTGGTCGTTGCGGCTGGTCTCCACGCGCAGCGCCGTACGCGGCAGCAGTGTGACGCCCAGGCCGCCGCCCACGAGCTGGACCAGGGTGGACAGCCCGGCGGCGCTGGTGGTGACGGGCATCCCCACCGTGCGCCCCGCCTCGCGGCAGATGTCGAGGGCCTGGTCGCGCAAACAGTGGCCCTCGTCGAGCAGCAGGAGATCGAGTTCGCGCAGCGAGGCCCGCGGGATGTCCCCCCGCCCGGCCAGCCAGTGGTCACTCGGAGTCACCAGGACGAAGTCCTCGTCGAAGAGCGGCAGCTCGACCACCCCGGGCACGCCGAGCGGGACGGCGAGCAGCAGCAGATCCAGCCGCCCCTGGGACAGCCCGTCCAGCAGCGAGGAGGTCTGCTCCTCGTGCACCTGGAGATCGAGGTCCGGATAGCGGTCGTGGACCAGCCGGAGCACCGTCGGCAGCAGATACGGCGCCACCGTGGGGATCACCCCGAGGCGGAGCACTCCGGTGAAGGGCGCGCGGGCCGCGTCGGCCTCCTCCAGGAGCGCGCCGACGGCGTCGAGGACGGCGCGGGCGCGCACGGCGAGGCGCTCCCCCGCGGGACTGAGCAGCACCTTTCTCGTCGTACGCTCGAGAAGCTGCACATCGAGGACCTCCTCCAGGGCCGAGACGGCACCGGAGAGCGCGGGCTGGCTCATGCCGATGGCGGTCGCCGCGTCGCGGAAGTGCAGGTGCTCGGCGACCGCGACGAAGGCGCGGAGCTGGGCGAGGCTGGGCTGGCGGGGGCGGGACGGTGCGGCCTTCCCGGCACCGGCCCGCGGGGTCGCCGCGGGGGTACCGGCGGGCTCCGCCTCCGGGCTTATGGACGACATGACTGATAACCACCTCCGATCAACTTCACTCAGTCTAGCTATTTCCGTTATCAATGCCTCCTGTGGCAGGGTGGCCTGAGTCCAACCCCGCAGGAAGCGCCACCATGGTCTTCCTCGATGCAAGGAGAGCGCGTGCTCACTGTCGGTGACCAGTTCCCCCAGTACGACCTGACCGCCTGTGTGGACCTCGACGCGGACAAGGCGTTCGCGCAGATCGACAACAAGTCCTACGAGGGCAAGTGGCGCGTCGTCTTCTTCTGGCCGAAGGACTTCACCTTCGTCTGCCCGACCGAGATCGCCGCGTTCGGCAAGCTGAACGACGAGTTCGCCGACCGTGACGCCCAGATCCTCGGCGTCTCCGGCGACTCCGAGTTCGTCCACCACGCCTGGCGCAAGGACCACGCCGACCTGCGTGACCTGCCCTTCCCGATGCTGGCCGACGCCAAGCACGAGCTCATGCAGGCCTGTGGCGTCGAGGGCGAGGACGGCTACGCCCAGCGCGCCGTCTTCATCGTGGACCCGAACAACGAGATCCAGTTCACCATGGTGACCGCCGGTTCCGTCGGCCGTAACCCCAAGGAGGTCCTGCGGGTCCTCGACGCGCTGCAGACCGACGAGCTGTGCCCGTGCAACTGGAACAAGGGCGAGACGACCCTCGACCCGGTCGCGCTGCTCGCGGGCGAGTGACCTGACATGGCCCTCGACGAGCTGAAGTCCCGGATACCGGACTTCGCCAAGGACCTGAAGCTGAACCTCGGCTCGGTCATCGGCAACTCCCCGCTCCCGCAGCAGCAGCTGTGGGGCACCGTCCTCGCCTGCGCGATCGCGAGCCGCTCGCCGATCGTGCTGCGGGAACTGGAGCCGGAGGCCAAGGCCAACCTCTCCGCCGAGGCGTACGGCGCGGCCAAGTCGGCCGCCGCCATCATGGCGATGAACAACGTCTACTACCGCACCCGGCACCTGCTGTCGGACCCGGAGTACGGCAACCTGCGCGCGGGCCTGCGGATGAACGTCATCGGCAACCCGGGCGTGGAGAAGGTCGACTTCGAGCTGTGGTCGCTGGCCGTCTCCGCGATCAACGGCTGCGGCATGTGCCTCGACTCGCACGAGCAGGTGCTCCGCAAGGCCGGCGTGGACCGCGAGACGATCCAGGAGGCGTTCAAGATCGCTTCCGTTCTCCAGGCGGTCGGCGCGACGCTCGACTCCGAGGCGGTCCTGGCCGGGTAACCGGTCCGCCGCACGGCAACACGAAGAGGGCCCCACCAGGCATTCGCCTGGTGGGGCCCTCTTCGTCGTCATCAGCCGCGGTGCACCGGATCCGGTGCGGGTGCGCGGTCCGGGCCGGCGGATGCCACCGCCCCGACGGCGTTCTCCCTGGCGTGCGCCCGCAGATAGCCCACCACCGTGTTGGTGACGGCGGCCAGCGGCACCGCGACCACCGCGCCGCCGATGCCGGCTATCAGCGAGCCCGCGGCCACGGAGAGGACGACCGCGAGCGGGTGGACCCGTACGGCGCGGCCGAGGATGAACGGCTGGAGGACATGGCCCTCGATCTGCTGCACCGAGAGCACCACCACCAGCACCATCGTCGCTGTGAAGACATCCCGCGTCACCAGCGCCACGATCACCGCGAGCGCGCCGGAGACCACGGCGCCGACGAGCGGGATGAAGGCGAAGAGGAAGATGAAGACGGCCAGCGGGACGGCCAGCGGGACATCGAGGAAGAACAGCCCCACGCCGATGAAGATCGCGTCGATCAGGGCCACTATCACCGTGCCGCGCACATAGGCGGTCAGCGTCGCCCACGCGCGCGGACCGGCGCCCGCCACTCCCTCGCGCGCCGCCGCCGGGAACAGCTTGAGCAGCCACTGCCAGATCTTGGGGCCGTCGTAGAGCAGGAAGAGCGTGCTGAACATCGCCAGCAGGATGCCGGTCAGCACCTCGATGATGACCTGCACACCCTCTATGCCGGCCGTGGTGATGTCCTTGGTGTTGCTGCCGATCGCCTGACTGAGGTTGTCGGCGATGCTGTTGATCTGGTCCTCGGTGACGTGGAACGGACTGTTCAGCAGCCAGTGCTTGAAGTCCTTGATGCCCTGCTGCACCTGCTTGGACAGGTCGTCGATGTTCTCGGTGACCTGCCAGACCACGAACCAGCCGACCAGGCCCATGATGACGAAGCCGGCGATGAAGGTCATCGCGGTGGCCAGGCCCCGGGGCACGCCGTGCCGCTTGAGCCAGGCGACCGTGGGCTGGAGCAGCGCCGTGATCAGCAGGGCGGCGGTGAAGGCGAGCACCACCAGCTGCACGGAGCTGATCACCCGCATCAGCACCCACAGCGTCCCGGCGAGGATGAGCAGCCGCCAGGCCACCTCGGCGGCGACCCGCACGCCCCAGGGCACGGCGGCGACGGGGTCGGGGCGCGCCGCGACGGCCGGGGCATAGCCGGGCGGCGCCGGGACGTGCTCCGGCGCGGGCTCGGCCCCGCCCGGCTCCGCGCCCGCGGACTCGGGGGCCCCGGCTCGGACGGACGCGGCGGCCCGTGCCGACTCGGGGGCCCCGGTCCGCGCGGACTCCGGAGCCGGTTCGGGTGCGGCGGCGGGCACGGGGACCGGCGAGGGCTCGGCGGCGGAGGCCGGCGTGTCCTCCTGCTGCGCCTGCGCCCTCCGGCGTTCGAGCAGCTCGGCGAGCCGGGTCAGCCCCGTCCCCATGCCGCCGATCATTTTCGGCAATCTCGACATTTCTCTTCCTCTACCCCACTCCCCGCGGCCATCAAGACGACGTTACCCGGGCCCGCTGTCAGCACGTCCGCCAGCCGTCCCCGGGGGAAGACACACAAAGCCCCCGACCGGTTGAGGTCGGGGGCTGAGTGAGACGTGGAAGTCACCGGCGCACCGGCGGGCCGGAGCCTAGTACCACTGGTTGGCCTGCCAGAACGACCAGGCGCCGCAGGGGCTGCCGTAGCGCTCGTTCATATAGCCGAGGCCCCACTTGATCTGGGTGGCCGGGTTGGTCTGCCAGTCGGCACCGGCGGACGCCATCTTGGAACCGGGCAGCGACTGCACCAGGCCGTAGGCGCCGGAGGAGGCGTTGGTGGCGGTGTAGTCCCAGCCGCTCTCGTTGTTCACGATGTTGCTGAAGCACTGGAACTGGTCGCCGGGGATCATCTGCCGGGCCATCGCCTGGACCTCGGCGGTGGAGTAGGATCCCTTGACCGCGAAGGACGAGGCGTCGCGGGAGGCGGAGCGGCTGCTGACCGCGTCCTTGTCCTCGCGCTCCTTGGCGTCCTTGGCCGCCTTCTCTTCCGCTTCCTTCTTGGCCGCGGCGTCCGCGGCCTCCTTCTTGGCGGTGGCGTCGTCGGCGGCCTGCTTGCGCGCGGTCTCCTCGGCGTCCTTCTTCGCGACCGTGTCGGCGGCGTCGGACTGGGTGTCCGCCTGCTGCGTCAGGAAGGACGCCTGCTGCTGGACGTTCTGTCCGGCGGGGATGTCCGCGAGGAGGGTCGTGTCCGCCGCGGTGGCCTCGACCTGGCCTGTGCCATGGTCGCTGCCCGACGCGACACCTACGACGGCGCCAACGGTGGTGACCGCGGTGGCGGATGCCACGGCGAACCCCCGGACCGAGATCCGGCTCACACGGTTTCCTTCCAGCATCGCCCGCTTAGGTGACCTCGCGGGCGCAATCGTGCCCCTGGCGCTGGCCTCCGTCTTGCGCGGCACCACCAGGGGCGGGACCGGCCGGTCACAGGAGGCACTGACCCGGTGGGCCCTCCGCAGGGAGGTCCGCGTGATGCTCGGGCGGCATACGGCGACGCTGTTCAGTTCTTGTGGTGCGGCACCCGGGGGGTGCCGAAGTGCCGTATGCGGGGCCTGACAGGACCCAGACTCTGCCCGACGGGGACGCCCCGAGGCAATTCCACGTTGCGTGGGAAAGCTCACATGCCGTTTACTCCAGCCGTTTTACGGAAAGTGCGGCGCGGCACGACAACGCGCGGCTAAGCTCCTTCGCTTCGCCGCGCGCTGCCCCGTCACCTCACCCGCGGTGGGGCAATTGCCTGCCCACTCCCTCAGATGCGGCCTTCCTCCAGCATTTCGGTCACCAGTGCCGCGATGGGCGAACGCTCCGAACGCGTCAGCGTGACATGGGAGAAGAGCGGATGCCCCTTCAGCTTTTCCACGACCGCGACCACGCCGTCGTAGCGGCCGACGCGGAGGTTGTCGCGCTGCGCCACGTCATGGGTGAGGACCACCCGCGAATTGGCCCCGATGCGCGACAGAACGGTCAGCAGCACATTCCTTTCGAGCGATTGCGCCTCGTCCACGATCACAAAGGCGTCGTGCAGCGACCGCCCGCGGATGTGCGTCAGCGGCAGCACCTCCAGCATGCCCCGCCCGACGACCTCCTCGATCACCTCGGCGCTCGTCACCGCGGAGAGGGTGTCGAAGACGGCCTGCGCCCAGGGGCTCATCTTCTCCGCCTCGCTGCCCGGCAGATACCCCAACTCCTGCCCGCCGACGGCGTACAGGGGGCGGAAGACCATCACCTTCCGGTGCTGCCGGCGCTCCAGGACGGCCTCCAGACCGGCGCACAGCGCCAGCGCCGACTTGCCCGTGCCGGCCCGGCCGCCCATCGACACGATGCCGATGTCCGGGTCGAGGAGCATGTCGAGCGCCACCCGCTGCTCGGCGCTGCGCCCATGGATCCCGAACGCCTCGCGGTCGCCGCGCACCAGCCGCACCGAGCCGTCGGCCGCGACCCGGCCGAGCGCCTTGCCGCGCTCGGACTGGAGCACCAGCCCGGTGTGCACGGGCAGTTCGGACGCTTCCGGCAGATATGCCACCTCGGCGGCGTAGAGCTCGTCCACTTGCTCGGCGGTGACGGCGAGTTCGGCCATCCCCGTCCAGCCCGAGTCGGTGATGGCGAGCTCGGCGCGGTACTCCTCCGCGAGCAGCCCGACCGCGGACGCCTTGATCCGCAGCGGCAGGTCCTTGGAGACGACGGTGACGTCGTACCCCTCGGCCTGGAGGTTGCGGGCCACGGCGAGGATGCGCGAGTCGTTGTCACCGAGGCGGAAACCGGCGGGCAGTATGCCGGGATCCGAGTGATTGAGCTCGACCCTGAGCGTCCCGCCCAGCTCGCCGATCGGGATCGGTGAGTCGAGGCGGCCGAATTGCACCCGGTAGCCGTCCAGCAGGCGGAGCGCCTGCCGTGCGAAGTAACCGAGCTCGGGGTGCTGCCTCTTGGCCTCCAGCTCCGTGACCACCACCACGGGCAGCACGACCTCGTGCTCCTCGAAGCGGGCCATGGCGCCTGGATCGGCCAGCAGGACGCTGGTGTCGAGGACATAGGTGCGCCGGTCGTTCTCACGGCGCTTCTTGCTGGTCACCACGGGTGGACGAACCCCCTCGGGGAGAGGTCGGGGCGCGACGACGTCGCCGGGGAACTGGGCCGGGTCCATGCCCTTCGAGGGCCGGACGCCGGCCCTCCGCGTCGTCCGGGCGGACCCGCGGGTCCGCTCGGTCCGCACGGTCGTCGTCCGTGTTGCAAAGGGCCTCCCGGGCGGGCGGCCCCATGCCACCCGCTGGCAGAGCGACGGTCTTTGGACAGACCGTCGGCCTGGAGGGGATATTCCCGCTGGACCGCTTGACCATGCAACGGCATATGCGACGGCGAGGTGAACGCCCGATCCGTCAGGGGCCGTAGCCGTGCCCGAACTCCGTACCCCTCAGCCCGCTCCCGGGCCGCGATCAGTAGCCGTAGCGGCGGTGCCGCGCGGCGTAATCACGCAGCGCGCGCAGGAAATCGACCTTTCGGAAGGCCGGCCAGAAGACCTCGCAGAAGTAGTACTCCGAGTGCGCGCTCTGCCAGAGCATGAAGCCGGAGAGACGCTGTTCGCCGCTGGTGCGGATCACCAGATCCGGGTCGGGCTGGCCGCGCGTATAGAGGTGCTTGGAAATGTGCTCCACATCGACCATCTCGGCGAGTTCCTCGTAAGAGGTGCCGTTGTCGGCCGCTTCGAGCACCAGCGAACGCACCGCGTCCGCGATCTCCTGCCGACCGCCGTAGCCGACCGCGACATTGACCAGTATTCCGTCGATGCCGATGGTGTCCTGCTCCGCCTCTTTGAGCACGGACTGTGTGCGGGCGGGGAGCAGGTCGAGGGTGCCGACGTGGTGGACGCGCCAGCGGCCGTCCGCGGCGAGGCCGCGCACCGTGTTCTCGATGATGCCGAGCAGGGGGTTGAGCTGGTCGGCGGGGCGGTCGAGGTTGTCGGTGGAGAGCATCCAGAGCGTGACGACCTCGACATCGGTCTCGGCGCACCAGCCGAGCAGCTCATGGATCTTGTCGGCGCCGGCCTGGTGGCCCTGCTCCAGCGTGCGGCCGTCGGCGCGTGCCCAGCGGCGGTTGCCGTCGAGGATGACGCCGATGTGCTTGGGCACCTGGGCGTGGTCGAGGCGGCCTTCCACCCGGCGTGCGTAGAGCCTGTACACCAGGTCGCGCAACTTCACGTCTTCCAGCCCCTCCATGCCACGGCGGTCGCCCCGAGGGCGCCACACTACTGCCCGCGTGTCACGAGGACCCAACTCGGTCTGTCACAAGACCGTGATAGTCAGATACACATGACCGAACCCACTCATTCCACTCACTATCGTGCGGCCGGAAATCGCTATGACGCGATGGAGTACCGCCGCACGGGGCACAGCGGCCTCAAGCTGCCCGCCATCTCGCTGGGTCTGTGGCACAACTTCGGCGACGACCGGTCCCTGGAGTCACAGCGCGCCATTCTGCGCCGGGCCTTCGACCTGGGCGTCACCCACTTCGACCTGGCCAACAACTACGGTCCGCCGCCCGGCTCCGCGGAGCTGAACTTCGGCAAGATCTTCGCCCAGGACTTCCGTCCGTACCGCGACGAAATCGTCCTTTCCACCAAGGCCGGCTATCTCATGCACCCCGGCCCGTACGGCGAGTGGGGCTCCCGGAAATATCTGCTCTCTTCCCTCGACGCCTCGTTGCGCCGAATGGGTGTCGACCACGTCGACATCTTCTACTCGCACCGCTTCGACCCGGAGACCCCGCTGGAGGAGACGATGGGCGCGCTCGCGTCCGCCGTCCAGCAGGGCAAGGCGCTCTACGCGGGCGTGTCTTCGTACAGCGCGGAGAACACCCGTGAAGCGGCGCGCATCCTGCGCGGGATGGGCGTGCCCGCGCTGATCCACCAGCCGTCCTACTCGATGATCAACCGCTGGACGGAGGACGACGGGCTGCTCGACGCCCTGGAGGCGGAGGGCATGGGCTGCATCTCCTTCGCGCCGCTGGCGCAGGGGCTGCTGACCGACAAGTACCTGGACGGCATCCCGGAGGGCTCGCGGGCGTCGCAGGGCAAGTCGCTGGACCCGGGGCTGCTGACGGAGGACGTCGTGCGGCGGCTGCGCGGGCTCGACGGGATCGCCCGGCGGCGCGGCCAGTCGCTCGCCCAGCTGGCCCTGACGTGGGTGCTGCGCGACCCGCGGATGACCTCGGCGCTGATCGGCGCGTCCAGCGTGCGCCAGCTGGAGGCGAACGTCGCCGCGCTCGGGGCTCCGAAGCTGACCGAGGAAGAGCTGTCCGAGATCGATTCCTTCGCGGTAAGCACCGAGGGCGTCAACATCTGGGCGAACCGCAACGGGTCCTAGACCGTCTCTCAAACCTCATACGAATCATCACGCACCGTGATGTGAGGGAAAGAAAACGGGCCGGTCCGTGGGGGGGATACGGACCGGCCCGAGGGGGGGTTTCCACCTTAACCGCTCTGAGGCCCTGCTCCGCGCACCGACAAGGGTGACGGCGCGCGCGATGCTGACGCTCGGTGACCTTATTGATCTTGAACTCGGCGGCGGATCAAGATCACCCAGGACCGCGCAGGGCCCGTCAGCGCTGGACCTACGGCGTAGAACAAGCCATTCGACGCTCGGCCGGATGTCTGCCCTCGGCCCTTACGAAAACTTCCTGAAAATTCATCGGCAGGTTGATGCGTTTGACGCCTTTTGACGTCAGGCGGTCCGAGTCTGCCGCACGGCGGTTTCTTGGCAGATCATGATTTTTGCGGTGCTTTGTCCGTCCGCTGGGCCGACCGGGCGACGGACGAGGGCGGGGACGAGGGTGAGCAGGCCGAGGACGGCCATGCCCGCCCCGATCCACAGCGGCGCGCGCAGCCCGAAGGCGTCGATGGCCGGCCCGCCGGCCGAGGTCCCGATGACGATGCCCAGGGTGATGAACGAGGAGTGGATCGTGTTGACCAGCGGCCCGGCGTTGCCCGCGCGCTGGACCCGGGTGACCATCGCGGGGTTCATCGTGACGCCGACGAGGCCGATCCCCAGCATGAACACGACCGCCGGTACGGGCAGGTGGGCGAAGAGCGCGAAGCCGACGAGGAACACCAGGTTCAGGGCGAGGCCGCAGAGCAGGACGCCGAGGGTGTGCCGGTCGGCGAGGCGCCCGACGACGGTGTTGCCGACCACGGTGGCCGCGCCGTAGGCGATGAGGAGCAACGGCACGGTGCCGGTGGCGAAGCCCGTGACCTCCGTGAGTATCGGGTTGAGGTAGCTGAACGCGGCGAACGTCGCGCCGATGATGAAGGTACTGGTGGAGAGCGCCAGCCACAGCCGGGGGCGGCGGAAGACGCCCAGTTCGCCCCGCACGCCACCGCCGCCCTCGGCAGGGGCCCGGTCCAGGCGGGGTACGCCGGCGAGGGTGCAGAGCGCGGCGACGACCGTGAGCACGGTGATGCCCCAGAAGGCCGCGCGCCAGCCGAGGTGTTCACCGGTCACGGTGGCCAGCGGCAGGCCGAGCAGGGTGCCCAGCATGAGGCCGTTCATGGCCACCGCGATGGCGCGACCGCGCACCTCCGGGCGGGCGAGGCGGGCGCACAGCGAGAGGGCGACGCCGAAGAACGCCTGTGAGGCGGTACCGGTGACCACGCGGGCCACCAGCATGGCCGGGTACGTGGACGCGGTGGCGGCCAGGACGTTGCCGGCCAGGAAGACGGCGAACAGCGCCATCAGTGCCCGCCGCTGCGGCAGCCTCAGCACGGCCACGGTGAGGAACGGGCCCCCGACCGCCATGGCCACCGCGAACGCGGTGATGAGATAGCCGATTTCGGGGATGGTCGCGTCCAGCCCCTCCGCCATCTGCGGCATCAGTCCTGCGACGACGAACTCGCTGGTCACCATGGCGAAGATGCCCAGGGCGAGGACGTATATGGCTCGTGGCACAGCGGTCACCTTGTCATTTTCTGTAACGTGCAGTTCAAAACTCGGGTACGAAAAGGGCAGGGGTGGAGACAGCGGGGTGAACAGGGGGGTAAAGGGCGTCAGATCGCGTCGAGCGTGGCGCGGGCGATGCCTTCCAGCGCCGTGCGGCCGACCCCCGCGCGGGCGGAGACGCGCATGCCGCCGATGGCGGCGATCACGAAGTGCGCGAGGGCGCGGGCGTCCTTGGCCGCGTCGATGTCACCGGCGCGCTGCCCCTCGGCGATGGCGGCGGTCAGGAGCTCCAGCCGCTTGCGGTAGTCGCGCTCCAGATCGCGCGCCACATCGGCATCGCGGCCGGCGAGCTCGACGGCGGTGTTGACGACGAGACAGCCGCGATGGCCGCCGGACGACCCGCACTCCTCCTCGACGACGCTCTCCAGCATCGTGCGGAACTTCTCCCGCACCGGCAGATCGCCGCCGAACAGGGCCTGTTGGAACTCCGCCCTGGCGTCCATGTAGCGCAGCAGGGCCCGGCGGAAGAGGTCGTGCTTGCTCTTGAAGGTGTTGTAGATGCTGCTCCTGCCCAGCCCCGTGACATCGCACAGATCCTGGGTGGAGGTCGCTTCGTATCCGGCGGTCCAGAACGCCTGCAACGCGGCGTCGACCGCCCGCTCCTCGTCGAACATCCTCGGCCGGGCCATGCGTCGAACCGTACCCGTTTTGGATCACGCGGTCCAATAGCTTGTGCCCATCACCACGCCCTATGGGCGCCTCCCCCTGTTCACGTCCCCGTGGCGCCTCCCAGCAGGAGGCCCAGCCAGGCGCCCGCGAGCATGAAGGGGCCGAGCGCCAGGGCCGTGCCGCGGGTGGCCCTGCGGGTCAGGAGCAGCGCCGTGCCGTGGAGCGAGCCCAGCAGGAGGCCCGCGAAGGCGCCCAGGAAGAGGACCTGCCAGCCGTACCACCCCAGGGCGCACCCCAGGCCGAGCGCCAGCTTCACATCGCCGAAGCCCAGGCCGCTCGGGTGGATCAGGAAGAGCGCGAGATAGCAGCCGCCCAGCACCGCTCCGCCCAGCAGCGCCCCCGGCCAGGAACCCGCCGACCCCGGTATCAGGGCCGCGACGCCCAGCAGCAGCGCGACGCCCGCCGCCAGCGGCAGCGTCAGCACATCCGGCAGCCGTCGCACCGACCGGTCGACCCCCGCCAGCAGCACCGCCACCGGCACCGCCAGCAGCCACACGGCGAGCTCGGGCCGCGCCCCCACCACGGCGGCGAGCGCCGCGCACACCGCACCGGTCGCCCCGGCCCACCAGAGCGCGCCCGGTGCGTACCGCTCGCCGCATTCCCCGCAGCGGCCCCGCCCCAGCCAGCCCGTGAACGCGTGCCCGCACGGACCCGCCGACCGCCACGCCCGCTCCGGCTCCACACTCAGGCGGTAGTGCGCCCGGGGCAGCGACACCCCGGCCACGGCCCCGTACAGGGCGGCGAGGACGATCAACAGCGCGGCCATGGACCGAGGTTACGCAGAAGCGGCGATGCCCGTGGGGGCCTGTGGATAAAGTGCCTCCAGGGCACCACACACTCCACGGGTCACGGCCGAAGGGACCTCCCATGCCTCGTCGGCACGACGGCACGTCTCATCGGCACGACGGCATGCCTCCTCGGCGCGACGGCACCTTTCGTCGGCGCGACGGCACCGCGAGCCTGTACGTCCCGCCCGGGAGCGCCGGGCCCGAGGCGGAACACGGCAGCGCTCTCGTGGTCCCGCTGGAGGTGGCCGCTTCCTACCGCGCCCGCACCCGCGGCCTCCTCGGCCGCGACGACATCGAGGGCGCGCTGCTCCTCACCCCCGCGTCCTCGGTGCACACCTTCCGGATGCGCTTCCCCATCGACGTGGCCTATCTGGACCGGCACTTGACCGTCCTGGCCGTACGCACCATGCGCCCCTGGCGCCTCGGGGCGCCGCGCGTCCGCTCGCGCCATGCGCTGGAGGCGGCGGCGGGGGCCATGCGGCTGTGGGGCCTGCGGCCCGGCGTACGCGTCGAGATCCGCCCCTGAGGTCACTCCTCGCTGTCCTCGCTGTCCGCCCCCGGGCTCACCCCTTGCCCACGCCGGGCCGCCAGCGTCCAGCCGCCGAGCCCGAGCAGCAGCAGCGACCCTGTGGTGATGCCCGCGTACCCGACGGCGCGCAGCCGCCGGTCGCGGTGCCGCCCGGTGACCGCGCCGGCCGGGCGCATGCTTCCGCCGGGTGCCCGCGCCTCCTCGCGCGCCTTGCCGACGTCCACCGTGAGCGTGACGGGCACCCGGCTCGGCTTCCCCTGGCCCACCTTGGGGTTGAGGCTCACCTGGAGGTAGTACCAGCCCGCGAGGCGCATGCCCCGGGCGGCGTCCCCGCCCGCGCCGTCGCCGGCCGCGGCGGCGGGCGTGGTCAGCGAGAGGTCCGCGGGTTTGCCCTGATAGCCGCCGGTCCTGTTCATGACGTAGCCGCGGGCTTCGTTGCTCAGCCCCATCCGCATCCCGGCGATCACGTACGGCGCGCTCCCGGCGTCCCGGTCGGCCCCGAACCGCGCGTTCGCCGCGAGTTGCTGACCGGCTCCGACCGGGACGCGGTAGAAGTGGGTCTCGCCGGGCCGGAGTTCGTCCGTCCAGACCCCGGGGCGGATCTCCGCGGCGTCGTTGAAGCCCGACCCGCCACGGACGCCGCCGCCCTGGGCGCCCACTCCCCCGCCGCCCGGTGCGGGCGCGGTCCGTGCCGTCCGGTCCCCGCCGGGGTCGCCCGTGGACGCCGGATCCGCGGGCGCGCTCACATACTTCAGCTCGACCGGCACGGCGGCCGTGTCCCCGCCCGCCGCGTCGCCGCGCTCCAGGACGAAGCGGTAGGTCCCCGCGGCCTTGCAGGCACCGCCCGTGGCGGTCACCCGCTCCGCGTAGTCGGCGACCGGATAGGCGCCACCGGCCGAGAGGAACGTGCGGTGGCGGCCCACGCCGCACTGCGTGCCGTCCTGTGCCTCCAGGGACACCGAGATCCCGTCCCGGGCCCCCATCGAGCTGCCGGGGGCGGGGGCGGCCACGGCCGAGACGTACGCGCTGGAGCGGGCGTCCAGCCGCACCGCGTAGTACTTCCGCTGTCCGGGGGCGACGCTGTCCTTGTAGGTGTGCGCGCCGGGCTTCAGCAGGGGGGCGTCGGCGGTGTTCCCGGAGCCGTTCAACTGCTGTGCGTCCGGGGCCATCCTGTACGCGGCGGCGGGCGCGGCCTCCGCCGCCCCCGCGGCCGCCTGCGCGGCCGCCGCGATCAGCATGCCCAGGGCCGCCGCCCCGGCGAGTCCGCCTCTCGCTTTCCCCCGGCACATCTTCCGCCTCCCTGGCGCGTCCCGGCATCCGGGGCCTCATCCTGCCGCCTGGCGGACGGGGGCGCGAGGCTCCGTCGGGCCCTCAGCCACGCGTGGGGAAGCTGATCTCCACCCGGCGGTTGCGACGGCGGCCGTCCTCCGAGGAGTTGTCCGCGATGGGGTAGTCCTCGCCGTACCCCCGTATCTGGTACGAGACGCCCGACGATCCGATGTCCAGGGCCAGTTGCCGCTGCACCGCGTTGGCCCGCTGTTTCGACAGCTCCACGCCGTGCTCGGCGGAACCGAGGTTGTCCGTGAAGCCGAAGACGCGGAGCGTGGTCGCGTGCCGCTTCCTGACCTCGTCCGCGATGACCCGGATCCGCTTGCCCGCCTCCGCGCCGAGCGTCGCGCTGTCCTTGTCGAAGAGCACTTCCGCCTGGAGGGCGAAGGTGACGTCGACGTTGGTGTCCTCCCGCCGCTCGCCCCCGTCGTCCGTCTCGACGACGGACTTGATGTCCAGCACCCGGCCGGGTGCGAGTCGCGCGCCCGGCCGCATCCGCAGCCCGTGGGCGGAACCGTCGATCTTCACGGGCGGCGCGGTGTCGGCCTTGCCGCCGGGACCGCTCTGCGCGCGGGCGGGCGGGGCGGCCGGGGTGGTGACCAGCAGCGCGGTGGACAGGGCCACGGCGACGGCCGCCCCGCGGCCGATCCGGGGAACGTACGCGGTCCGGGTCATCCGGCTCACTCCGAGATCCGCACACGGACGGACGGCATGGTCGGCACCTGGAAGTCGACGTCCGTGACGTTCTCCGGTGGCGCCGGGAACTGCGCGAAGACGGGCCGGCTCTCCTGGGGCTTGATGTTGGTCAGGCCCGTGCTGCACAGACACTCGCCGTCCGTGTCCCGCAGGACCAGATAGCGCTTCTTGCTCGCCCCGTCGACCAGTGAGGCGCCGGAGATGGAGGAGCGGGACTTCATGTCCGTCTCCTGGGAGAGCCAGTGGATGGCGTTGAACGGTTTGCTGCCGCCGTTCGTCAGAGTGCCGCTCACCGTGACGAAGCCGCCGCTGTCCCGTACCGCGGAATTGACGGCGATGACGACACCGTCAGGGCCCTTCATCTCGCCTATGACCTCGCCCGGCCGAGCCGCGGGAGCGTTCTTCGCGCTGCCCGGAGGACCGGCCGATTTCCTGTCCGGGGTGGCGTCCGCGTCCTTCCCGCCGCTGTCCCCGCCGCAGCCGGACACGGCGAGGGCCAGGAGGGCCACGACCGCCGCCGCTGCCGCGCGTCCGCGGGTCTTCGTGATGTGCCGCGTGCTCATGAGGGCGCGTCCTTTCGAGGAGTCACCGGCTTTCGAGGGGTCACCGGCGGAGGGCAACCGCGCGGCGGGCCGCTTCAGTCGGCGAGGCGTACGGCGAACAGCGCTCCGACCGCTCTCGCGAGGTCGTCGGGGCGCTTGGGGTCGATCGGCACCACCCGCCCGTCGCACACGATGTCGACGGGTGGCTTCCGCGTCTCCGGGGACAGCGCCGCGCAGCGCGGTTCCACCACGGCGCGCGCCGTGGCCGTCGCGTGGACGTCCTCGGTGCCGGGGACGACCGAGCGGCCGACGGCCGCCGAGGAGCGGACGGTGACGGTGAAGGCGGCGGGGAGCGTCCCCGGGGCGGACGTGCCGCACCCGCCCACGACTTCGGCGCCGTTGCTCCGGGCGTACGCGTCGGCCTCGCCGCAGGCGGCGGCCACGTCGCCCGTGCGGCCGTCCAGCCAGTCCGCCCAGCCGCCACCGGCCCCCAGGGCCGCCAGCAGCCCCGTACGCAGCTGATCGCGGTAGCTCTGGGCCGCGGCGAGGGCGGCGGCGTCCGCGGCCGTCTGCGCGCCGTTCTTGTTCGCTCCCGCCTGACCCACGGCGAAGAACGCCAGCGCGAGGAAGAGCAGGGCGGCGACCGCCGTGACGTAGAGCGGGAACGCCTGTCCGGCGTCGCCGTGCGCACGGCGGGCGGCGCGCGTCAGCCGCCCGTGACCTGGGAGATCTTGTCGGAGATGGCGCTGGCGATCGCGCTGCCGAAGTCCGTCCGGGTCAGCACCAGGACGATCGCCACGACCACGCAGATGATGCCCAGGTACTCGATCGCGGTCTGCCCCCGGTCGCCCCGTAGACCACGGCGGCGCTCCCCTGAGCCTCTCCCCGGGCCCGGTAAGTTTCCCGGGATGTGCTCGCGCGACGTCTCCATGCTGTTCCCCTCCATCGACGGCAACCTCCGTGCGGTACGGAATCCGGGTGTGGTGCGTGGTGTGGCTCACGCCACATGAAAAGTACGCCGGAACGGTGACCGCGGAACAGTGCGTCCGGCACCATTCCCTTCCCTTGGCGGGGAGTTGGCACACCATCGAACAGACGCGCCTCACAGAACCCACGCGGTCCACACATCCCACCCCCACCCGGGCTCAACGCCCCGTGATCGAACCGAAGTCCGCGCCCGACCCGAGGAAGAATCCCGCCACCATCAGGATCATCGTGCCCGGCACCATGCAGGTGGTGATCACGACCGTGGCCTTCGGCACCGCGCGGGCCGCGCGGCGGCGGGCCCGCTGGGCGTCCGTGCGGCGCATGTCGTCGGCGATGGCGATCAGCGTGTCGACGATGGGCGCGCCGAGCTCCTCGCCCTGCTGCAAGGCCGTGACGAACCGCGCGACCTGCTCCGAGTCGTTGCGGACCCGCAGCCCCTCGAACGCCTGCCGCCTGCTGACGCCCATGTCCAGCTGGCGCAGGGTGATGCGGAGTTCGTCGGCCCACGGGCCCTCGTACTTCTCCGCCACCCGGTCGAGGGCCTGCCGGAAGCTCAGTCCGGCGCTCACGACCACCGCGAGGACGTCCAGGAAGTCCGGCAGGGTGCGGTCGATGGCGTCCTTGCGTTCGCGTACGGCGGCCCAGATGCCGACCTCGATCCAGAAGAGCCCGAAGGCGACCAGCAGCAGGGCGACGATCATCCGTCCGGCGAGGAGCATGACGAGGGCACCGCCGAAGCCGAGGAAGCCGTAGACGGCACGGCGCGCGGCGTAGCGGTCGACGGTGAGGCCGCCGGGGTTCCCGGCGCGGTCGATCCGGGTGCGCACCTTCGCGACCCGCTTCTCGCCCATCATCCGCAGCACGAGCGGCGCGTACCGCATGCCGAGCCGGTCGAGCGCCGAACCCACGGCCGTGGTCCGGGTGGAGCCGACCTCCAGGGCCACGGTCAGGTCCGTCGGCAGCTTGACCTCGCTGCGGTAGAGCGCGACGCCCGCGCAGGCACCCGCGACGGACAGCGCGGCGAGCAGCCCCAGCGCAAGGCCCGTGCCCACCCCTCAGACCTCGATCCTGGAAAGGCGGCGGATCGCCACGATGCCCAGGGCGTAGAGGCAGAACGCGGCGACCACGGCGGCCTGGCCGAGGAAGGTGGAGGTCATGCGGTCGATCGACCCGGGTGCGATGCGGTCCATCAGCAGCAGCGTGCCGACGCCCATCAGGGGGACGACATAGGCGGTGACGGTCACCTGCGACAGCTGGGTGCGCACCTCCCGGCGGGTCTCCTTCCGCTCCTCCAGCGTCCTGGTGAGGTTGCGCAGCGAACTGACGACCGTGCCACCCGCTCTGTTCGAAAGCACCAAGGTCGTCACCAGGACGCCGAGTTCACGCGAGGGAAGCCGTTCGGCGAGCTCGCCGAGTGCGTCGTCGACCGAGTGTCCGACCGCGAGCTTGTCGGCCACCTTGGCGAGCTCCTCGCCCGCCGGTGCCTCCATCTCGTCGGCGGCCATGGCGAGGGCCGTACGGAGGGCCAGTCCGGCCTGGGTGGCGTTGGCGAGGATGCGGGACAGCTCGGGCAGCTGGTTGATGAACCGCTCGATGCGCTTGCGGCGTTGCAGCCCCAGGAAGGCGGACGCGGACCACAGGGCGGCCAGCGCGGCCGGGGGGCCGAAGAAGGGCGCGAGGGCGGCGGCCGCGACGAACCACAGTCCGGCCGCCGTGGCGAGCGCGCAGACGGTGAACTCGCCCGGTGTGACGTCCAGTCCCGTCGACGCGAGCCGCCGCTCCAGCCGGCGCCCCGCCCGCGTGGCGCGCAGCCGCCGGTCCAGCCCCCGGAAGTGCCGCACGCGCCCGGCGGGCGGCAGGGCCGGGGCATCGGAGAGCCGCGCCACCAGCGACCGCCGCCGCGCCTTCCCGGCCGCGTACACCAGCACGCCCGCCGTGCCCAGCGCGCAGCACAGCAGGGTGGCGCCGGCGGTCAGCAGTACAAGTGCGTTCATCTGCGGCTACCTCTGCCTCGCTTCTCGGACGGTGAGCTCGGTGGGGAACGCGGCGACCCCGAACGCCGCCGGTACGGCCTCGTCGGCCATCCGCAGCCGCTCGGCGACGCGTTCGGGGACGGGGAAGCACGTGAACCGCCCGCGCACGATGCGGTCGGAGTCCATCGGCCGGGCGTCGAAGCGGCAGACGGTGGCCAGGCGGTAGTCCTCCCGGCCGTGCGAGTCGAGCAGCGCGATCTCGACGACCCGCCGAGAGCCGTCCGCGTGCCGGGTCAGCTGGACGACGCAGTCGACGGCACTGTTGATCTGGTCGCGCAGCGCCTCGTACGGGATCTTCACCTCGGACATCGATGCCAGCGTCTGCAGGCGCATCAGGGCGTCCTCCGCGCTGTTGGCGTGCACGGTGGCGAGCGAGCCGTCGTGGCCGGTCGACATCGCCTGGAGCATGTCGAGCGTCTCGCCGCCGCGGACCTCACCGACGATGATCCGGTCCGGGCGCATCCGCAGGGAGTTGCGGACGAGGTCGCGGATGGTGATCCGGCCGTGGCCCTCGACGTTGGGGGGACGCGACTCCAGCCGGATGACGTGGGCCTGCTGGAGCTGGAGCTCGGCGGCGTCCTCGACGGTGATGATGCGCTCGCCCTCCGGGATGAGCCCGGAGAGGGCGTTCAGCAGGGTGGTCTTGCCGGAACCGGTCGGGCCGGAGACCACGACGTTGAACTTCGCCCGGACGAGCGCGGAGAGCAGCACCAGCATCCGCTCGTCGAGCGTCCCCATGCCGATCAGTTCCGGCAGGGTGTACGCGCGGGGGAAGCGGCGGATGGTCAGCGTCGCGCCGTTCAGCGCGAGCGGCGGGATGATGACGTTGACGCGCTCACCGCTGGGCAGCCGGGCGTCGACCATCGGATTCGACTCGTCCACCCGCCGGTTGACCGTGGAGACGATGCGTTCGATGGTCTGCATCAGCTGCTCGTTGGACGCGAACCGTACGGGTACGAGCTCCACGCGGCCGGCGCGCTCCACGAAGATCTGGTCGGGGCCGTTGACCATGATCTCGGTGATCGAGGGGTCCTCCAGGAGCGGTTCGAGGACGCCCAGCCCCAGGGCCTCGTCGACGACGCGGCGGATGAGCCGGTCGCGCTCGGAGGTGGAGAGGACCGGCCCCTCCCGGCTGAGGATGTGCCCGAGGACCCGCTCCAGCCGCGTGCGGCGCTCGGCGGCGGCGAGCGCGGACATCTCGGCGAGGTCGATCTCCTCCAGCAACTTCGCACGGTAGACGGGGACGAGGTGGCTCGACTCCCGGCCGTCCGTGGGCACTTCCGGTGCGACGATCCGCGCCCGCAGGCTCATGGCGCACTCCTCGGTGCCGGCAGCGGTCCCGCCGGGCAGCGCATGGTGGCCCGGCGGGTGACGGACCGGTCGCCCAGCAGCGGCAGGACGGCCGGGATGCGCACGGTGACGGTGGCGGTGGTCTCCCCCGCGCCCTCGCAGGGCGCCGCGTCGGGCGCGCCGTCGGTCCGCAACCAGCCGCTCAGCGCCGCCCGTCCGGCGTCCGCCGGTGTCGTCCTGGGGTCGTCCTGGGTGGCGGTACGGGCCGCGGCTCTCGCGGCGCTTCCGGCTTGCTGGGTGGCGAAGGCGGCGAGCCCCAGTTGCAGGGCGGCGAGCCCGACCAGGAGCAGGACGGGCAGGAAGCCGAGCAGCTCGATGGAGGCGGATCCCTGGTCGCGGCGGCGGGCTTGTTCCCCGGCCCCGCCCCTTCCCGGCCGCATCCGATATGCGGCTCCGCCGCGTGGGGAGGCTGCGCCCCAGACCCCGCGACACGCTTCGCGCGTTGTCCGCAAAATCCCCCGGCCAACTCCCCCAGACTCCGTCCGGGGGCGCCCCCAGAGGTGCCCCCAACGGGCTGAAATGAGCACCCCGGACGGGCTGAAGAGAAGTGACGGGCGTGCCCCCACAACCCGCTGTCGCCCTCCGGCGGGAGGGGGTGGGGCTGGAGGGTGGGGTTCCGGAACGCGGTGCGAATTCGGGGCACTCCATACGCGAAACGGCACCCGCACCGCGTTCCAGGTCCCCAGCCCGGAAGACCCACCCCCGACACCCACCACAGACCAGCCCGGCCGGCGCTTGAGGCCACCCCACCGAAAGGCGCAAGCAACCCGCACCCAGCAACGGCGAGCCCCCAGAGCACCCCGCACCCCCCTCACCCCTCCTCCTCGGAAGCCGCCCCCGCCGACCCGGACACCCGCCAAGGCCAACTCACCGCCCCAGGAAAAAGCACCGGCACAGACAGCGAAACCCTCGCCCGGTAAACACCGCCCTCCACCCCGCACCCCACGCCATCACTCCCCCAAGCGCCCGGTACGTCCGCGGAAGCCGCCGCCACGCAGTCACCCCCCGCCGCACCCGCCCGAGCGCCCTTGTCGGCGGCATCCCCGGCGAGGGAATACGTGTAGCCGATCAGTACGCACTGCCAGACCACGGCCAGGATCACCAGAATCAACGGCAGGATGCCGAGGAACTCCACAGCCACCTGCCCCCGGTCACCACCACCGCGCCGTCGGAAGCGACTGGTCGGAACAGGCGCGAGCTGATCGGGGCCAGTACCCCCGGAGCCGCCCGTACCCCCACCCGCCCCTATCGCCGCCCGCCGCCTCCGCAGCCCCCCGGTGAGCGAGCGGTCCGCGTGCGCCGCGGCGCGCGGTCTGCCGGACTGGGCGGTGGACGGACCGGAGGCGACGCCGAGTTCGGCGGCGAGGGTCCACAGGGCCTGCCGGACGGCGGACCGGGCGTCGAGGTCCTGCATGCGGCCGGAGTCGACGGCGGCCTGGAGTTCCTTGTAGCCGGCGGGGACGGTCGTGCGGGCCGTCCGGGTGCCGGTGGCGCGCTCGACCAGGGACGGCTGGATCTCCGCGCTGCGGGTGTGCCGGTTGACGACGGTGACCGTCTCGGACGCCTTGCGGATCTGGAGCCGCTCCCAGAGCCGGACCATGCGCTTGGCGGCCCGTACGGACACCACGTCCGGTGTGGTGACGAGCAGGGCCACGTCGGCGGTCTCGACAACTGCCGCGCAGGCGGCGGTGATCTGCGTGCCGCAGTCCACGACGACGAGCTCGTAGCGGCCCCGCAGGGCGCCCACGATCTGCCGGGACGCGAGGTCGCCGACCTCCTCGCCGCGCTCGCCCTCCGCGGGCGCGAGCAGCAGGCCGGGCCCGGCCGGGTGCGGGAAGACGGCGTCCTGGAGGACGCGCGGGGAGATGTCGCTGATGCCCGCCAGATCGGCGATGGACCGCCGGAACTGCACATCCAGATAGGAGGCGACGTCGCCGGACTGGAGGTCCATGTCGACCAGGACGACGCTGCGCCCGGCGGCACAGGCGGCGAGCGCGAGCTGGACGGCGGTGACGGTCGTACCGACACCGCCCTTGGCGCCGGTGACCGCGAGGAGCGTGCCGCCCGGCCCCGCCGCGCCGGCCGTCCCCTCGCCACCGCCCCCGAGGTGACGGCGGACGCCCGCGGCCCACTGCGCGGCGGCCTGCACCCGGGCGCCCAGTTCGTCGTAGGAGAGCGGCAGCGCCGCGAGGCCGCGGGCGCCGGAGTCCATGGCGGCGGCGTAGAGCGCGGGGCTGGGGGCCGCGGTGACCAGGACGACGCCGGTGGCGGGGAAGCGGAGGGCCACTTCACGGATGAGTTCGAGCGCGGGTAACGGTCCGAGGCGCTCGTGGACGAGGACGACCTCGGGGAGCTCCTCGACCGAGGCGGCGCCCAGGACGGCGAGCGTGTCGAGGAGCCGGGTGGAGTCCCCGGCGGTCGGCAGGGGTTCGACACCGGGGAGCTGGCCGAGGAGGCCGCCGACTGCACGGGCGGCGTCCGGGTCGCCGATGGCCGGGAGAATTCTGATCGTCACCGTGTCCCTTGCCTCTCCTGACCGCTGTCCGTCGCCGTCACTTGTCGCTGTCGAGCGTGTAGGTGCGGTCCGCGCCGCTGACCCCGGAGTCGTCGCCGGGGGCGACCAGGGCGAGCCGCACATGGGAGGCGAAAGACTCCGCGTACGCGACGCGCTGGGCGTCCTTGGTGTCGAGGGCGAAGGTGATCGGCACGGCCTCGCCCGCGCGTCGGGTGGTGGCCCCGGTGGAGCCGCTGTCGCGGTCGAGGGCCTTGAGCCTGCCGACGGCGATGACCTGCGCGTCGCTCACGATGACCTTGGAGACGGGCTTGGTGCCCTGGTCCTTGCCGTCGAAGGTGGCGAAGATGTTGACCTTCGAGCCGGCGTTGATCTTCCCCGCGACGCCCGTCGCCGCGTCGATCATGATGGCGATCTCCTGCTGTCCCGGCTTGAGTTCGGGCCGGGCGGCCATCATGTCCTCCTGGAGGAGGGAGCCCTTGCGCAGCGGTGTGACGGCGATCTTGCCGGTGAGCCGGCCGAGGTCCGTGACGGCGGTCGAGGGCAGCCAGCGCTTGGGCATCGAGATCCTCTCGAAGCGGTCACGGGCCTCTTCGAGCGGCTGATAGGCGGGGATGTCGGCGCGCAGCCGGTAGGCGGTCGCCCCGGGGCCGGTCTTCGACTCCGCGTCGTGGATGACCGAGAAGACCCCGGCGAACGCGCCGAGGGCGCAAAGGGCCGACAGGAGCAGGAGGATGATCCCGCGGCGCTGGCGTGAGTTCATGGGGCGGCGGACCTCGTTCGGGGATGGGGCCGGCAGTGACGCGAGGGGGCGGGCGGGTGCGGCGGCATGCCGGCTCAGCCTCCGGCCGGCGTGAGGCGCTGCCGGGCGGGCGGGTCGAGCGTGTGCCCGCCGGCGGCGCGCGGCAGCGGTCCGGCGCAGAACGCGCAGCGGTCCCCGATGAGTTCGAGTCCGCACCAGTGGCATTCCTCGCGCCGTACGGACGACACCAGTTGGTAGAGCACCGAGGGGTCGGGGATGGCTGCCGCGAACTCGACGGCCCGCTGGGTGCCCCACCAGCGGGCCGATTCGGCGGGCAGGGCGGCCTCCTGGACGCCCTGGACGCGCCAGTGGGGGGCGAGGGTGTCCACGACCCAGTCGTCGCCCCTGAGGGCCCTGCCGCGGGCCACGGTGAGCCGGGTGCCGAATCCGGGGCCGTCGGGCGCCTCGTCACCGGCGGTGCTCATCAGGCGGGGCACCGGGTTGACGAGGGCGGCGAACCGGGCGCCCGGGAGTAACGACCCGAGGTAGGCGCCGAGCCCGACGTCCACCCGGTCGAGCCGGGCGACGCTGGCGAGCTGGGCGCCCGCGTAGACGTAGTGCGCGAGCAGCCGGGCCGCGGAGGCGAGCACGCCGGGGCTGAGGTCGGAGACGGACAGCTGACGGAGCTGGCGGGCCAGCACGGCGACGGCCAGGGGCGGCAGGGCGACGGGCAGCAGAGCGATCCTGTCGCTCTCCAGGACGGAACGGACGGTGCGCAGGCGCCGGACGTACGGGGCGGGCAGCGAGTCCGGGTAGAGGGCGGCCACATAGCCGCACTGGTCGAGCAGGATCGCGGTCTGGGTGACCGCGGTGTCGAGCGGCTGTGCCTCGGGCGGCTGGAAGACGGCGGCGTCGGGGGTCTGTCCGTCGGCGGGCGGCAGCACCAGATCGGGGCTGGTGACCGCTATCGCAATGGGCACGTCGGCTTCCCCGTTCACTCCGGCCGCGGGGGGCCGCGGCGGACGCAGTTCGATACCGCCCTGTGCTGGCGCCTCCGCACTTTATCCACGAATGGAGCGGCTGAGAACCGCCCTTCGGGGTTTGGCCGGGGTGCCCACGCGGTGGCCTGGGGGTCTGTGCGGAAAGCCGTGACGGATGTATTGACGGACGCATTGGACTAGACCATCTTTACGCCAGACGGCGGCGACCCCCCAGGTGCACTCCCCGACGTCACGCCCTCAACTCCCGTCCCACCGGAGGCCGCAGTGGAACACCCGATACGCAGCAACCGCACCGGAACGAGACGCCGCCTGGGCACACTGCTGGCGACCGCCCTCGCGGCCGCCGGCCTGACGGCGCTCGGCGGTTCGCCCGCGCATGCCGCGGACGTGAACCTCGTCAGGAATCCGGGATTCGAGTCCGGTCTCTCCAACTGGACCTGTTCGAGCGACAGCGGCACCACCGTCACCTCACCCGCGCACAGCGGCACCAGCGCGCTGAAGGCCACTCCGGCGGGCTCCGACGACGCCCGGTGCGCGCAGACCGTCAGCGTGCGGCCCAACTCCTCGTACACCCTGAGCGCGTGGGTGCAGGGGTCGTATGTCTATCTCGGGGCGAGCGGCACCGGCACCACGGACGTCTCCACGTGGACGCCGTCCGCGAGCGGCTGGCAGCAGCTGAGCACGACGTTCAGCACGGGCGCGAACACCACGTCCGTCACCGTCTACACACACGGCTGGTACGGCCAGCCGGCGTACGTCGCGGACGACGTCGCCCTGACCGGCCCCGGCGACCCGGGCGATCCCGGTGACCCCGTGCCCGCCGCGCCCGGCGGACTCACGGCCAAGGCGGCGTCCTCCTCGTCGGTGGCGCTCACCTGGAACCCCGTCTCCGGCGCGACCGGTTACAACGTCTACCAGGACGGCACCAAGGCGCAGTCCGTCAGCGGCACCTCCGCCACCGTGACCGGGCTCGCGCCGTCGACCTCGTACCGCTTCGAGGTGGCGGCCACGAACGCCGCCGGCGAGTCCGCGAGATCGACGGCCGTCACCGTCACGACAGGCGCGGGCAGCGGCGGCGGGCCGTCCGTGCCGAAGCACGCGGTGACCGGCTACTGGCAGAACTTCGACAACGGCGCCAAGGTCCAGAAGATCAGCGACGTCCAGAGCCAGTACGACATCATCGCCGTGGCCTTCGCCGACGCGACGGCCACGCCCGGAGCGGTGAGCTTCACCCTCGACCCGGCGCTGAACTACTCGGAGGCCGCGTTCAAGGCCGACATCGCCGCCAAGCAGGCGGCGGGCAAGAGCGTCGTCATCTCCATCGGCGGCGAGAAGGGCAGCGTCTCCGTCAACGACGCGGCCTCCGCGGCCAACTTCGCCGACAGCGTCTACGCCCTGATGCAGAAGTACGGCTTCAACGGCGTCGACATCGACCTGGAGAACGGGCTGAACCCCACCTACATGACGCAGGCGCTGCGCGCCCTGTCGGCGAAGGCGGGCAGCAAGCTCGTCATCACGATGGCCCCGCAGACCATCGACATGCAGTCGCCGTCCGCGGGCTACTTCAGGACCGCGCTGAACATCAAGGACATCCTGACGGTCGTCAACACGCAGTTCTACAACAGCGGTTCCATGAACGGCTGCGACGGCAAGGTCTACTCCCAGGGCACGGTGGACTTCCTCACCGCCCTCGCCTGCGTCCAGCTGGAGGGCGGCCTCGACCCCGCCCAGGTGGGCCTCGGCCTGCCCGCCTCCGCCCGCGCGGCGGGCGGCGGCTACGTGGCACCGTCGGTGGTCGACAACGCCCTCGACTGCCTGGCGAACGGCACGAACTGCGGCTCCTTCAAGCCGTCCCGGACGTACCCGGGGATCCGCGGAGCGATGACGTGGTCGACGAACTGGGACGCGGCGGCGGGCGACGCCTGGTCCAGCGGCGTCGGCCCGCACGTGCACGCGCTGCCGTAGCGGACGGGGCGCGTTTCCCGGCGCCGGGCGGGCGGCTTTCCGCCCGTCCGGCGTTCGCGCTCCGGCGGGCCGCTACCCGGCTACCGGTGCCGCGCCAGCCCCTCGTCCGTGCGGGGGAGGTCACAGCCCGGCAGGGACAGGTCCAGCTTGTTGCCCGGGGCGAAGCACTTGCCTATGCCGTACGTCTCCTCGGCGTAGTTGGTGCCCTGGTGAACGGTCACCTGGCCGTTCTCGTCGACCTCGCAGGGGTTGTTCTCGGTGCACCGCTCGCCGTTCTCGTTGCCCGTGTTGTTGATGGCGATGACCTGGCCAGAGTTGGCGTCGATGACGGGCGAACCGGACGTCCCGCCTATGACGTCGCACGTCGACGTGTAGCGGAGGGAGTCCTTCCAGGTCCAGTCGGCCTCACGCAGACGGTAGACGAAGCCGTCGACGTCGCAGGAGTAGATCTTCTTCCAGTAGCCCGAGACCACCTTGATCGGCGTGCCCGCGGTGGGGTGGTCGCCGGAGACCTTCAGGGCGTCGATCCTGTAGCGCTGCTTGATCTGCGCGTACGTCTGGTCGAGCTCGTAGAGCGTGACGTCCGTGTCGGTCATCGTGGAGTACGAGACCTTGGTGGCGCGCAGCGTACCGGCCTTGCCCGCCGAGGAGTTGAGCAGCGTGAACGTACGCGACGAGGGCTGGTCGGTGATGACCTCGCCGGGGCCCGGCATGCCGGTCTCCAGACAGTGGCCGTTGGTCATGACGAGACCGGGGTCGTTGTCACCGGAGTTGGGCAGCTTGACCAGCGATCCGGAGCAGTTGCTGAGGGCGACCGTGCCGGCGAAGCCGACGGCCTTGGCCTTGCCCGCGGGGGCCTGCGGGGCCGCGGAGGCCGTACCGGCGCCGACGGCGGTGGCCCCGGTGAGCAGGAGGGTCGCGAGGGCACCGACGAGGGGTCTGCTGATGCGCGTCATGGGGGGTGGGTCCTCTCTGGAGGCATCCGGGACGACGTGCTTGGTTTTGACGTGTGCATTGTTGGGGGTGGTGGGGTCCGGCGCAATCAATCAGCCATAAGTGAAAGGGAAGTTGTCCGGAACCGGCACGTACGGCAGCGGTCAGACGACGGCGCTCAGCGCGCAGGCCACCCCGAACCCCGCGACCGACAGCACCGATTCGAGCACCGTCCAGGAGGCGAGCGTGTCCCGCTCGGAGATGCCGAAGTACGTCGCGACCATCCAGAAGCCGCCGTCGTTGACGTGCGAGGCGAAGATCGAGCCCGCCGAGATCGCGACGATCACCAGCGCGAGCTGCGGCTGCGTGTAGTGCGCCTCCGACACCAGCGGCGCGACGATGCCCGCCGTGGTGACGATCGCGACCGTCGCCGACCCCTGCGCGACCCGCAGGACGACGGCGATCAGCCAGGCGAGCACGATAACCGGCAGGCCCGCGCTGTCGAAGGTGTCCGCCAGCGCCTTGGCCACCCCGCTCGCCTTGAGCACGGCACCGAACACCCCGCCCGCGCCGACGACGAGCAGGATGTTGCCCACCGGCTTGAGCGACGCCGTCGACACCTTCTCCAGCGACCGGCGCGACCAGCCGCGCCGGATGCCCAGCAGGTAGTACGCGAGGAAGAGCGCGATCGTCAGGGCGACGAAGGGGTGCCCGAGGAACTCCACGACCGAGCGGCCCGTGCTCGGGTCGAACGCCACGGAGGAGAACGTGGCGAGGAGGATCAGCACCAGCGGCGTCCCGATGATCGCCAGCAGCGTGCCCAGCGGCACGGGCACCGCGTCCGGCGCGCCGTCCCCGGCGACCGCGGCCTTCGCCTCGCGGGCCGCCTCCACCATCTCCTCGGGCACGGGCACGAAGAGGCGCTCACCGATCCACGCCGCGTACGCCCACGCCGCCAGCACCGCCGGGAGGCCCGCCGCGGCACCCATCAGGATCACCCACCCGAGATCCGCCCGCAGCAGCCCGGCGGCGGCCACGGGGCCCGGGTGCGGCGGCAGGAACGCGTGCGTCATCGACAGCCCGGCCAGCAGCGGCAGCGCGTACAGCAGGATCGACCGGCCGCCGCGCCTGGCCGCCGCGTACACGATCGGCGCGAGCACGAAGATGCCGACGTCGAAGAAGACCGGGATGCCGAAGACGACCCCGGTGAGCCCCATGGCGAGCGGCGCCCGCCGCTCGCCGAACAGCCCCAGCAGCCGCGAACTCAGCGCCTCCGCCCCGCCGGACACCTCCAGGATCGACCCCAGCATCGTGCCCAGACCGATGATGACCGCGATATGCCCGAGCGTGCCTCCCATGCCGGATTCGACGACGGAGACGGCGTCCGACTTCTGCACCGTGCCGAGGAGTTGGGAGACGGAGAGACCTGAGGCGAGGCCGACGGCGAGGGAGACGGTGAGAAGGGCGACGAAGGGCTGGAGCCGGATCTTGATGATCAGGAGGAGGAGCAGGGCCATGCCGAGGGTGGCTATGGCGAGGAGGGCTGGGGTGCTTTGCATGTGGCTCCCTCGTGGGGCTCGCCGCCGCGTCGCCTGCCGGCGGGGCCGTTGGGGGGGGCGGGTCGCTTGCGCCTGCGGCGGGCTGTCCCCAGCCCCGCCCCTTCCCGGCTGCATCTGATGTGCGGCTCCGCCGCGTGGGGGGGCTCGTGCCCCAGACCCCCGGCCGCGCGTTTCGTTGCCTCCCCCAGCTCCTCCCCCAGACTCCGTCCGGGGGTGCCCCCAATGGCGGGAGCGGCCTGCGGCCGCGTCCTCAAACGCCGGACGGGCTGAATGTGCGGACCGTAGTCGTGATTCTGCTGCCCAGGGTGCGCAATTCAGCCCGTCCGGCGTTTGAGGACAACGCGGCGAAGCCGTGTTGCCGGGGGGGCTGGGGGCTCGCCCCCAGTTTCGGGAAGGGGCGGGGCTGGGGAAAAAGCCCGCCGCAGGCGCGACCAGTCCGCACCCCCACCCCGTTGGAAACCCCCGTCAGCCGAGAACCGCCAGCGCGTCCATCTCGACGAGGAGATCACCCGGCAGTCCCACATACACCGTCGTACGAGCAGACGGCACCGACTTCAGATCGGCGAAGTACTCGTTGTAGATGGCGTTCATCTCGTCGAACTGCCCCGGATCCGTCAGGTACACCCGGAGCATGAGGACGTCCTCCCACGCCGCCCCGCCCGCCTCCAGGACCGCCTTCACATTGGCGAGAGTCTGGAGCGTCTGGTCGCGCAGCGTCGGACCCGCCGGCACCGGCTCCTCGCCCTCCGCGGCGGGCAGGAAGCCGACCTGGCCGGCGACCTGGAGGATGTTGCCCTTCTTCACGCCGTGCGAGAACTTCGCGGGCGGCGCGAAGTGACCGGCCGGGGTGATCGCGATTTTTTCGAGCTTCTCGGTCATGCCTTCTCCTTGGGGGAGTTGGTGGGCGGTGCGGTGTTTCCTGAGAACTCCGCGCTGATGGCGTCCGCGGTGCGGCGCAACTGCGGGAGCAGGTGGAGAAGTTCCTCGGCGGAGACGACGACGTTCGGCGCGGAGATCGAGCACGCGGCGACCACGCGCCCGTCGACGCCGCGGACCGGTGCCCCGACGCAGTTGATGGACTCCTCGTGGCCGCCGAAGTCGGTGGCCCACCCCTGCGCGCGTACGGTCGCGAGTTCCTTGAGATAAGCGGCGGCGTTCGGCGTGGAACGGGCGGTGTACGAGGGATAGTCGAGCCGCTCGGCGACGGCACGGCGCTCCGGTTCCGGCAGGTCGGCGAGGAGCAGCTTGGCGACGGCGGCGACGGTGATCGCAACGGGCTTGCCGATGCGGGAATACATCCGTACGGGGTAACGGCTCTCGACCTTGTCGATGTAGAGGACCTCGTTGTCCTCCAGGACGGCGAGGTGCACCGTGTGGCCGCAGCCCTCGTTGAGGGCGACGAGGTGCGGGTGGGCGATCTCGCGTACGTCCAGGCTCTCCACGGCCTGCTGGGCGAGGGCGAAGAGGCGGGCGCCGAGGCGGTACCGCTGGTCCTGCTGGCGGTAGACGAACCCGTGCTCGTGCAGCGTGCGCAGCAGCCGCAGCGCGGTCGACTTGTGGACGTCGAGCCGCCGCGCCACCTGTTCGAGATTGGCGGGCCCCTCGGCGAGCAGCGGCAGGATCGTGAGGGCACGGTCGACGGTCTGGCTCATACGGCGGTGCCCTCTTCCACGCTGACGCTCCGGCCGGTCCAGCCGGGGCCGAGTCGCAGTCTCCCCCATCCGTCGTCGTCGAGCGACACGAGGTGGTCGGCGTACGCGCGCTCCGGCGGCACGCCCAGATCGCCCGGCACGGTCAGCGCGGCGGCGGCCGTCAGGTGCGCGTTCCGCACACGTGCTTCCAGCGGCAGCCCGCGCAGCGTCGCCGAGAGGAAGCCCGCCGCGAAGGCGTCCCCGGCGCCGACCGGTGCGACGACGTCGACGCGCAGGGCGGGCACGCTGACGACGCGGTCGGCGGGTGCGGACGACGTGCCGCCGGTGTCACAGAGGGCCGCGTACGCCACCGCCGCGCCCGCTCCCCGCTTCACCACCAGTGCGGACGGCTCCGGCAGGAAGGAACGCACCGCGTCGGGCTCCCGGACGCCCCACACCGCCTCGGCCTCGTCCTCCCCGACGAAGACGATGTCGGCGCCCCGGGCGAGCTCGGCGAGCACGTCACCGGCCGGTGATTTCCACAGCGCCGGCCGGTAGTTCACATCGAAGGACACCAGCGGCCGGCCGTCCCGGCGCTCCGTGAGCTCGCGCATGAGGGCGAGGCAGTCGGCGGACAGCGCGGCCGTGATGCCGGACAGATGAAGGATCCGCCCGGAGCACACGTCGGCGGCCGGGACGGATTCCGGGGACATCGCCGAAGCGGCGGATCCGGCGCGGTAGTAGACCACTTCGGACGCGCCCGCCCCGGGCAGGCCGTCCACCGCGCGCTCGCCCGCCGTGCGGAAGTAGACGCCGGTCGGCCGCTGGGGGTCGCGCCGCACGCGGGTGACGTCGACGCCGTACGCGGCGATCGCCTCCACCAGGTGGTCGCCGAAGCCGTCCGTGCCGACCCGGCCGACCCACCGCGCGCGGTGCCCGGCGGCGGCCAGCACGCAGGCGACGTTCGATTCGGCGCCGCCTATGCCGCGCTCGAAGGCGGGTACATCGGCGAGACGGCCGGGCCGGGTGGGGTGGAAGGTGACCATGGACTCACCGAGGCAGACGACGTCCGGATCCCCAGGGTCGGCAGCCATGATCCCCCCCTCGTTCCGCGCTGTGTGCGCGCTGTGTCACGGTCCCCTCGCGAGCCCGGCGAACCGTTGACCCGGCGCTTGCCGGGATGTTAAACAGCGGCAAGCGTTATACGCAATGGAAGTTGCACATATCGCAACGCCGTCCTCACACCCTGGAGGCTCCATGGCCGCCGCCGGAGACGCCCTCGCCCGCCTCGCCGAGGAGCGCGTCGACCACCGCTTCAAGGGCCTGCCCCCGGACGCCGAGGGCCTGACGGTCGGTGAGCTGGCGGCGGGGCGCCGTTCGCTGTTCACCGGCGGCTTCACCACGCCCGTGCTCGCCCTCTCCGCCGAGGCGCTCGACCACAACCTCGCGCTCATGGAGCGCTGGTCCGCCGAGCACGGCCTCGCGTTCGCGCCCCACGGGAAGACCTCCCTCGCCCCGGAGCTGCTGAAGCGCCAGCTGGAACACGGCGCCTGGGGCATCACGGCCGCCGTGCCCACCCAGGTCCGCGTGTACCGCGCCTTCGGCATCCAGCGCGTCTTCCTCGCCAACGAGGTCGTGGACGCGGCGGCCCTGCGCTGGCTGGCGGCCGAGCTCGCCGCCGACCCGGACTTCCGCCTGATCACATACGTCGACTCCATACGCGGCGTCGAGCTGATGGACGCCGCCCTGCGCGCGGCCGACGCGACCCGCCCCCTGGACGTCGTCGTCGAACTGGGCGCCGAGGGCGGCCGTACGGGCATCCGCACCGACGCCGACGGCAGGGCCGTCGCCGACGCCGTGGCGGCCACGGACACGCTGCGCCTGGTGGGCGTCGCGGGGTACGAGGCGGAGATCCCGAACGCCGACGGCGATCTCGTGCGCGCCTGGCTGCGGCGGATGACCGCGCTGGCGGTGGAGTTCGACAGGGCGGGCCGCTTCGCGGGCGTGGAGGAGATCGTCGTCAGCGCGGGCGGCAGCGCGTGGTTCGACGCCGTGGCCGAGGTCTTCGGCGAGCTCCCGCCGCTCTCCGCACCGGTGTTGAAGCTGCTGCGCTCCGGGGCGTACGTGACGCACGACGACGGCTCGTACCGCCGCAGGACGCCGTTCAACCGCCACCCCGAAGAGGGCGCCCTGCGGCCCGCCTTCCGCCTCTGGGCCCAGGTCGTCTCCCGCCCCGAGCCGGGCCGCGCCTACCTCAACGCGGGCAAGCGGGACGCGTCGTACGACCTGGACCTCCCCGAACCTCAGGTCGTCCGCTCGGCCCGTGACGGCTCTCTGCGTCCTGCGACGGGGATGAGCGTGGTGGGGCTCGCGGATCAGCACGCGTTCGTTTCTCTGGCGGAGGATTCCGAGCTTGAGGTCGGTGACTGGGTGGGGCTGGGGCTTTCGCATCCGTGCACGGTCTTCGACAGGTGGCAGCTCATTCCGTTGGCGGCGGAGTCGGGTGTGGTTACGGGGTATGTCCGGACGTTTTTCTGATCGCGAGAGGGCGCCCGCGGCGGGCTTTATCCCCCGGTCCCGCCCCTTCCTGAAAGGGGGCTACGCCCCAGACCGACGCGGCCGCAGGCCGCTCCCGCCGCCGCAGGCGGCAATGGACCCGCACATCGGGGTCTGGGGCAGAGCCCCAGTTTCGGGAAGGGGCGGGACCGGGGAACAAATTCCCCGCCACAACGAAAGGCGTACCCCATGGATCTCGTCATCCAGAACGCCGCCATCATCGACGGCACAGGAAACCCCGCCTACCGAGCCGACATCGCCCTGGCCGAAGGCCGGATCAAAGAAATCCACCCCGAAGGCACCCCGAACCGCCCCACAGCGAAACGCACCCTGGACGCCCACGGCCTGGCGCTGGCGCCCGGCTTCATCGACATGCACGCCCACTCCGACCTCGCCCTCCTCCAGGACCCGGCGCACACCGCGAAAGCCGCGCAGGGCGTCACCCTCGAAGTCATCGGGCAGGACGGCCTCTCGTACGCGCCCGTCACCGACCGGACGCTCGAAGAGGTGCGCACCCAGATCACCGGGTGGAACGGCGACGGCGGCGGTATCGACTTCGACTGGCGTTCCGTGGGCGGGTATCTGGACCGCCTCGACCGTCAGGGGACGGCCGTCAACGCCGCGTACCTCGTGCCCCAGGGCACGGTCCGCGCGATGGTGGTCGGCTGGGAGGACCGGCCGGCCACGGCCGCCGAGACCGAGCGGATGCGGCAGCTTGTGGCAGAGGGTCTCGCGCAGGGTGCGGTCGGGCTTTCGTCCGGACTCACCTATACACCTGGAATGTATGCGACCGATGCCGAACTGACGGAACTGTGCCGGGTCGTGGCCGCGTACGGCGGCTACTACTGCCCGCACCACCGTTCGTACGGAGCGGGCGCCCTCGCCGCGTACGAGGAGATGATCACCCTCACCCGGGAGGCGGGCTGCGCGCTGCACCTGGCGCACGCCACCATGAACTTCGGGGTCAACAAGGGCCGCGCGCCGGAGCTGCTGGCCCTGCTCGACAAGGCGCTCGCCGGGGGCGCGGACATCACGCTGGACACCTATCCGTACACCCCCGGCTGCACCACGCTCGCCGCGATGCTGCCGAGCTGGGCGGGCGAGGGCGGCCCGGAGGCGACGCTCGCGCGGCTGGGTGACGACGCGGCCGCCGAGCGGATCCGGCACGTGATGGAGGTCGAGGGCGCGGACGGCTGTCACGGCGTACCGATCGACTGGGACCGCATAGAGATCTCCGGAGTCACGGATCCGGCTCTGCGCGATCACGTCGGCAGGACCGTCGCCGCCACGGCCCGGCTGCGCGGTGAGGAGCCGTGGACGACGGCCCGCCGGCTGCTGATCGCCGACCGGCTGGGGCCGACGATCCTCCAGCACGTGGGGCACGAGGAGAACGTCCGGGCGATCATGCGGCACCGTGTGCACACGGCGGGCAGCGACGGGATCCTGCACGGCAGCAAGCCGCATCCGAGGGCGTACGGCACGTTCCCGCACTACCTCGGCCACTACGTGCGCGAGCTCGGCGTGCTGTCGCTGGAGGAGTGCGTGGCGCATCTCACGTCGCGTCCGGCGGCGCGCTTGCGGCTGCCGGACAGGGGGTTCGTGCGGGAGGGATACCGCGCCGATCTCGTTCTCTTCGATCCGGAGACGGTCTCCGCCGGTGCCACTTTCGAAGCCCCGAGGACGCTTCCGACCGGCATTCCTTTTGTCCTGATTGACGGGCGCTTTGTAATGGAAGACGGCAGGCGTACGGACGTGATCGCGGGGCGCACGGTCCGGCGCACGCCGGCCGGGTGACCCGGGGCGCGCCGGGCCCGTCCGGGGCGAACCCGGGCGGCGTTAATGCGCGCGCGACCCCGTTTACGCCCCCGTAAGGTGGCCGTCATGCAGGTGATCCAGTCAACGAAGCTCGCCAACGTCTGCTACGAAATCCGTGGCCCGGTGCTCGAGGAGGCGATGCGGCTGGAAGCGGCAGGTCACCGCATCCTCAAGCTCAACACCGGCAACCCCGCCATCTTCGGTTTCGAGTGTCCGCCCGAGATCCTCGAGGACATGCTGCGCAACGTCGGCGACGCGCACGGTTACGGCGACGCGAAGGGCCTGCTGTCCGCGCGGCGCGCGGTGGTGCAGCACTACGAGACCAAGGGCATCGAACTCTCCGTCGAGGACGTCTATCTGGGCAACGGCGTCTCGGAGCTGATCCAGATGTCGATGCAGGCGCTGCTCGACGACGGCGACGAGGTGCTCGTGCCGGCCCCGGACTATCCGCTGTGGACGGCGTCGGTGTCACTGGCGGGCGGCACGGCCGTGCACTACCGCTGCGACGAGCAGGCGGACTGGATGCCGGATCTCGCCGACATCGAGCGCAAGGTCACCGACCGCACCAAGGCCATCGTCATCATCAACCCCAACAACCCCACGGGTGCGGTCTACGACGACGAGATGCTGCGCGGGCTGACGGAGATCGCCCGCCGTCACAACCTGATCGTCTGCTCCGACGAGATCTACGACAAGATCCTCTACGACGGCGTGACGCACACGCCGACCGCCGCGATCGCCCCGGACCTGCTGACGCTCACCTTCAACGGCCTCTCCAAGTCGTACCGCGTCGCGGGCTACCGCAGCGGCTGGCTGGCGGTCTGCGGCCCGAAGGCGCACGCCGAGAGCTATATCGAGGGCCTGACGATCCTGGCCAACATGCGGCTGTGCGCCAACATGCCCGCGCAGCACGCGGTGGCCACGGCGCTCGGCGGGCGGCAGAGCATCACGGACCTGGTGCTGCCGGGCGGCCGGCTGCTGGAACAGCGCGATGTCGCGCATGACCTGCTGACGCGGATCCCGGGCGTGACGTGTGTGAAGCCGAAGGGCGCGCTGTACGCGTTCCCGCGCCTCGACCCGAAGGTCTACAAGATCAAGGACGACCGGCAGATGGTCCTGGACCTGCTGCGGGCCGAGAAGATCATGGTGGTGCACGGCACGGGCTTCAACTGGCCGGAGCCGGACCACTTCCGCCTGGTCACGCTGCCGAACGCCAAGGACCTGGCGGAGGCCGTGACCCGGATCGGGACCTTCCTGGACGGTTACAGCCAGCCATAGCCCGCGCCCGATCTGTAAGCAGAACAACTTTAGACGCCGTCTAAGTTAGGATGGCCTTCTTAGCGATTGCAGGAGGCCATCCATGTACGAGCCGATCCGCACGAAGTCGGTCCACACCATGGGCGAACCGTGCCGCAGGACCCGTGGGCCGCAGCGCTCCCGCGAGGAGGAGCTGGACATCCGGCTCGCGGGCCACCTGACCGCGCTGCTCACCGTGACGGACGAACTCCGCGCGCTCGCCCCGTCGCCCGCACTGGACGAGGCGGCGCAGCGCCTGGCGGACCGGGTGACGGCCCTGAGCGCCGGCCGCCCGCCGCTGAGGGCGACCCCGACGGCGAGCGGCGCCGCCCCGTCCCGCCTGGCCGCCCTCCACCAGCGCGCCCACACCCTCGCCGGGCAGGCGCTGGTCGTGGCGACCTCCTGCGCGGACTCCCCCGGCGCGGCCCTGGCGGCCGAGCGCCTGCGCGCCCACGCGGCGGCACTGGGCATCGCGGACGCGGGCTGAACGGCCCGGCCGGGCGCGGAGGTTACCTTTCCTCGGAGGCGCTCGGGAACATCAGCTTCGCACTGCCGCTTATGAGACCCAGCACCGCCAGCCCCAGGGCGAACCGCAGCAACTTCAGGTTTCCCTCCCACTCGTGCGGTTCGCCGAAGATGACCCAGAGGCCCAGGATCACTCCGGCGACGAGCGTGGCCAGGGCACAGATGCGATACACGACAAGACTCATACATCCATGATCTCAGCTGCCACAGCGCACGTGGGTCAGCCGAATATATTCAGCTCTTCCGCTTCCGCTCCGGTGAGTTCGAAGTGCGCACCGTTCAAGGGGCGCCCGGCGTAGAGGCGGATGAGGGTCGGCGTATCGGTGACGAGCCTGGCGGGCGCCCGGTCCGCATCCTGCACACCGAGAACCAGCGGCTCCGCGCGGTCGGTCAACTCGGCGTGCACCAAGGGACCCTTGCGGCCACGGCTGCCGAAGGCGAGGAGGTCGAACACGGCATCGTCGGCGGCGGCGTACGCGCCCGGTTCCCCGAGGGTGTCGCGGACGTCCCCCGCGTGCACCCACTCCCCGAGGGCGACGAGGCGGAGCCTCTGGTTCTCGTGTGCGGCGATCGCGGGCCCGGCCTCGGTCATGCCGGCTTCCAGCTCGTCCACCAGCCGCTCCAGCGGCCACGCGTCGCGCTCGGCCACGTCGGCGGCGTTGGAGGCGGGCGAGAACACCCCGGGCTCCAGCCGGCCTTCGATGACGCGGGCGAGCACGGCCTGGCAGTGGGCGAGCACCTGCCGCACGGTCCAGTCCGGGCATCCCGCGGTACGGAGCGCGAACGCTTCCGGCGCGGTACGGCGCAGGAGGGGGATGAAGACGTCGCGCTCGGCAGTCAGCAGCCGGTGCGGCAGGTCCTTGTCACGCATGTCGTCGGTCATGGGGACAGGGTCGCATGGAAGAAGCGGTCACCTCCGAGACGGGCCGAAACCCTCGGCGCGCAGTGGCGGGTGCCCCGTCCTGGCGTGCTCCTCCAATTCCTCGTCGATCCGGAACACTTGCTCCCGGTCGAGCTCCCGCCACGCCACGACTTTCTCCACTCGCAATCGGTCGCAATACCGGCAGGAAACACGCCCCGTGGAACGAACATTGGCCTCCGCGACCCGGATGCTCAATGCTGTTTCCCGTGACAACGGCCGAATGTCCGACGGTGCGACATCCCATTCGCGTCCACCTCCGAGCGGACGCAGAGCGTATTTCTCATTGCCCTTCGCCATGATCTCTCCCACGCGGTCCCGTGCGACATCGAGCACGGTCTCGCCGATTTCCGGCACATAGGGAGAGGGAGTCGTGTGCGGCATGCGGGGTTCCTCACGCATTTCGGTCCCGTGGGCAGTAACTTCCTTGACCCACAACAGGTTTGCGTGTCGGGGGAGGGGGCCGCAACGCTCCCGGCGTTCCAAGGTCATCTGTCACAGACGCGGAGGGGAACCAGTGAATCGACACACGTCCACGGCGAGGCCGGAACCGGGTGCGAGTACGGCGGCCGTCTTCGGTGAACTCTTGAAGCACCTGCGCGAGGCGGCGGGCCACACACAGGAATCGCTGGGGGCGCTGATCCCGTGCGACCGCTCGCAGGTGGCACGGGTGGAGGCGGCGACGCGCGTCCCTAAGGAGGGGTTCGTCAAGCGGTGCGACGAAAAGCTCGGCACGGGTGGGATGTTGATGCGGCTATGGGTTCGCATCGACTGGTACCAAGAAGTGGAGCGGCCGGACTGGTTCAAGCGGCGGGTGGCGATGGAGCAGGAGGCTGTGTCCATCCATGAGTACGAGTCGCACATCGTGTTGGGCCTGTTTCAGACGGAGGAATACGCACGGGCGCTGTTCTCCAGAGTCGATCGAACCGAAACGGAAGAACGCGTACGCGCTCGCATGAGTAGACAAGAGCGCTTCCTCTGCCCGGACGGGCCGCTACTATGGCCGTGTTGGATGAGAGCTGCATCCGCAATGTGGTCGGCAGTCATCAAATCATGCAGGGGCAGTGCGCCCATCTGCTCAACCTCGCGAAGCAGCCCAACGTCCGCATTCAGGTCGCCCCGGCACACGCGCCCAACATCGTGCGCCCCAAGGCTTCCATGTCCATCATCAGACTCCCCGATGGGCATGAGTGGATCTACACGGAGTCGCTGCACCGAGGCCACTTCAACGACGATCCAGCCGTCGTCGCCCGCCATACCCAGAGGTACGATCTGCTCAGGGCTGACGCCCTGTCGGCCAGCGAGTCAGCAACCCTCATCAGCGAGGCGATGGAAGGGTACGGGCACGATGAAGAGGACCGAACTCAGCGCGGCCACTTGGACCAAGAGCAGCCACAGCGATCAAGACCACGGCGACTGCATAGAAGCAGCCCTCGGTATCCCCGACTGCGTCCCCATACGCGACAGTAAGAACCCCACCGGCCCGATGCTGGCCATGCCACCCACCGCTTGGACGTCATTCGTGACGTGGACCAAGAGCAGTCACAGCGACGACGACCACGGCAACTGCATAGAAGCAGCCCTCGCTATCCCCGACTGCGTCCCCATACGCGACAGTAAGAACCCCACCGGCCCCGTACTCGCCCTCTCCCCCACCGCATGGGCGGCCTTCGTCACCGCCGTACGCCGTCAGCAGCTCTGAGGGATCCGGGGCCCGCCCCGCGTGTCGGGGCGGGCGGCGACATCAACCCAGGCGCTGGACCAGCGCGCGGTATTCGTCCCACAGCTCCTTCGGCGTGTGGTCACCGAAGGTGTTGAGGTGCTCGGGGATCAGGGACGCCTCCTCGCGCCACACGTCCTTGTCGACGCTGAGCAGGAAGTCCAGGTCGGCGTCGTCGAGGTCGAGACCGGCCGTGTCCAGCGCGGACTTCGACGGCAGGATGCCGATCGGCGTCTCGACGCCCTCGGCCGTGCCGTCCAGACGCTCGACGATCCACTTCAGGACCCGGCTGTTCTCGCCGAAGCCCGGCCACACGAACCGGCCTTCCGCGTCCTTGCGGAACCAGTTCACGTAGTAGATCTTCGGCAGCTTGGCGGCGTCCTTGCCCTTGCCGACCTCGAGCCAGTGGCCCATGTAGTCGCCCATGTTGTACCCGCAGAAGGGGAGCATGGCGAAGGGGTCGCGGCGCAGCTCGCCGACCTTGCCCTCGGCGGCGGCGGTCTTCTCGGAGGCGACGTTGGCCCCGAGGAAGACGCCGTGCTGCCAGTCGAAGGACTCGGTGACCAGCGGGACGGCCGAGGCGCGGCGGCCGCCGAAGAGGATCGCGGAGATCGGGACGCCCTTGGGGTCCTCCCACTCGGGCGCGATGATCGGGCACTGCGAGGCGGGGACGGTGAAGCGGGCGTTGGGGTGGGCGGCCGGGGTCCCGGAGGCCGGGGTCCAGTCGTTGCCCTTCCAGTCCGTGAGGTGCGCGGGCTGCTCCTCGGTCATGCCCTCCCACCAGACGTCGTTGTCGTCGGTGAGGGCGACGTTGGTGAAGACGGAGTTGCCCCACATGGTCTTCATCGCGTTGGCGTTGGTGTGCTCGCCGGTGCCGGGCGCGACGCCGAAGAAGCCGGCCTCGGGGTTGATGGCGTAGAGGCGGCCGTCGTCACCGAAGCGCATCCAGGCGATGTCGTCGCCGATGGTCTCGACCGTCCAGCCGGAGACGGTGGGCTCCAGCATGGCGAGGTTGGTCTTGCCGCAGGCCGAGGGGAAGGCGGCGGCGACATACTTCGACTCGCCGTGCGGCGGGGTCAGCTTGAGGATGAGCATGTGCTCGGCGAGCCAGCCCTCGTCGCGGGCCATGACGGAGGCGATGCGCAGGGCGTAACACTTCTTGCCCAGCAGGGCGTTGCCGCCGTAGCCGGAGCCGAAGGACCAGATCTCGCGGTCCTCGGGGAAGTGCGAGATGTATTTCGTGGTGTTGCAGGGCCACGGCACGTCGGCCTCGCCCTCGGCGAGCGGGGCGCCGAGGGTGTGGACGGCCTTGACGAAGAAGCCGTCGGTGCCGAGCTCGTCGAGCACGGCCTGGCCCATGCGGGTCATGGTGCGCATCGACACGGCGACATAGGCGGAGTCGGTGATCTCGACGCCGATCGCGGACAGCGGGGAGCCGAGCGGGCCCATGCAGAACGGCACGACGTACATCGTGCGGCCGCGCATCGAGCCCCGGAAGATCCCGCCCTGCCCACCCTCGCCGGCGAAGATCTCCCGCATCTCGGCGGGGGCCTTCCAGTGGTTGGTCGGGCCGGCGTCCTCCTCCTTCGCGGAGCAGATGAACGTGCGGTCCTCGACGCGGGCCACGTCGCTGGGGTCGGAGGCGGCGTAGTACGAGTTGGGGCGCTTGACCGGGTCAAGCTTCCTGAAGGTGCCCTTGGCGACGAGCTCCTCGCACAGGCGCTCGTACTCGGCTTCGGAACCGTCGCACCAGACCACTCGGTCCGGCTGTGTGAGGGCGGCGATCTCGTCGACCCAGGAGATCAGCTCCTGGTGGTTGGTGGGGGTGGTGGGAGCCGCATTGCTGCGCGCCACGATCGCTCCGTCCCGCCGGAGACCACGCTGCCCCGGCGTAGATGTTGAGGGTTGACGGGCCAGGCCGCGGCAGCTGCTCCGACGGCGTGGTCCGTTTCTTCTGGATGTTCCCTGGATGGATTGCCCCTTGGGGGCTGCGACCCAGACGCTTCGTGACCGCTCATCCGGTGCCGCCCGCACTCATTTGATCATCCGACTCCGCTTCCGTTCTGTCCAGGGGGCACCCCCGTGACCATCGCCACGTGATACTGATCCGTAACTTACGGTTGCGTAGGTAGCATGACGGCCATGACTTCCGCGCCCGACGCAGCGCCTCCCGCGCACCCCGCCTCCGCCGGCGCAGCGGCCGCCGAACCTCCCGCCGCACCTCCCCACGCCAACGGACCGACAGCGACCGGAGCGGCGTCCACCGCCGCGCACGGCGGGCCCGCGGGCCCGCCCCCGGGCCAGGCCGCCGACCGGACCGCCGACCGGACTCCCGGACCGGCCTCGGGCCAGGCCGTCGCGGCCTCCGCCGACGGCTCGCCCGACGCTTCCGCTTTCCCCGCCAAGCCGCGGCTGCGCGGCTGGCTGCACGCCGGGATGTTCCCCGCCGTGCTGATCTCCGGCGTCTTCCTGACCGCGCTCGCCGACAGCACCCGCGGCCGGATCGCCTGCGCGGTCTATGTGCTCTCGGCCTGCCTGCTCTTCGGCATCAGCGCGCTCTACCACCGCGGCGACTGGAGCCCGCGCGCCAACGCCGTGCTCCGCCGCCTCGACCACGCCAACATCTTCCTGATCATCGCGGGCACCTACACCCCGCTGACCATGCTGCTCGTCCCCGGCGGCCGGGGGCAGGTGCTGCTGTGGGCGGTGTGGGCGGCGGCGGCCGCGGGCATCGCGTTCCGCGTCTTCTGGGTCGGCGCGCCGCGCTGGCTCTACACCCCCTGCTACATCGCCATGGGCTGGGCCGCCGTCTTCTTCCTCCCCGACTTCCTGCGCACGGGCGGCATCGCCGTGCTCGTCTGCGTGATCGTCGGCGGCCTGCTCTACAGCGCGGGCGGCGTGATCTACGGGATCAAGCGCCCCAATCCGTCACCGCGCTGGTTCGGCTTCCACGAGGTCTTCCACTCACTGACGCTGGCGGCCTTCGTCGTCCACTACGTGGGCATCTCGCTCGTCGCCTATTCGCACGCCTGAGCCCCTGAGCGCAGGGCGCGCGGCGCGCCCCCCGCCAGCCGCACCCAGTGGCCGTGGCCTCGATGCCACGGCCACTCGCCATGTCAGGCCACCGACACCGGCCAGCACCACCAGCAGCACGGCGATCTCGCCGACGATCACATAGCCCCCGACACACAGCGCTCCCACCAGCACAGCGAGCAGCTTCATCACAGCCAGCACGGCCGCCACCCCCTTCGGCTCATCACTCTTCCCACCCCTGCCCAGCACCCAGCGTCACATACCCCACTGACAATCAGCATGTCATTAAGAGCCCGTAGTGATTGACGGTTACTTCCTTTTGAGAGTCACTGTCGCAGCGTCGCGCCCTGGACGGCGCGCCGGCCGCCCTGCCGCGCGACCGCGCGGGCAACGGCTCGGGACCGCGGGTGACGCTACGTCAGGTCGCGGGCGCCGTCGGCGTCGCCGCGCTCGGCGGCCTGATCGCGGTCGCGCGCGCCCCCGGCCCCGGCGCGGCCGGGCTCCCGCCGTCGGCGGCCGGCCCGGCAGGCGCCTCCGGTGGTGCCGCGCGCCAGGTGGCGGCCCGCCTGAGCGGCGAGGCCCGCACCCGGTCGGCGGACGCCGCGTACCTCCACGGCGTGGACCTCGCCCCGCCCGTCACCGGCAGCGCCGCCACTGTGGCCGCGAGGCCCACCGCCGCCTTCCCGCCCGACATCCGCCCCGGCCGGTCGTCCGCCCCCGGTCAGGCTGTGGTCCCCGAGAAGGCCGATGCCCGAGAATGCAGGCATGGCCCCCGCGAACACCTCGTCCGCCATGCCGTCAGAGCCCCGGCTCGGGCTGCGCGAGCGGAAGAAGATCCAGACCCGTCAGGCGATCCGCCGCGCCGCCTACCTGCTCTTCGAGCGGCAGGGATACGACGCGACGCCGATCGACCAGATCGCCGAGGCCGCGGACGTCTCCCCCAGCACCGTCTTCCGCTACTTCCCCACCAAGGAGGACATCGTCCTCTCCGACGAGTACGACCCGGTGATGGAGGCCGCCATCCGGGCCCGGCCCGCCGACGAACCGCCGGTCGAGGCCATCCGGCAGGGCGTGCTCGAAGCCATGCGCCACATCATGGACCACGACATCGCCGAGCTCAGGCAGCGCACCAGGCTCGTCCGCGAAGTGCCCTCCCTGCGCGGCCGGCAGGCCGAGAGCATGAGCCGGTCGGCCCGGATGCTCTGTTCCGTCCTCGCCGAGCGCTCCGGGCGCGACGCGGACGACATGGAGCTGCGGGTCGTCACCAGCGCGATCCTCGGAGCGATGCACGAAGCGCTCATGTACTGGGTCGAACAGGGCCAGCGGGAAGACCTCATCCCGCTCATCACCCGCACGCTGGACGTCCTCGACCGCGGCCTCACCCTCTGACGGCGCTCACGCCTCCCCCGCCAGGCGCTCCGCCAGCACCTCCGGATCGCTCGTCGGCGCCTCGCAGGTGAAGGCACGGCACACATAGGCGGCCGGGCGGCCGTCGAGCAGGGTCCGGTGCGCCAGCAACGGCACCTCGGCGCCCGTCGCGTCACCGTCCGCGGGCGGGGCGCCGACCGCCACGGCAAGGCCGGGCGCGGTGGACAGCAGGGCCGTGCGGTGCAGCTCACGGGTGGCCGGGTGGTCCTCCGGGCCGACGACCGCGACCTCCCGCGGCCCGTCGAGCAGCGCCTCGGCGACCGCCAGCCCCCAGCTGATGAAGCGCGGGGCGCGCGGCCCCAGCGCCCGTACGACAGCGAGCGCGCGCTCCGCCGCATCCCGGTGCGCGCCGCTGCCGGTGTACGCGGCGTACGTCAGCAGCGCGCCACAAGCGGCGGTCCAGCCGGAGGGGGTGGCGGTGTCGGTGGGGTCCTGCGGGCGGCGGATGAGGGTCTCGGCGTCGTCGGCGGTGTCGAAGAGGCTGCCGTCCTCACCGGTGAAGTGGATCAGCACGGTGTCCAGCAGCAGCCCCGCGAAGTCGACCCAGACACCCTCGCCGGTGACCGCGCTGAGCGCCAGGAAGCCCTCGGCCACATCGGCGTAGTCCTCCAGGACACCCGCGTGGGTGCCCGCGGTCCCGTCCAGAGAGGTGCGGAACAACCGCGCGTGCCAGTCCATATGGGTGCGCACGAGCAGGTCGGCGGCGTCCGTCGCGGCCTGGACGAGGTCCGGGCGGTCGAAGTACGCGCCGGTCTCGGCGAGCGCGGCGACGGCCAGGCCGTTCCACGCGGCCACGACCTTGTCGTCACGGCCGGGCCGGGGCCGCTGCTCGCGCGCCGCCAGCAGCCTGGCCCGCACCGACGCGAGCTTCCCGGCGTCGAAGAGCTGCTCCCGGTCGGGCAGTCGCAGGACGGACGCGCCCTCCTCGAAAGTGCCCTCCTCGGTGACACCGAAGTGGGCGGCCGCCAACAGCGCGTCCTCCTCGCCGAGGACCTCCCGCAGCTGCGCGGGGGTCCAGACGTAGAACGCCCCTTCCGCGTGCGCGCCGGAACCGTCGGCCACGGCGCTGTCCGCGTCCAGCGCGGACGCGAACCCGCCCTGCTCCGTGCGCATCTCACGCACCAGGAAGTCGGCGGTCTCCAGCGCCACGCGCCGCGCGAGGTCCGATCCCGTCGCCCGCCACAGGTGCGCGTAGACGCGGCACAGCAGGGCGTTGTCGTAGAGCATCTTCTCGAAGTGCGGCACCGTCCAGGTGGCGTCCACCGCGTACCGCGCGAAGCCGCCGCCCAGCTGGTCGTAGATCCCGCCGCGCGCCATCGCCTCGCAGGTGGCCCGCACCATCTGGAGGGCCGCCTCGGAGCCCGTGCGGGCGTGGTGGCGCAGCAGGAATTCCAGGGTCATGGACGGCGGGAACTTCGGCGCGCCGCCGAACCCGCCGCGCACGGCGTCGAAGTCCCGGGTCAGGCCCATCAGCGCCTGGTGCAGATCCTCGGCGGCGGGCGGCCGCGCACCGTCCTTCCCTTCGGCCATGCCGAGGGCGAGGGTGCGCTCGGACAGGTCACGGACGATCCGCCCCGCCACCTGTCCGACCTCCGCCCGGCGGTCCGCCCACGCGGCCCGTACGCCCTCCAGGACCTGCGGGAACGACGGGGAGCCGGGCCGGGGCCCGGGCGGGAAGTAGGTGCCGAAATAGAAGGGCTCGGCCTCGGGGGTGAGGAAGACGGTCATGGGCCAGCCGCCCTGCCCGGTGGCGGCCTGGACGGCCTCCATGTACACGGCGTCGATGTCGGGCCGCTCCTCGCGGTCCACCTTCACGGAGACGAAGTGCTCGTTGAGGAAACGGGCGGTCTCCGCGTCCTCGAAGGACTCGTGAGCCATCACGTGACACCAGTGACAGCTCGAATACCCGACGCTGAGCAGCACGGGCACATCGCGGCGCCGCGCCTCCTCGAATGCCTCGGGCGACCACGGCCACCAGTCGACCGGGTTCTCGGCGTGCTGGAGGAGGTAGGGGGACGTCTCATGCGCCAGGCGGTTCGGCATGTCCCCCATCCTTCCCCAAGTGGACCCGATGATGGGTTATCCACAGGCCGGTACGGCCGGCGGGGGCGTGTCCCGCGCCGGCCTAGCCCGGGGTGTGGGTGCGCGTGCGGTCGGACCACCTCACGACGAGCGGTACGAACTGGCCGGCGACGAGGAAGAGTGCTCCCACGACGAGCCAGCCCGGCTCGCCCCAGCCGAGGCAGAGCAGGCCGAGCACCGGCGGGCCGACCGCGTTGGACAGGCCCTGGCCGATGGCGAACAGACCCGAGTACTGGCCCTGCGCGTGCTCGGGAGCGAGGCCGAAGGACAGCTCGAACGAGGCGGCCGCGTACCACAGTTCGCCCAAGGTCAGGGAGATCACGCCGAGCAGCACGACGACCATGGCGACCCACCCGGGCGCGCCGCCCGCCGCCGCGAGGAGGGCGGTGGCGAGGAGGAGCACGGCCCCCGCGCGGCGCATGGTGCGGCCGGCCGACATGTTGTCGACGACACCGCGGCTGACCCGCACCTGCAGGCAGACCACGAGGGCGGCGTTGATGGCCACGCTCGCGCCGACGAACCACCGTGGTGCGTCGATGTGTCCGGCGATCCACAGCGGCAGGGCGAAGACCAGCACCTGGTTCTGGATGGCCATGATGCCGTCCAGGACCGTGAGCACCACGTACGGCTTGTCCTTCAGCACCGGCCAGCGGCTGCCTCCCGCCGGGACCTCCACCGGCGGCACGGACGGGACGCGGGAGCAGGCGGCAGCGGAGGCGAGGAACAGGACGGCGATGCCGAGCATGAGGCACACGTACGCGGCCCTGGTGTCCACCTGGATGACGACACCGGCCGCGAGGGCTCCGCAGCCGGCGGCGATGTTGTTGAGGGCCCGCAGGTAGGCGCGGTAGCGGGTGGGGTTCGGGGCACCCAGGGCGCGGTTCAGCGGGCCGCGGGCGGCCGTGCCGGCCGAGACGGCGAGCTCGGTCACGCACAGGCACGCGACCAGCGACGGGAAGGAACGCACGAGCAGCAGTCCCGCCACGGCGACGGCCTGCACGACGAGCGTGAGCCGGAAGACCTCGCGCGGGCCGTACCGGTCGGCCAGGTGGCCCACGGGGATGCCGGCGCCGAGTCCGATCAGGGCGGCGGCGCCCAGGGCCAGTCCGACCTGGCCGACCGGGAGGCCCACGGAGCGGGTGAAGAACAGCGCGGCCCCGGCCATGAAGAGGCCCTTGCCGATCAGGCTGATGAAGGTCGCGACGGCGAAGGCGCGTTTGGGGGCCGTCTCGGGTATGAGGCCGCGGGCCACCAGCCAGGCCAGTGCCCCCCGTTCGGTGCCCTGCCCGCCCGGCGGCTCGATCCGTTCGCCGGGCTGGCGCTGACTGGTGGTGTCCAACTGGCTGTCCCTCCAACTCCGTGATGGCTGTGCTCGGGCGCCCTCACGCGTCGGGTCCTCCACGCCTGTCGGGCCGGGCGGTGAGCACGGTCCGCGCGTCAGGCAGCCCTGTGGCGGACGCCGCCCTCGATGGGGACGGAACAGCGTGACCGGCCCGGCCGGCCGGAGTGCCGGCGCCGCGGCCGAGACGGCCCGGCCGCGCTCAGGAGAGCCGGTCGGCCGCTCGCTCCGTCATCACCCGCGCGGGACCGCCGACTTCGACCCTCAGGTCCACTCCCGCCGTGGCGGTGACCGTGGCCGGGCTGCCGAGGGAATCGCCCATGTCGACGGCGATCCGGTGGACTCCCCGGCCGGCCAGGTGCGCGGCGAGACAGGCCGTGCTGTTGGCGTTGGCGAGGTCCTCCGGGACACCGATCGAAGGGGCGAACATCCTGGCCGCGAGCGCGCCCTCGGGCGAAGGCTCCGAGTGGACGTACGCGCCGAGCAGGCCGAACCGGTCGCAGACCGCCCTGAGGCGGTCGAGGTCCGGACGCAGCCCGGCGAGCACGTCCCGGGTGGGGACCGGCACCAGAACGCGTTCGCGGCCCACACCGGCGATCCGGACGTCCGGCCCGGCCTCGTGCGGCGCGAGACCGAGGGCCGGAAGCACGAGAGCGCGTTCCTCCGCGGTGGGTTCGCGCAGATCGACGGGGCCGGGGTCGAAGGCGGCGGTGATCAGCTCACCGGCGCGCTCGGCCCGCCCGGCGAAGACGCGCCCCCCGGCACGGAGGGTGGCCCGGTAGGGCCCGGCGCCGCCGTGCCGTGCCGCGAGGAAGGCGAGAGCGGCGACCGTGCCGTGCCCGCAGGCGGGCAATTCCTCCTCCGCGGTGAAGAAGCGCAGCTCGGTCGTGTCGCCGACGTGACGTACGTAAACGGCGTGCGAGGTGCCGTGGGCGACCGGGATCCGGCGCCGCTCGTCGTCGCCCAGCGGCGCGCCGTCCGCGTCGTCCTCCAGGACGACGACCGTCGGGCTGCCGCCCGCGTCGCCCCGCAGGCAGGCGCGGACGACCGTCACGTTCGGCGTGCTCATGAGGCTGTCACTTCGCGTCCTCCAGTGTGGCGTACCCGGTGGTCGCCGCGTCCTCGGTCTGGTGGGCGCCCTCCTGGAGCTGGAAGAGCGAGCCGAAGGGACGCTCCGCGAGCGGGAGACGCCATGCCCCGGCCTCCACACGTGCCGTGTCCGACACCTCGCCGCGCAGCAGCTTGACCCCGGCCTCGTTGTGGCCGGCGTGCGGGCCGAAGTGGATCGGGTAGGCGTCGGCCGCCCGGTAGGCCGGCAGGAAGGCGCGGCGGTAGCGGTCGGAGCGGTTCGCGGAGGAGTAGTGCAGGAGCAGGGGGTGGATGAAGACCACGCTGCCCGCGGGCGCCTCGATGGCCACGGCGTCCGCCGCGTCCGGGGCGTCGGCACCGACCACCTTGCCGCGGAAGTGGCCGTCGACGTAGTGGTCGGCGAGGCCGCGGAGGTGGGAGCCGGGGACGGCCTGGAGGGCGGAGTTCTCGGTGGTGGTGTCGTCGAGATAGACGAGCGCCGTCACCAGGTCGGTGTTGGTGTGGGGGTAGTAGGCGAAGTCCTGGTGCCAGTCCACGACACTGCCCACCTGCGGGGCCTTGAGGTGGAGCTTGCTGTAGTGGAACAGGATGTTGCCGCCGATGAGTGCCTCGACGTGGTCGAGCAGTCCGGGGTGGGCGGCGGCCCGCTCGAACGCGACGTGCTGCTTGGTGGGCGACCAGATCCGGCGCGCCATGCCGTTGTCGCCGGGCTCCACTTCGGCGACGGAGCCGATGTCGGAGACGTCGAGGATCTCCGTGATGGCGGTGTTGAGCGCGGCGACCTCGCTCGGGTCAAAGAGACGTTCGGCGACCGCGAAGCCGTTCTCGCGGTATTCCTTGACGAACGCGGCTGTGTCAATTGCGGGCATGGCGGGGTTCCTCTCTGCTGCGTGGCGGGGGCGCGGTGGGGTGGGGCGCGTACGGGTCCGCCCGGCGACGGCCGCCCGGCGGAGACGGGACGGCTCCAAGGAGCCATCGGCCGGCATCGCGGCCGGGCCCCGTACGGGCCGGGGACGGCGGCCGCGAGCGCCCCTCGGCCAGGGCGCTCGCGGACTGCCCGTTGTGTCTCCGGTCCGACGCGGGGGCACGGACGGCCCCCGCGAATCCCTCGGACGGTTCACTCCTCAGGCGCCCGGCGTCCCCGGGTGCCGGTTCTGTCGTCGGCGTGGGTCCGGGGAGGTGCGGGTCACACGGCGGCGGGCTGCGCGTGCTTGGCGACGGTGTCCTCGTAGATCTCCCGGAAGAACATCGCGAGGATGTCCTGGACGTCGTCGATGTACTTGAGCACCTGCTGGAAGTCCTCCTCGCTGAAGAGCAGCTGGTGGAGGATGTCCCACATCTCCTGGGAGTGGTCCTCGGTGGAGTCCACGTGGAGGTGGGCGGCCTGCCCCTTGACGTTCTCCTTGCCGAGGCGGTCCTGGAGGTTCTCCACGATGGCCGGCTGGAGCTTGATCTGGGTGTACTCGACCAGGTAGTTGGAGACGACCGGGGCGAGGTACGACTCGTGCTCCAGCGTGTAGTAGAAGAAGCCCTCCAGCAGACGGGTGGAGAGGTAGGGCTCGGTGGCCTGGATCTCTTCCTCGGTGACGCCGGCCGCCGCGGCGTCGCTCACGTACAGCTTGTCGTGGAGCATCTCGTCGGCCTGGTACTGCGCGTAGTCACGGGCGGCACGGGGCGAGACCTGGGCGATCTTGTAGATGGCCTTGGACTGGCTGACCCGGGAGAGGCGGATGCGCCACACGTGCTCGATGAGGGTGCGGCGGTAGTACGCCTGGTGGAGCTCGGGCTCGGTCAGGTGGGACGCGAAGGGGACGGTGGCCTTCCACTCCGCCATCTTCTTGTCCAGGTAGCTGTCGAGCTCGGCCTTCTTCAGACGGCTCTGCTCCTCGTTGTAGAACGGCTTCGGGTAGGCGATCCCGGAGTTCTGCACGCGGTTCATCGCGTTCTCCTTCACAAGAGGGTTCGAGGGGATGTTCACGGAAGGGACGAAGGGTGCTGCCACAGGTCAGCGGTAGCCGACCTGGAAGTGCTCCGTCGCGTGTCGGTCGAGGAAGGCGGTCTCGGCCTCGAGGTCGTCGGCCGCCACGTCCCACAGGGCGTCCATCAGGCAGATCCCCCGGTCGGACGCGTCAAGTTCGGTTCCCTCCGCCACGTGGATGCGCAGGATCCGGGGCGGGCGGGTGGGCGGCTCGAAGCGGATCGCATCGACGGTCCGCCCCTTCTCCCCGTACTTGCTGAGGAACACGGCCGCCCGGGTGGGTGCGCCGGTGCGCAGGGCCTCCAGCTGGGAGGCGCCGGTGAGCCGGTCGTGGAAGGCGTCCCGCTCGCCGTCGGGCAGCACCAGGGACTCGGTCCACAGGTCCAGGAGGGAGTGCCCGGTGACGGTCTGGACGCTGGCGTCGATGAGACTGCCGCCCATCCGGGGGTTGATCTCGATGATCTCCCAGCGCTTCCTCGACTCCCAGTACTTGACCTCGATGTGGAAGACGCCGGCGACCGTCCCCTGCTCCGCCAGCGCGGTGAGGCAGCGGGTGACGTGGTCGGCTCCTTCCAGGACGAGCCGGGGGTCGAGGCTCACGGGCGGGCTGACCGACATGCCCTCCAGGACCGTCCGCTCCAGGCGTTCCACGCGGGCCTTCTCGTGGACGCACAGGTGGTGGACCCGGCCGTCGATGACGACGGTCTCGAAGCTGAACTCCGGGCCTTCGACGTACTCCTCGACGAGGAAGTCGTAGCGGTCCATGAAGATGGCCTTCATGCGCTGGTCGGCGCGCATCTGCTCCTGAAGAGCGGGCAGGTCGGCCAGGTCGGCGACGTCGTTCAGGACGAAGGTCGCGAAGGACGAGGCACCGCGTACCGGCTTGACGAACCACTGCGCGGAGGGATCGAGATCGGGCGTCACGCCGGGGGTGAGCCGGTGGAGCCGGACCTCGCTCAGCCCCTCGGCGAAGAGGTGGCGGCGCAGCTCGTACTTGTCGAGGCACAGGCGCAGCACGGACTCGGCGGAGTCGGCCACACCGAGCCGCTCGTTGAGCTCCGCCATCAGCAGCCGGTAGCCCTCGAAGGTGGCGAGGGCGGCCTCGACCCGGTAGCCCCGGTCGGCGAGTTCGGACACGGCCTTGTCGAGGTCTCCGGAGCCCAGTTCGGGCTCCTCGGTGACCACGCAGTCCGCCAGGTGCGGGCGGCTCGCCTCCAGGACCCCCGGCGTCTCCGGCCGGGAGCTGAGGGCGACCAGGGCGAGGCCGAGCCCGGCGGCCGCCGCGGCGATCTCCTCGGTGTACGACTTGCCCTGGTGCATGAGGAGCAGGATCGCTCGCTTCATCGGTGCATCTCCTCGCAGTTCCTCGGTCGCCCTCAGCGCCGGCGGGCGGAGTGCAGGGCCGCGGTCTCGCGCTGGTGGGCGCGGAGGATCTCCACGAGCCGGGCGCCGCCCTCACGGACCGGGTCGACGACGGGCAGCCCGGTGTCGACCTCCAGCTTCTCGGCCTCGCGGCGGTAGTCCTCGTCGGAGTAGCCGAAGCTGTTGACGCTGATGGCGGCGACCTTGGCGGGCCGCTCGAAGACGGAGAGCTCCTCGTTCAGACGGATGAGCTCGGGGATGGGGATGATGGGCGTGTTCCAGACCTTGGTGCGCTCGGCGCCGAGGCGGTGGCAGAAGACCAGGGCGTGCGGCAGGGCACCGTGCAGGATGGCGAGGGCGACGCTGCTGAACCCGATGTGGTTGAGCGAACCCTGGCCCTCGACGACGACCCATTCCTTGCCGGCCGCGGCCTCCAGGACGACCTGCTCGACGGCGCCGGCCATGAAGTCGCCGGGCACGCCGTCGACCGCGATGCCGTGGCCGGAGATCAGCATGCCGCTCTGGCCGGTGGCGGCGAAGCCGGTGCTGATGCCGCTGCGGTTGGCCTCGTTCCAGATCTGCAGGGCGGCGGTCTTCTTGCCGATGTTGGAGTCGCTGCCGCAGGTGTGGATCACCCAGGTGTCCAGGTCCAGGACACGGGCCTTGTTGAGCTGCACCGGCGGGGTGTCCTTGGTCTCCCAGACCGTGACGCCCTTCGCCCGGACGGCACCGGCGATGTCCGGGTCGCCCAGGAGGCGGTAGTGGATCGAGTTGATCAGGTGCAGGCCGTTCTGGACAGCGGCGAGGATGTGCGGCTTCCAGGACGGGGGCAGGTCCGCGGAGTGCAGGCCCTTGCCGATGATCAGGACCTCGGGGCTCAGGTGCAGAGCCTCCTCGACGCGGCTGACGATCGGGATCGGGCCGCCGTAGCCGAGCACGTCCTGGACGGTCCGGCCGGCCTGAAGGCTGTCGATCACGGCGACGCAGCGGTCCCCGTTGTAGCGGACCAGTGAGGCGGCAATCTTGCTCGTGAAGAGTCCGAAGCATTCCTCGGCGAACAGCACGAACTTCTTCTCAACCAGCTCCGCATGGCTCAACTGGTCCACGTCTTCCTCCGGACTCGATGGTTCTGTTGCCTATGGCACGCGATGGTTCGGGCGGTCTACGCGACAGGCTCGGTCGTCAGGCGGTACTGCTCGTTCGCCTGGCGCACGGCCGCCTCGATCTGCTTCTGGGTGCCGCCCCGGAAAAGGAAGCGGCCGCCCTGGAGCGTGGCGTACGAGCCGGGCCGGGAGACCAGGACCTCGCCCGGACTCGGCACCAGCTCGCGGTACACATACGGAACGTGACCCAGGAGCGGGGTCGCCGCGGTGACCTTCCGGGGCAGCGGCTTGGGCCCCTGGATGATCAGCCAGCCGCCGCTCAGCTCCGGGTCGGGGACCGGCAGGTCCACCGGGCGGCCGAGCAGCACATCGACCCACAGCCGCCAGAGGTTCACACCGTGGACGTCGTTGATGACATAGGACACGTCGGCCCCCGGCACCCGGGCCCCGACCTCCAGGAACACCAGCTCCTCGCCGGTGTCGAAGAGTTCGAGGTGGAAGGCGGAGCTGCGCAGGCCGAGCGCGTCCAGGCAGCGCACGGCGAAGTCCTCGCAGCGGTCGCGCACCTCGGGGTCCGTCTGGAAGACCGAGCCGAGCGGCGCGCCCAGGGCCTCGTAGTCCAGGCAGCTGGAGATGTAGCGCGAGGTGCACAGGAAGAGCGGCTTGCCCTCGGCGTCCAGGACGCCGTCGACGTGCAGGATGTCGCCCTGCACGAACTCCTCGATCTCCAGGTCGTCCAGGCTCCGTTCGGCGCACAGGGCCCGCAGCTCCCCGGCCGAGGCGATCTCGCGCACCCCCTGGCTGGACGCCCCTCGCACCGGCTTGACGATCACGGGGTAGCCGAACTCCTCGGCGGCCGCGAGCATCTGCTCCTCGGTCCGGCAGGGCGCCCAGCGCGGCACACGGAGGCCGGCCCGCGACACCCGCTCCTTCATGACGCTCTTGTCACGGAACCGGGCGGTCTCCTCGACACCGGGGCCCGGGATGCCGTACCGCTCGCGCAGGGTCGCCGCGAGGTCGAGCAGCATTTCGGAGAAGCCGATGACGTGATCGAACGGGCCCTCTTCGCGGACGATGGCATCGACGAGCTCCAGCACACCGTCCACATCACCGAAGTCCGGTACGACATGAACCCGTTCGGCGCCGGCGGGCACGCCGCTGCGGCCGAACTCGTCGCAGAGATACGTGACGCGGTCGGTCTCCGGGTCGAAGACCAACTCGGGGGCGGCCAGGCGGTTTTCCCAGCGCCGCTTGTCCTCGTACAAGGGCCAGCGGTTCAAGAACAGGATTGCGCTGGACATGGTTTTGTCGCCTCACGGTTCACAGGAAGCATGGATGTGCCCGGCCGCGGGCCGGTCGACGGCAGTGAAAGGCGGGCCTTTCGGAACCGAAGGATGAACCCGGACCTGAATCCCGGAACAGCCCTCAATGCGTTGATCGCGCTGCCACAGCCTCGCACGGGGCCGGGCTGCTCAGAATAGGACTTAGGTCCCCCCTGGCCGGCCCCGGTGATGCCGCTGAGCACCGACGACAGCGCCACCCCTCGGCAAGGAGGTCCGAACCACCTTGCGCCGGAAACGCCATGGGCAGATGGACCTATTGCCGCTCGCACCCCACGGCACGCAGAATCCCCATCGCACCCTCCACGCCGGCGGAGGGCTGCCATGCGCGCCAGGAGAGTTTTTCCGACTCCCGCCCCGACACCGAAGCGCCAAGCGGTGGACGACATGTTCCCACTCCGCGAATACCGCCGGCCCAGACCTCAAAGCGACATCGCCTGCAAGACATCAGGCGGAGAACGATGCGAAACGGGAGACATGACGATGCTGCTGAAGGTTGATCCGATCGAGTCCTTTTCCGGAACTTTCCGCGTCCCTTCCTCGAAGCCGGAGACGCAACGCGCCATTCTCGTAGGCACGTTGGCCGAGGGAACGTCGCGCGTCTACAACGACCTCCGCTGCGACGAGACGGAGACGATGAAGAGCGCCTGCCGTGCCTTCGGCGCCGAGATAACCGAGCACGACGGGTTCCTGGAGATCAAGGGCATCGGGGGGACCCTCCCGAACATCGGGCGCGTCATCCAGTCCCGCGGCTCGGGCCTGGTGTTCCGCGTCGTGACGGCGCTGGCCTCCGCGCTGCCGACACCGGTCGTGGTGACGGGTGACGCGACCCTGCGCAGGCGCGTGATGGCGCCCCTGCTGGACGCCCTGCGCGACCTCGGCGCGGACATCGAGTCGATCGCCGACGAGGGCAAGGCCCCGGTCGTCAACTGGGGAGGCGGCCTGAAGGGCGGCACCTGCCGGCTGCCGGGCGACATCAGCTCGCAGTTCATCACCGCCATCCTGTTCGCCGCGCCGCTGGCCGAGAACCCGGTCGACATCGAGGTGACGGGCGAGGTCTACTCCCAGTCGTACATCCGGCAGACGCTGGCGAGCCTGACCGACGCGGGCATCAAGGTGTCCGCGTCGGAGGACATGCGCCACTACCACGTGGAGCCCTCCCAGTACCGGACGCAGGACGTGACCATCCACGAGGACTACACCTCCGCCTCGTACCTGCTGGCCGCCGCCGCGCTCTTCCCGGGCCGGACCGTCCTGACCAACGTCTACGGCGACAGCATGCAGGGCGAGTTCGCGATCGTCCCGATCCTGGAGAAGCTCGGGGTGAGTGTCACCTTCGACAAGGAGAACCTGTCGCTGATCGTCGACAACCCGCAGGGCAGCATGTGCGGCGACTTCGAGGTCGATGTGATGGACTGCCCCAACATCGTCCCCACGCTCGCCGCCCTCGGGGCGTACGTGCAGGGCAGCCTGCGGGTGACCGGCGGACGCCTCACCCGGTTCCACAAGGCGTCGCGCATCGAGGCGATGGCCGCCGAACTGACCCGCGCCGGCGTGGACATCGAGGTCCTGTACGCCGACGGGGTCTGCGACGGCTTCCTGGTCCGCGGCGCGAAGACGTACCCCGGCGGAGTGACGCTGTCCAGCTGGGGTGACCACCGCATCTTCATGTCGCTGTTCGTGGCCGGTCTGCGGATGCAGTCCGCCAACCGGTTCTCGGGCTTCGAGGACGTCAAGCTGTCCTTCCCGAGCTTCATGGAGGAGTTCACCAAGGCGGGGGTGCTGACCGCGTCCGTCGAGGAGGACGCGCCCGCCGGGACCGTCGCCTGACCCTGTCCGCGGCAATCCCGGCGGTGCGCCCTGCCGCAGTGGCGCACCGCCGGGGCCGGCAGGCGAGCGGGACGCGCCGCCGGCCATAGCAGAAGCGCCGGCGCGGGGGCCCGGGGGCCCCCCCCCCCCCCGCCCCCCGGGCCCCCGCGCCCCGCGGGCAGTGGTTAGGGAATCACCGGGGCCCCCGGCCGCCCCCGCAGCCCCCCCCCCCCCCAGAAAGCCCG